>NZ_JAUTAN010000001.1:625772-938658 GCF_030818655.1 Nocardioides zeae | reverse complement strand
TGAGCTTCACGCTCTCGCTGACGCCCCGGATGTTGACGAGGGCCAGCAGCACCACGATGGCCAGGGCCGTGAGCAGCGTCGCGATGTTGCCGGTGGGCACGCCTCCGACGACGCGGTCGAACCCGACGAGCAGGTTGCCCGCGACGAGGTTCGACGAGGTCGCCGCGCTGGTGATGCCCGAGCACATCACGGTGAACGCGACGATGAAGGTCACGAAGTGCATGCCGAAGGCCTTGTGCACGTAGAGCGCCGCGCCGGAGGCCTCCGGGTACTTCGTCACCATCTCCAGGTAGGAGCACGCCGTCACCGTCGCGATCGCGAACGCGACGAGGAACGGGAGCCAGGCGACGCCGCCGACCTGTCCGGCCACGCTGCCGGTGATCGCGAAGATGCCCGCGCCGACGATGTCGCCGATGATGAACAGCAGCAGCAGTCCCGGGCCCATCACCCGCTTCAGCTCGGGCTCTCCCGTCGCGTGCCCCGTCTGCCCTGTCTGTCCCGCCTGCCCCGTCGGTGCGTTCGTGCTTGGTTCCGCCATCGCCTGGTCCTCCGTCCGGCTCACCTGAGCGCCCGGCGGACCGACGACGTCGTCGGCCCCGTGGCGCTCCACTCTGCCCTCGCGTGGAGGTCACGTCCACCGACGCGCCGCCGAGCAGCGCCCTTCCCCACCCGCGGGCGTTTCACGCGCGTGGGCGTCGTCGACCTGGACGAGACGCTCCGGCTCGACGCCTCAGGTCCAGCGGCTGAGCCGCTGGCGGGCCTCGTCGCGCTCGGCGCGAGCGGCGTCGACGGCCTCGCGCTGCTCGTCCCGCGACTCCTCGGCGTCGGCCAGCTGGTCCTCGACGCGGGCCTGCCGGGTCTCGGCCTCCGCGAGGCGGGTCCGCAGCTCCTCGACCCGTGCCTCGGCCTGGAGCGAGCGGGCCTCGAGGTCCTCGACCTCCTCCTCGACCTCCTCCAGCTCCGCCTCGGCGGCACCGAGCGCCTCCTCCGCGGCCGCGAGCGCGTCCTCCGCCTCCTGGCGGCGCCGGTCGTCCGCGCCCGGGTCGTCGGGCACGACCCGCAGGGCCGGGCCGGCCGTCTCCTCGGTGTCCCCGGACCCGTCGACCGGTACGGCGACGTGCCCGGCCGCTCCCGGGACCGCGAGGGCCGCGTCGACGTCCACCGGGTCGACGCCGGCCGGTCGCAGCGCCGTGACGAGCAGGCCCGTGCGGACCGCCTCCCCCGCCCCGGCGTCGAGCACGGCCGCCGTGAGCGTCGCCTCGACCTGCTCGGCGACCGACTCGCTCACCTTCGTGCCGAGCTGGCGGCCGAGCGCACGGGCACGGGTGGTGACCGACGCCGTCAGCTGGCGGCGCTGCTTGGTGAAGGCGCGGAGGTCGTCGGCGGAGAGGGCGTCCTGGGCCTCCCGGAGGGCCGCACCCACCTGGAGCAGCTCGTCGACCCGGTCGGGGTCGTGGCGGACCAGCTGGTCCACCAACCAGGCGGCGACCGACGGCCGCCGCAGCCCCTTGACCGCGGCGGCGAGCTCCGGGGCCTCCCGCTTCAGCTCCCTGGCGCGGGCGTCACGCGCCGGGGTGAAGTCACCGGGCGCGAGCGCGTAGAGGGCGTCCGCCTCCGCGAGGAGGCGCTCGTCCGGCCCGGCGGCGTCGAGACCCGCGTCGTCCGCCACCGGCTCAGGCGCTCTCGCGGTCGTCGTCCGGACCGTCGAGGTCGTCGAGCCCCTGCGCGATCGCCCACCGCGTCAGCTCGACGCGGTTGTGCAGCTGGAGCTTGCGCAGCGTGTTCTGGACGTGGTTCTGCACCGTGCGGTGCGACAGCACGAGCCGCTCGGCGATCTGCTTGTAGGACATGCCCTTCGCGACGTACCGCAGGATCTCCGTCTCCCGCTCCGTCAGCCGCGGCGTGCCGTCGTCCTCGGTCGCGCCGCTCGACATCCGCCGGAACTCCCCCAGGACGAGACCGGCGAGACCCGGCGTGAACACCGTGTCCCCGGCGGCGACCCGCCGCACGGCGGCGATGAGCTCCTCGCGCGAGGCCGACTTCACGAGGTAGCCGGTCGCGCCCGCCTTCACCGCGGCCAGCACGTCGCCCTGCTCCCCCGACGCCGACAGGATGAGCACGCGCGACGAGGGGTCGTGGGCGAGCACCTCGGCCGTCACCGCGTCCCCCGCGGGCGCGGGGATCTGCAGGTCCAGCACCACGACCTGCGGCCGGGCGGCCTTGAACCGGTTGATCGCGTCGGTGCCGTTGGCGGCCACCGCCACCACGTCGAAGCCGGCCGCGACCAGGTCGCGCTCGACGGCGTCGCGCCACATGGGGTGGTCGTCGACCACCATCACCCGGATGCCGGTGCTCTCGCTGCTCACGTCGTACTCCCCCGCGCTCGATCGGTCGGCCACAGCCTGCCACGGGCGCGACCGCGCCGGCGCGGGTCAGTCGCCCGCGGGCCCGTCCACCCCGTGCGCCCAGAACGCGCCGGCCATGTCCACCGGGCGGCTGCCGTCGCGGCGTCGTGGCCGCAGCGGGGTGCCCTCCGCGACGTACGCCGCCAGCGCCTCCTCGTGCAGGTGCGCCGGGAGCGTGCCGTCGGCGCGGACGCAGCGCCACCAGCACACCCCGGCCCCGTCGCGCGACAGCACGCGGGCGACCCGCCGCGGCCCACCGCCGCCGACGTGGTCGGCGATCGCGCCGTACGTCGTCACGCGGCCCCGCGGGACCGCCTCGACCGCGCGCAGCACGAGCTCGGTGTGGTCGGGCGCGGGCTCCTGCTCCTCGGCGTGGGGGTCGGCCATGGGCCCATCATGCAGCGGGCCGCGGCCGACGGGGCCGGCGCGAGGAAAGTGCGCGCGGGGGAAAGAGAACGCGGACCGGACGGTGCTGCCGGTCGGCGTGTCGCGACCTCCGGTCCGCGTTTCTTTTCTCCCAGCCCGGAGCCGGTCCGCGTTTTCCTCTACGGACCGACCCGGCCGTCCTGTCAGGCGACCCGGGTCAGAGCCCGAGGCCGCCGTTGAACTCCTCGGTGCCCGGCACGAGCTGCAGGCCGTCGATGCCCGCGTGCTCCTGCGCGTAGGCCAGCTCGCTCGCCAGGTCGCCCACGCCGTTCGACAGCGGCAGCGGGGCGAGCGCCAGCGTGGAGAGCGTGCCCAGCGCGTTGCCGTCGGCGTCGAGGAAGCCGGAGCCCGAGTCGCCGGGGACGCCCGGCGTGAGGGTGTAGACGGAGTGCGACCAGCCGTTGCCCGTCTCCCCCAGGCTGAGGCCGAACTTGGGCGAGAGCACCTCGATGCCGCCCCGCAGGCTCGAGTTGCCGAAGGAGAAGACCTGGGAGCCCGGCGAGGTGCCCGTCGTGGAGAGCGCCACGGGGCCGCCGAAGAAGGGCACCGACGGGTTGACGTCACCGGCGTCCGCGGCG
Organism: Nocardioides zeae; assembly: GCF_030818655.1. Lineage (NCBI taxonomy): Bacteria > Bacillati > Actinomycetota > Actinomycetes > Propionibacteriales > Nocardioidaceae > Nocardioides > Nocardioides zeae. Next base: position 935,249 of record NZ_JAUTAN010000001.1, on the reverse strand, counting down.
TCGACCTCCACGAGGGCGAAGTCGTTGTAGGCGCAGGTGTCCGCGTCCGTCTCGCCGACGGCGTCCATGGCGAGCCAGCTCGAGTAGACGAGCGTGCCGCCGCCCACGCGGGTCCCCTCGGCCAGCAGCGAACCGCCCTCGACGAAGTCGACGCGGGTGCCGAGCGGGAGGGACCCGGCCTCGCAGCCGTCGGTGTCGGTGGCCTCGCCGGTGCCGGCGCAGTGCGCGGCGTACCCGACGTAGGTCGAGCCCGCGGCGTCCGTGAACACGAAGTTGCTCGTGCACTGGGCGCCCTCGGTGTACATCTGCACGCCGGGGTGGATGCTCGCCGTGGCGGCATCCGCCCAGGTCGTGCGCGGGGCGGCCGAGGCCGGCGCGGAGGACGCGGCGACGACGAGCGAGGCGGCGAGGGCGCCGGAGAGGAGTCCGGCGGCGGTCTGGCGACCGGTGGGGAGGGAGGTCCGAGAGAGGGTCATGTCGTGACGAACGACACACCCCCCGGACGGGTTACGCGCGGGTAGCCCCGGAGGGCCACCCGCGCGTGCCGGGACCGTGCGGCGTCAGTACGCCGGCTGGCTCGGGTCGATCTGGTTGACCCAGGCCACGACGCCGCCGCCGACGTGCACCGAGTCGTCGTAGCCGGCGCCCTTGAGCACGGCCAGCGCCTCGGCCGAGCGCACGCCCGACTTGCAGTGGAGGACGACCTGCGTGCCCGAGTCCACCGACGGCAGCTGCTCGAGCGCCGAGCCGTTGAGGAAGTCGCCCTTGGGGATCAGCACGGAGCCGGGGATGCGGTTGATCTCGAACTCGTTGGGCTCGCGCACGTCGACGAGCACGAAGTCGCGGCTGCCCTCCTCGCGCTCCTTGAGCATGTGCTCCAGCTGGACGACCGAGATCGTCGAGCCGGCGGCCGCGTCGGCCGCCTCCTCGGACACCGCACCGCAGAACGCGTCGTAGTCGATGAGGCCCGTGACGGTCGGGTTCTCGCCGCACAGCGCGCACTTCGGGTCCTTGCGGACGCGGAGCTTGCGGTACTCCATCTCCAGCGCGTCGTAGATCATCAGCTTGCCGACGATGGGCTCGCCGGCCCCGGTCAGCACCTTGATCGCCTCGTTGACCTGGATGGAGCCGATGGAGGCGCAGAGCACGCCGAGCACGCCGCCCTCGGCGCACGACGGCACCATGCCCGGCGGCGGGGGCTCCGGGTAGAGGCAGCGGTAGCAGGGCGCGTCCGCCGACTCGCCGTTCTCGTCGACCGCGTGGGGCCAGAACACCGAGGCCTGGCCGTCGAAGCGGTAGATCGAGCCCCACACGTAGGGGATCTTCAGGAAGTACGCCGCGTCGTTGACCATGTAGCGCGTCGCGAAGTTGTCCGTGCCGTCGACGATCAGGTCCCAGCCCTCGAAGACCGAGAGGACGTTGTCGTTGTCGAGGCGCTCCTCGTAGACGACCACGTTGACGAGCGGGTTGATCTCCTGCACCGACTCCTTGGCCGAGAGCGCCTTGGGGCGACCGACGTCGGACTGGCCGTGGATGATCTGGCGCTGCAGATTGGACTCGTCGACCTCGTCGAACTCGACGATGCCCAGCGTGCCGACGCCGGCCGCGGCGAGGTACATGAGCGCCGGGCTGCCGAGGCCGCCGGCACCGATGACCAGGACCTTCGCGTTCTTGAGGCGCTTCTGCCCCGTCATCCCGACGTCCGGGATGATCAGGTGGCGGCTGTAGCGGCGGACCTCGTCGACGGTCAGCTCGTCGGCCGGCTCCACGAGTGCTGGGAAGGACACGGGTTCTCCTCGTCCGGGTGGTGCTTCTGGGTGGGGAACCGACCGGAGGCTGGGCGACCGGTCGGACATCGGGCGTCGATCGGGCAACACCGGGTGCGTCGCCCATGTTCCCGCGCGGCCCCCGCCGCGCCGTACCGCTGTCCGTCATCCGGACCGCACCGACCGGCGCGGCGCGCCGCGGCCCGGCGCGGCCGGCAGGTGACCGGGCGGTAGGCTCGGCGCCCGCAGCGCAGCGCAGGACGACGAGGAGACACGCACGTGGGCATCGGAGACTTCGCACTCGGGGGCGGGAGCGCCCGGCCTCGGGGCAATCGGCTGCCCCGCAAGGAACGCCGTGCCCAGCTCCTGGAGTCGGCGCTCGAGGTGTTCGTCGCGCAGGGCTACCACGCGGCCGCCATGGACGACATCGCCGAGCGTGCGGGCGTCTCCAAGCCGGTGCTCTACCAGCACTTCCCGGGCAAGCTGGACCTCTACCTGGCGCTCCTCGACCAGTCCTGCTCGACGGTCATCGCGAGCTGTCGCGAGGCGCTCGCCTCGACGCCCGACAACAAGCTGCGCGTCGCGGCGACGGTGAAGGCGTTCTACGACTACGTCGCGCACGACACGGGCGCGTTCCGCCTCGTGTTCGAGTCCGACCTCACCAGCGAGCCCGCCGTGCGCGCCCAGATCGAGCGCGTCACCGCGGAGACCGCCGACCTCGTCGCCGAGGTGATCGCGGACGACACCGGGCTGCCGACCGAGGCCGCCAAGCTGCTCGCGGTCTCGCTCGTGGGAATGGCGCAGGTCAGCGCGCGGTTCTGGCTCGCGGAGGCGCAGGGCATCTCGCTCGACGACGCGGTCGCCCTCGTCTCCGGCCTGGCCTGGCGCGGCATCCGGGGCTACCCGAAGTCCGACGAGGCACACGCCGCCGAGGCCGGCTCCGCCGGCTGAGGCAGCACCCGGTAGAACGGTTGCAGAACCACGGGATCCGCACGGACCCACCCGAGCCCCAGGAGGAACCTCGCATGGAGATCAAGATCGGCATCCAGCACGCGCCCCGCGAGCTCGTCCTCGACACGGACCTGGACGCGGAGGGCGTGACGGCGCTCGTCACCGGCGGAGCCGACGTCCTCACGTTCACGGACACGAAGGGCCGCACGGTCCTCGTCCCGTCGGCCAAGCTGGCCTACGTCGAGATCGGCACCCCGAGCGTCGGGCACGTCGGCTTCCGCGGCTGACCCGCCCCGGCCCCCCCGCACGGAGAACGCCCGGCCTCCCGCTCACGCGGGGGCCGGGCGTTCGTCGTACGGCGGGGGTCGGGCGCTAGTGCGCCAGGCCGAGGGTGGTCATGCGGGCCGCGTGCCGCTCGGTCATGCGCGAGAACATCTTGCCGATCGCCACGAGGTCCAGCCCGGGCCGGTCGACCCCGCCCGCGATGAGCGCGGCGAGGGCGTCGCGCTCGGCGGCGACGCGCTGCGCCTGGGTGAGGGCCTCCCCCATGAGCCGGCGGCCCCAGAGGGCGAGGCGGCCCGACAGCTGCCGGTCGACCGCGAAGGCGGCGCGCAGGCGCTCGACCACGAAGTCCGCGTGCCCCGTGTCGCCGAGGGTGGCGATGACGAGGTCCCGGGTCTCCGGGTCGAGGAAGGCGGCGACCTCCCGGTAGAAGTCGTTCGCGATGCCGTCGCCGACGTAGGCCTTCACGAGCCCCTCCCACCAGTCGGCGGGCGCCGTGTGGCGGTGGAAGTCCTCGATCGGCTTGCGGAAGGGCGCCATCGCCTCGAACGGGTCGGCGCCGAGCTCCTCCAGCCGCATGCGGAGCGCCGCGACCTGGTCGAGCTGGCCCGCCGCCAGCGTCGCGAGCGCCACCTTGTCCTCGAGGTCGGGCGCGAGCTTCGCGTCCTCCGCGAGCCGCTCGAAGGCCGAGATCTCGCCGTAGGCGATGGCGCCGAGGAGGTCCACCACGGCCGCCCGGTAGGCGGGGTCGTCCAGCTCGCTCGACGCCTCGGAGAGGTCCGCCGTGGCGCTTCCCGTCGGGGAGTCGGTCATGGTCCGCAGCCTAGGGGATACACTGGCGTGCGCCGAGCGCAGCCCGCGCTCGCCTCTGCGGCGGAGGAACGACTCCGCCGGTATGTGCGTGGCAGACCTCCTCGCCTCCCGCCCGACCGACCGCGGCCCGCAGGGCCCGACCGCGCCGGAGCGTCTCGAACGGGTCGGCCACACCGATCGACCACGAAAGCGACGAGACACTGACCACCACGTTCCGCACCCTCGGGGTGCACCCCCAGATCTGCGACGCGCTCGAGCGCGCCGGCATCACCACCCCGTTCGCCATCCAGGAGATGACCCTCTCGGTCGCCCTGGCCGGCACCGACCTCATCGGCCAGGCCCGCACCGGCACCGGCAAGACGCTCGCCTTCGGCATCCCGGTGCTGCAGCGCTCCGTCGGCCCGCAGGACGAGGGCTACGACGCCCTCCCCGCCGGCAAGCCCCAGGCCCTCGTCGTCGCCCCGACCCGCGAGCTCGCGCTGCAGGTCTCGAACGACCTCAAGCTCGCGGGCTCCGACCGCGGCATCCGCGTGCTGACCGTCTACGGCGGCGTCGGCTACGAGCCGCAGCTCGAGGCCCTCGAGGCCGGCGTCGAGGTCGTCGTCGGCACGCCCGGCCGCCTCCTCGACCTCGCCAACAAGCGGGCGCTCGACCTCTCCCACGTGCGCAGCCTCGTGCTCGACGAGGCCGACGAGATGCTCGACCTCGGCTTCCTGCCCGACGTGGAGAAGCTGCTGTCGAAGACGCCGGCGTCGCGCCAGACCATGCTCTTCTCGGCCACGATGCCGTCGGCCATCGTCGCGCTGGCGCGGATGCACATGCGCTCGCCGATGAACATCCGCGCGGAGTCGTCCTACGAGAACGCGACGGTGCCGGCGACGGCGCAGCACGTCTACCAGGCGCACGACCTCGACAAGCCGGAGATCATCGGTCGCATCCTGCAGGCCGACGACGCCGACAAGGTCATCGTCTTCACCCGCACGAAGCGCCAGGCGCAGCGCGTCGCCGACGACCTGGAGGAGCGCGGGTTCGCCGCCTCCGCCCTGCACGGCGACATGGCGCAGGCGGCCCGCGAGAAGGCCCTCGCCAAGTTCCGCGAGAACAAGCTGCGCGTGCTGGTGGCCACCGACGTCGCCGCGCGCGGCATCGACGTGGCCGGCGTCAGCCACGTCGTCAACCACACGTGCCCCGAGGACGACAAGACCTACGTGCACCGCATCGGCCGCACCGGCCGGGCCGGCGCCTCCGGCGTCGCCGTCACGTTCGTCGACTGGGCCGACGTGACGCGGTGGAAGGTCATCAACAAGACCCTCGACCTGCCGTTCGACGAGCCGGTCGAGACCTACTCGACCTCGCCGCACCTCTACACCGAGCTGTCGATCCCCGAGGGCACCAAGGGTCGCATCGCACCCGAGAAGCCCCGCGAGCCGCGCGAGTCGTCGCGGTCGTCGCGCGAGCCCCGCGAGAAGCGCGACGGCGACCGCACCTCGCGCAACCGCACCCGCACGCGGACCCGCAGCGGCGAGCGCCTCGACGGTGCCGCCTCCCCGACCGCCGCCGCGGTCGAGACGACCGCGGTCGTCGAGGGCGACGGCCCGGCCGAGGGCGAGCCCCGCACCGACGGCCCGTCGCGCAACCGCCGCCGTCGTCGCCGCTCGCGCGGTGGCGCGGGTCGCTCCACCGAGGGCGGCAGCGGCGCCGAGACCACGGCCGACGCCCCGGCGGCGTCCGCCGGCGCCGAGGGCTGAGCCCGCGGCGTACTCCTGCAGTCGAACCCCGTCCGGTGTCGCGCCGGGCGGGGTTCGTGCGTTCGGGCTGTGGCGATAGTCCCTGACGTTCCGCACGCGACACGCCGGTCCCGGGCCGCGGCCCGGTGCCGAACGTCAGGGAGTACGCCGCGGCGGGATCAGCGCCGGGCAGCTCGCTCCACGAGCGCGGCCGCGACCTCCCGGTACGCCGCGGCGCCCTTCGTCGAGTTCGCGGTCGCGAGGATCGAGCGGCCCTTGGCCGGGGCCTCGGCGAACCGGATGGTCTTCGGGATCGGCGGCGAGAACACCTCGAGCTCGAACGTGCCGGGGATCGACTCGAGCACGGCCCGGGCGTGGGAGGAGCGGCCGTCGTAGAGCGTCGGCAGCACGCCCCACACCGCCAGGCGGCGGTTGGTGAACCGCTTGACGTCGTGGACGGTGTCGAGCAGCTGCGAGACCCCGCGGTGCGACAGCGTCTCGCACTGGAGCGGGATGACGACGCCGTCGGCCGCCGTCAGCGCCGCGACGGTGAGCACCCCCAGGGACGGCGGGCAGTCGAGGAGGACCCAGTCGTGCTCCACCTCGTCGTCGGCGAGCTGCTCGAGCGCGGCCTTCAGCACGTGCTCGCGGCCCGTGCGGGTGAGGAGCTCGGCCTCGGCCCGCGCCAGCTCGATGGTCGCCGGGAGCAGGTCGACGTCGTCCTCGGTGCGGATGATCACCTCACGGGCGTCCAGCCCCTGGGTGAGCACCTGGTGCACCGAGAGCTCGAGGTCCTCGGGGTCGACCCCGAGCGAGAACGTCAGCGAGCCCTGCGGGTCGAGGTCGACGACGAGGACGCGCTGACCCAGCTCGGCGAGCGCCGCGCCGAGGGAGGCGACGGACGTGGTCTTCGCGACGCCGCCCTTCTGGTTCGCGATCGCGAGAACGGTGCCCATGGCGCCCCATCATGCACGAGGAGCACGCCGGCGCGGAGGTGACCGGCATCATGACCCCATGAACGCTCCCGCCTCCGACCCCCGTCCCGTCGCCCTCGTCACGGGTGGCACCGCCGGCATCGGCGCCGGCTACGCCGAGCGGCTCGCCGCCCGCGGGTTCGACCTGGTGCTCGTCGCCCGCGACGCGGACCGGCTCGCCGAGGTCGCGGGGAGCATCCGGGAGCGCCACGGGGTCGCGGTCGAGACGATCGCCGCCGACCTCGTCGACCGAGCCGACCTCGACCGCGTGGCGGCGCGGCTGGCCGATCCCGGCCGTCCCGTGGAGTGGCTGGTCAACAACGCCGGGTTCGGGCTGAAGGGGCGGTTCCTCGACAACGACGTCGAGGCGGAGCAGGCGATGCTCGACGTGCTCGTCACCGCCGTGCTCCGGTTGACCCACGCGGCCCTCGGTCCCATGGCGGAGCGTGGTTCGGGCACGGTCGTCAACGTCTCGAGCGTCGCCGCGTTCCTCCCCCGGGGCACGTACGGCGCGGCGAAGGCCTGGGTGAACCGGTTCGGTCTCTGGGCGGCGCAGGAGTACGGGCCGTCCGGCGTCCGCATCACCACCGTCTGCCCGGGCTTCGTGCGCACCGAGTTCCACGGGCGCATGGGGGTCGAGCGCGCGTCGGCCCCGAAGGCGCTGTGGCTGGAGGTGGACGACGTCGTCGACGCCACGTTCGACGCGGTGGAGGCCGGGAGGGCGCTGGTCGTGCCCTCGCGGCGCTACCGGGTGCTCGTCGGCGCGGCGCGCCTCGTGCCGTCCGGCCTCCTGCAGCGCGCGCAGCGGCTGGGCCGGCAGTAGCCCCCTCCTCGTGTAACGCGGTGTTAGTGCTACTCCACACGTGGTCGACCACGTGTGGAGTAGCCCGGACACCGCGTTACACCTGCGGGTGGGGCCAGACCCTCACCCCGCCGCGCGGGGCCAGATCATCGCGGGCACGTCGCGCCCGGCGGCCCGGGCCGAGGCAGCGGCGGCCTCGAGGAGGCGCTCGAGCTCCTCGGGCGCCGTCAGGTTGCAGCCCAGGTCGTGGTCGACCTTGCCGTGGCCGTGGTAGTCGCTGGACCCCGTCACGACCAGCCCGAGGGACCGGGCGATCTCGCGCAGCTCGGCGCGGGAGGCGCGGTCGTGGTCCTGGTGGTCGACCTCGATGCCCACGAGCCCGAGGTCCGCGAGGTGGGCCAGGCCGTCGTGGTCGAGCACCCCGGGGTCGTGCCGCCCCCACGGGTGGGCGACGACACCGACCCCGCCGGCGGCCCGGAGCGCGGCGAGCATCGTCTCCAGGTCCCCGGCGGCACGGCTGGCGTAGGCGACGCGGCCGGGGCTCAGGTAGCGGTCGAAGGCCTCCCCCCGGGACGCGACGTAGCCCTTCGCCACGAGGGCGTCCGCCACGTGGGGACGCCCGACGGCGGCGGTGGGGCCGGCCAGGCGCCGTACCCCCTCGACGGTCACGTCGAGACCGAGGCCCCGGAGCCGCTGGATCATCGCCGGGACGCGCGCGTCGCGGCCGTCGAGCACCGCGCGCAGCTCCGCGAGGAGCCCGGGGTGGGTCGGATCGGGCAGGTAGCCCAGCAGGTGCACGCCGCGACCGCGGAACCGCGTGCTGATCTCCATGCCCCGGACCAGCCCGATGCCCGCCGCCTCGGCGGCGACCACGGCCTCGTCCCAGCCCACGCTCGTGTCGTGGTCGGTGATGGCCACGACGTCGAGACCGGCGGCGACGGCCGCGTGCACGAGCTCCGACGGCGTGTCGGTGCCGTCGCTCATGCAGGTGTGGGCGTGCAGGTCGATGCGCACGGGGGCGACTCTAGGCCGCCGCGTCACCAGACCGGGCGCTCGCCCCCGAAGGGCAGCTCCACGAGCGGCGGCCCCACCCCGGAGAGGTCCTGGAGGATCCAGTCGTCACGGAGCAGCAGGATCGCCGAGGCGGGTCGCAGCACCAGCCAGAGCCAGCGCCCCTCGGCCTCCCCCGCCACGACGGAGCGGTCGAAGCGGTCGTCGGCCCCGCTCGTCGAGACGGTCCACAACGGCACGGTCTGCTGCCCGATCCGCACGCGCACGTCCGGGGCGCCGCGGCCGACGTCGTCACCCGGGTCGGGACCGCTCGTGCCGGCGCACCGGGCGCCGAGCCCGATGCCCGGCTCCTCGGCGACCACCATCACCTCGACGGGCCCGTCGAGCGCGCTGACCCCGCTCGCGCAGGTCAGCGACGCCCCGGGCCGCGGCGCCTCCCCCTCCCCCGCGATCTCGACGAGCGCGAAGTCGCTGACGTGCCAGGCGGGTCCGAGGGGCCAGGGGAGGTAGGTGGGGAACCCCGGGGTACGCCGCAGGTGGTCGGCGAACGCGTCGTACGAGACCTCCGGCGGGCGCAGCAGCGGCGGCGTCGGCCCGTGGACGTCACACGCCCACGTGCCCTCCCACTCGGTGACCGGCGACGTGCACCGGGGGCATCCCGCGACGAGCATGGGGCCTACCGTGCGGGTCCGGCCCGCGGGGCGTCAAGCGTTCCAGCGGCGCAGCACGCGCTGCTCGCGCTCGTGGCCCAGCTCGGTGAGGCGGGCGGTGTCGAGCCGGAAGAGACGGCCGTCGGCGACGTCCAGCCCGAGCCACCGTGCGGTCAGGGCGCGGAGCAGGTGGCCGTGGGCCACGAGCAGCACCTCGGGTCCCAGCCCCTCGCCCGGCACGTCGCCGCCCCGCTCGTCGGCGACCCGCTCGAGCGTCGCGACGGCGTCGGCGATGACCGCGTCGCACCGCGCGCTCACCTCGCCGGCGCTCTCGCCGCCCGGCACGGGCCCGTCCCAGACCGTCCAGCCCGGCTGCTCCTCGCGGATCTCGACGGTGCGGCGGCCCTCGAGGTCGCCGTACCCCCACTCCACGAGCCGCTCGTCGACCTCCGCGTCGGCGAACCCGATCAGCTCGGCGGTGCGACGCGCCCGCAGGCGCGGGCTCACCCGGGCGGCGACGATGTCGAGCGACGCGAGTCGGGGCGCCAGGCTGCGGGCCTGTTCCTCCCCGGTCGCGGTCAGCGGGAGGTCCGTCACCGAGGTGTGCTTGCCCTCCCGGCTCCACGCGGTCTCACCGTGACGCACCAGAACGAGGCCCATGGGGAGCAGTCAACACCCCCGCCCCCCGGCCCCGTGCCGCTGGGCCCGTCAGGGTCACGGGGCAGGATGGACCCCATGCTCTCGGGAGACACGACCACGCCCCGCCGGATCGCGGACACCTACGTGACGGAGCTGGCGGTCCTCGACCCCCTCGTCAGCAGCAGCCTGGGGCTGCGCGAGCACGAGGACGGGTTGCCCGACCTCTCCCCCGACGGCGCGGCGGCCCAGGCCGACCTGGCCCGCCGCACGCTGGGGCTCCTCGACCGGTACGACGCGGGTGGCGCCGTCGTGCTCGACGACCCCGTGGAGCGTCGGTGCGCCGCCCTCCTGCGCGATCGGCTGGGCGTGGTGGTGGAGGCCCACGACCGCGGCGAGCACCTGCGTACGGTGCGCAACATCTTCGGACCGCCGCAGGCCGTGCGGAGCTCCTTCTCGCTGATGCCGACCGCCACCGACGACGACTGGGCGGCGATCGCGCGGCGGCTGGCGCGCGTGCCCGCGGCGTACGAGGGGTGGGCCGCGGCGCTCGACGAGGGCCGGCGGCGTGGTCTCCTCGCCGCCGAGCGGCAGGTGACGACCGTGGTGGGCCAGCTCGACTCGTGGCTCGACGTCGGGGGGCGCTCCTGGTTCCACGACCTCGTGGCGGGCGGGCCGACGACGCTGCGGGCGGACCTCGAGCGAGGTGCCGACGCCGCGGCCGCGGGGGTCGCCGCGCTGCGGGGGTTCCTCGTCGACACCTACCTGCCGGCGACGGTCGGCGTGCCCGACGCGGTCGGCGAGGACCGCTACCTCTTCGCCACCCGCCAGGTCGCGGGCGCGGCGATCGACCCGGCGGAGACCTACGCCTGGGGCTGGGAGGAGTTCCGACGCATCGACGCCGAGATCCGCGCGCTCGCCGACGACCTCGTGCCCGGCGCCGGTCCGGTCGCCGCGATGCGCCACCTCGACGAGCACGGGGCCGCCGTCGAGGGCGTCGACGAGGTGCGCGCCTGGCTGCAGCAGATGATGGACCGGGCCATCGACGACCTCGACGGCACCCACTTCGACATCGCGCCCCCGCTGCGGCGCGTCGAGGCGATGATCGCGCCGCCGGGCAGCGCCGCCGCGCCGTACTACACGCGGCCGTCCCTGGGCTTCGCCCGCCCGGGCCGCACGTGGCTGCCGACGCTGGGGCGCACCCGCTTCCCGGTGTACGACCTCGTGAGCACCTGGTACCACGAGGGCGTCCCGGGCCACCACCTCCAGCTGGCCCAGTGGGTGCACCGCGCGGAGGAGCTGTCGACGTTCCAGGTCTCCGTGGGGTCCACCAGCGGGGCCACCGAGGGGTGGGCGCTCTACGCGGAGCGCCTCATGGACGAGCTCGGCTTCCTCGGCCCCGAGGAGCGGATCGGCTACCTCGACGCCCAGCTCATGCGCGCCGTCCGGGTCGTCATCGACCTCGGCATGCACCTCGGGCTCCGCGCGCCCGCCGACTCCCCCGTCGCGCCCGGCGAGGTGTGGACGCCGGACACCGCCCGGGCGTTCTTCAACGCCCACACCGGCCGGTCGAGCGACTTCGTCGACTCCGAGATCGTGCGCTACCTGGGCTGGCCCGGACAGGCCATCAGCTACAAGCTGGGCGAGCGCTCGTGGCTCGCGGGCCGGGCCACCGCGCGGGCCCGCCACGGCGAGGCGTTCGACCTCAAGGCGTGGCACATGGCGGCGCTGAGCCTCGGCGCGCTCGGGCTTGACGACCTCGAGACGGAGCTCGGCGCGCTCTGAGGGGCCCGGCCCCGGTCCCAGGAGGTCACGAATTTCCCCGGTCGACCGGGGAAAGTGTCGCTTTGACCATCAAATTTGATGGTCAAAGCGGCGTGTTCCCCGGTCGACCGGGGAAAGTGCCACCCCGCCCTCACCCCCAGCGCACGGGTACGCCGTGGGGCGCGGCGGTGCCGAGGTCGCGGTGGTCGCGGCCGGCGCCCCAGGCTGCGCGCAGCGTCACCGTGAGGGGCCGGTCGTCCCCCCGGCGTCGCGGCTCGAGGGCCAGGTGCACGAACGGGGCGTCCGGCGTCGCGGCCTCGAGCAGCTCCGCGACCCTGCGCTCGACGCGCGCGGCCGTCTGCGCCGGCAGGTACTGCTCCACGACCGCGTGCCACAGCACCGTGGTCGTCCCGTCGACCAGCTCGATGTCGTCGGCGAGGTCGGCGGCGTCCGCCGCCTCGACCGTCGCGGGCACGGCAGCCGCGAGGGCGAGGGCCGCACGGAGACGTTCCCAGCGCTCCGGCTGGTCGGGCCAGGTGTACGCCGCGAGCGTGGTGCGTCCCGCCGTGGTGGTCGGGTCCACCGGGGCGAGGTCGCAGCCCCGGCGCTCCACGACCTCGAGATCCGGCCAGGGACGCAGTCCGGCGAGCCGACCCGTCCAGGCGTCCGCGAGCACGAGGGCGGCGTCCGCCGGTCCCGCGGCGAACCCGTCCGGGCTCGTGCACCGCACGTGGTCGGGCCGCAGCAGCAGCCCGCCGCTCGCCCCGATCTCGTGCAGTCGCAGCGGCCGACGGCACGCGTCGGGCAGGTGCAGCAGCCCACCGAGGAGCGCGGCGACGCGGCCGACCTCGTTGGTCTGCGGCAGGTCGAGCCCGGCCGCCACCGTGTCCGGCTCCGCCTCGAGGAGGTCCCGGAACGCCGCCCACCCGGCCTCGTCCTCCCAGGTCCCGCCGACGGACGGGTAGAACACGGCGAGCCCGCCGGCCCGTCGCTCGAGCACGAGTCGGTGGACGGCCCCCAGCAGCCGCAGCGCGAGCGCGTCCGGCCCCCGCAGGTGCCCGTGGCCCGCGACCACGGCGGCCACGGGCCCGCCCGCGTCCAGGTCGTCGGCGATGCGGGCGCAGAGCGCGGCGTACATCGGCGAGTCGAGCGCGGCGCAGGCCGCCCCCTGCTGCCGGACGGCCTCCGACGGCGTCATCGGTGGGAGGTCGCGCGTCAGCGGGGGACGAACGCCCAGTAGTCGAGGTCGAGCAGCACGCCGGCCGCGTGCTTGCCGTCCTCGCCGCGGAGCGTCATCGACTCGTCACGCCCCTTGGTCGCCACCAGCCGCAGGCGCAGCGCGCCGACGCCGGGCGCGGAGGTCTCCGCCTTGTCGAGCACCTCCGACCAGGCGTAGACGGTGTCGCCGGCGAACGCCGGCGCCGTGTGCGCGCCCGCGTTGATCGCCGCGACCAGCTGCGCGTTGGCGAGGCCGTTGAAGGAGAGCGCCCGGGCGAGCGAGATGACGTGCCCGCCGTAGACGAGCCGTCGGCCGTCGGGGCGCGCCTCCGTGTTGAAGTGCACCTTCGCAGTGTTCTGCCACAGGCGCGTCGCCATCATGTGCTCGGCCTCGGTGAGCGTGACGCCGTCGACGTGGTCGATGCGCTCGCCCACCTCGTAGTCGTCCCAGCGGTGCGGCTCGCCCGCGGCCGTCGTGTCGTAGTCGGTGAAGTCCAGGCCGGCGGGCACGACGAGGTCGGCGGCCGCGACGTACGGCGCCAGCTCGGGCACCACGGTCTCCGGCGCCGGCGACTCGGGGTCGCGCTTGTGCACCATCACCCAGCGCGCCCAGTCGAGGGCGACCTCGCCGTCCTGGTCGGTGGCGGTGGAGCGCACGTAGACGACGCCGCTGCGGCCGTTGGAGTTCTGCTTGAGGCCGATCACCTCCGAGCGCGTGCGGAGGGTGTCGCCGGGGTGCACGGGCCGGTGGAAGCGGCATTCCGCGTACCCCAGGTTGGCGACCGCGTTGAGCGAGACGTCGGGAACGGTCTTGCCGAAGGCCACGTGGAAGGCGACGAGCTCCTCGACGGGGTGGCGCTCGAGACCGACCGACGCGGCGAAGGCGGCCGAGGACGGCACGGCGAAGCGGGTGGGGTAGATCGCGCCGTACAGCGCACGATCGCCCTCGGTGATCGTGCGGGGCGTGGCGTGCTCGAGCACCTGCCCGACGTGGAAGTCCTCGAAGAAGTTGCCAGGGTTGGTCTTCGCCATGCGGGTCATCATGACGGACCGTGCGCCCTGTGGACCACGAGGGCCGGGACCGTCCGTCCCGTGGTCCATGATGGGGCGACGGCCCGGACGTGGGCGGGCCGGGGAGGAGCAGGGAGAGCGTGGCGAGGTATCCGCAGGTCGGCGAGGCCTTCGGCCCCTACGAGGTCACCGGCGTGATCGGCCGGGGCGGGATGGGGGTCGTCTTCGCCGCGCGCCAGCGCGGGCTCGACCGCACGGTCGCCCTCAAGGTGCTCGCCCCCCACCTGGCCCGGCAGGCGGACTACCGCGGACGCTTCATCCGGGAGGCCGGTGCGCTCGCGCGCCTCGACTCCCCCCACGTCATCCACGTCTACGACCACGGCGAGATCGAGGGCTGCCTCTACCTGGCGACGCAGCACGTCGCGGGGGGCGACCTCGGTCGTCTCCTCGGCAGCCACGGCGCGCTGCCGACGCGCGCGGCGCTCACGATCGCCGCCCAGGTCGCGGAGGCGCTCGACGACGCGCACCGGGTGGGCATCGTGCACCGTGACGTGAAGCCGTCGAACATCCTGCTGCGCGCCGGCGGGTCCGAGCCGTTCTCCTACCTCTGCGACTTCGGCATCGCCCAGGAGGAGCGCGCCGAGCTGACCGCCACGGGGGCGGTCGCCGGCACGGTGGCCTACCTGGCGCCCGAGCGCTGCCGGGGCGAGGACGCGACCCCGGCCACGGACGTCTACGCCCTGGGCTGCGTGCTCGTCGCGGCGTTGACGGGCCACGCGCCCTACCGGGGCAGCGACATCGAGGTCGGCGTGCAGCACCTGCAGGCGCCCGTGCCCCAGCTGCCCGGGAACGACCCGGGCACCGCGGCGCTCAACCGGCTGCTGCGCCGAGCCCTCGCGAAGGACCCGACCGAGCGCCACGCGAGCGCCGCGGAGCTCCGCGACGAGCTCCGGCACGCGCTCGACGTCACCAGCCACCGCGACGCGAGCCTGAGCGTCCCCGCCCGGCCGGTGCCGGGGCCCGCCGGCGCGGGCCCGGGGACAGGCCCGGGGACAGGCCCGGGGACAGGCACAGGGACGGGCACGGGGAGGGGCACGGGCACGGGCCTCCCGCCCGGCGGGTGGCAGCCGCCGGCCCGCCGCTCGCGGGCGCTCCCCTGGGTCGCCGCCGGGCTGGTCGGCGTCGTGCTGCTGGCGGCCACCGTCGTCGGCGCCCTCGTGATGACCCGCGACGACCCGACGGACGAGAGCACCGGGGACCGCTCGTCGGAGTCCGGCGACCCGACCTCCGACCCGACCTCCGACCCGACCTCCGAACCGACCTCCGACGAGGCGTCCGACGAGGCGTCCGACGAGGCGTCCGACGAGCCCGCCGGCGGTGGGGCGGCGTCGGGCACGACGTTCCCCGCCGCAGCGACGGCGACCCCGGCGAGCGGCGAGGTCGTCACGACGGACGCCTTCACCTACCAGGCCCCGGAGGGCTGGGAGCCCTACGACCACCGGTCCACCTCCATCACGTCCGCCATGGTCGCGACGGTGCCGACGCGGGGGTTCAGCCACAACGTGAACACGGTCGAGGAGGCCGTGCCCGAGAGCACGACGCTCAACCAGGTCGGCATCGGCATGATGACGAGCCTCCAGCAGCTGGGGGCCGAGGACATCGAGGCGCACGGCATCTACGCGCTGGACGGTGTCGACGCCGTCTACCAGTCGGCGACGCTGCTGGCGGCCGGGGACGTGCCCTACCGCGTGCACCAGTTCGTGGCCCTGAAGGACGGGATGGCGCACACCCTGACCTTCAGCCAGTCGGTCGACACGCCGGAGGACGAGGGCGCCGCCGAGATCGGGTCCGTCCTCGCCACGTTCGCCTGGCGCTGACCGGGCGCCACGGCCGATCCCGCGGGTCCCGACGCGTTTCTGGGCGTGTCCCGCGTGGGATAGGTTCGTTCGGCACTGCAAGGATCTGCGGGCCGCGGAGCAGGATCGGGTCGGTGAGGAGGCCGCATGGCGAAGTTCCCCCAGGTGGGTGACGATTTCGGCCCCTACCGGATCACCGACCAGATCGGCCACGGCGGCATGGGCGTGGTGTACGCCGCGGAGCAGGCCGGCCTCGGCCGCACCGTGGCCCTCAAGGTGCTGTCGCCGCAGTACGCCGCGCAGGACGACTACCACGAGCGCTTCGTGCGCGAGGCGTCGACGCTGGCGCGCCTCGACTCGGTGCACGTCATCCACATCTACGACCACGGCGAGCAGGACGGCTGCCTCTACATCGCCATGCAGAACGTCCGCGGGGGCGACCTGGGCCAGGCCATCAAGGCGCAGGGCGGCCTCCCGGTGCGCGACGGCGCGACGGTGGTCGCCCAGACGGCGGGCGCGCTCCACGACGCCCACGCGGCCGGGGTCATCCACCGCGACGTCAAGCCGAGCAACGTGCTGCTCCGGGACTCGAGCGACGACCTCCACGCCTACCTCTGCGACTTCGGCATCGCCCAGGGCGACCAGCCCGGGCTGACCGTGGCCGGCTCGGTCGCGGGGACGATGGGCTACATGGCCCCGGAGCGGTGCCGTGGCGAGGCCGCCTCGCCGGCGAGCGACATCTACGCCCTGGGGTGCGTGCTCTGGACGACCCTCGCCGGCCGTTCCCCCTTCGCGGGCACCGACGTCGAGGTCGGGCTCGCGCACCTCAACGAGCCGGTCCCGCAGTTCCGGGAGACCGACCCGCTGGCCCGCATGGTCAACGCCGTCCTGCGCCGCTCGATGGCGAAGGACCCCGCCGCGCGCTACCCCGACGCCGCCGCGATGCGCCGCGACCTGCGTGCCGTCGCGGACCGGGCCCGCACGCGGGACGACCTCCGCCTCGTCCCCGACCGCGGCGAGCGCGGCGGGGTCGCCGGCTCCCCGGCCACCGGCGGGTCCCACCCCTCGTCGCCCTCGTCCCCCTCGTCCGCCTCGTCGTCGGGCCACAGCGCCAGCTCCAGCCCGAACCGCCGCACGCCCCCGCCCTACCGCGGCGACGCCGCCTCGGCGGGCTCCAGCGCCGGCCTCCCTGTCCGCCCCGGAGCACCGCGACCGGGAGGTGCCCGGAAGGCGCCCCCGCCGTACGCGCCCCCCGGTGGTGGGCACAGCCGGGGGTCCAGTCCCTCGAACCCGGCGTACCCGCACCCCGGCGGCGGGCCGTCGCGCGGGTCCAGCGCGTCCAACCCCGCCACGCCGCTGCCGCGGCCCGCGCCGCGGCCGGGTGCCTCGAGCCCCTCGAACCCGTCCCACCCGTCCCGCCCGGTCGGCCCGCCGCCCCTGGTGGGGGCGGGCCAGCGCCCGGACCGGCCCGCGTCATCGGGCGGGCCCTCGGGGCAGGCCATCGCGGCCCTGGCGGTCGCGGCGGCCGCGGTGCTCGTGCTGCTGATCGTCGTGCTGCTGACCGTCTGACCGTTGGCGTCCGAGGCCGCCGCGGGGCGGTAGCGTTGGCGCGTGAGCTCCCCGACCCCGCGCGTGTACGCCGCCCGCCTGCTCGGACTGCCGGTCTTCGACCCGCAGGGCGAACAGGTGGGCAAGGTGCGCGACGTCGTGGTGGTGCTCCGCAGCGACGGGGGTGCGCCCCGGGTGGTGGGGCTCGTCACCGAGGTCTTCGGCCGCCGCCGGGTGTTCCTCCCGATGACCCGGGTGCTGGCCATCGAGACCGACCACGTCGCCACCACCGGGCTGCTCAACGTGCGCCGCTTCGAGCAGCGCCCCACCGAGATCCTGGTGATCGCGCAGATGCTGGACAGCCGCGTGACCCTGCGCCACACCGACGTCGCGGGCGTCGTGTTCGACATCGCCGTCGAGCAGGGTCGCACCCGCGACTGGTTCGTCAGCCGGGTGGCGGTGCAGGAGGCCGCCCGCGGGTTCCGCCGCCGGGGCCAGACCCACGTGGTGGAGTGGGGCGAGGTCGAGGGGCTCGGCCGGAAGGACGAGGCCCAGGGCGCCACCCAGCTGCTGGCGGCCCTCTCCGAGATGCGCCCCGCCGACGCCGCCCGCATGGTGCACGAGCTCCCGGAGGAGCGGCGCCGCTCGGTCGTCCTCGCCCTCGACGACGAGCGGCTGGCCGAGCTCCTCGAGGAGATGCCCGAGGAGGACCAGGTCGAGATCGTCGAGCAGCTCGGCTCCGAGCGGGCCGCCGACGTGCTCGAGGAGATGTCGCCGGACGACGCCGCCGACCTCATCGCGGACCTCCCGGCCGACACCGCCGCGCAGCTCCTGTCCCTCATGGAGCCGGAGGAGGCCGCCGACGTGCGGCGCATGATGGCCTACGCCGAGGAGACGGCCGGCGGCATGATGACGCCCGAGCCGGTGATCCTCTCCCCCGACGCCACGGTGGCCGACGCGTTGGCGCACGTGCGCAACGAGGACATCACGCCGTCCCTGGCGGCGCTGGTGTTCGTGTGCCGCCCCCCGCTGGAGACCCCCACGGGCCGGCTGCTCGGCGCGGCCCACATCCAGCGACTCCTCCGCGAGCCGCCCTCGAGCCTCGCGGCGACCGCGATCGACAAGTCGCTCGATCCCCTGCGCCCGGACGCCACCATGGACGAGGTGGCGGCGCACCTCGCGACGTACAACCTCGTGGCAGCGCCGGTGACGGACGACCAGGGCCGTCTGCTCGGTGCCGTCACCGTCGACGACCTCCTCGACCACCTGCTGCCCGAAGACTGGCGCGAGCGCGCCGCCGAGCGCGCCGAGCGACGGGAGGCCGGAGCATGAGCCAGCGCGACCGGGCCCGCCTCGACACCCCGCGCGACCCGCGACGCTCCTTCGTGCGTCAGCGCCGCGTCGACTCCGACTCGTTCGGCAGCTTCGCCGAGGACTTCGCCCGCTTCATGGGCACCGCGAAGTTCCTCGCCTACATGACGCTGTTCGTCGCGGTGTGGGTCCTGTGGAACGTCGTGACGCCCGAGAGCTGGCGCTTCGACCCGTTCCCCTACATCTTCCTGACGCTCATGCTCAGCCTGCAGGCCTCGTACGCCGCGCCCCTGATCCTGCTCGCCCAGAACCGCCAGGAGAACCGGGACAAGGTGGTGGCCGAGCAGGACCGGCGCGCGAACGCTCGGGCCCACGCCGACATGGAGTTCCTGGCCCGCGAGGTCGCGTCGCTGCGGATGGCCGTCGGCGAGGTCGCGACGCGGGACTTCCTGCGCAGCGAGCTCCGCGGCCTCCTCGCCGAGCTGGAGGAGGCGCGCGAGGACCGGGAGGGCGGCAGCGGCCGGGATCCGCGGGGCGAGCGGGACGGCCGGGACGACCACGCCGCTCGGCGTGCACCCGGCGACGGTTAGGCTGGCGTCCATGAGTGGCACCCCCACGGGCACGCCGAGCGTCGAGCAGGTCACGGCCGCGCTCGCCCGCGTGAACGACCCCGAGATCAAGCGACCGATCACCGAGCTCGGCATGGTGGACGACGTCGCGGTGTCCCCGGAGGGGGCCGTGCACGTCAAGGTCCTCCTGACGGTCGCCGGCTGCCCGCTCAAGGACACGATCAACCGCGACGTGACGGCGGCCGTCGGCGAGCTCGCCGGTGTCTCCTCGGTCGAGATCGAGCTCGGCGTGATGAACGCCGAGCAGCGCCAGGGCCTGCAGGAGACCCTCCGCGGGGGTCAGGCGCAGCGTGAGATCCCCTTCGCCCAGCCCGGCTCCCTCACGCGCGTCTTCGCGATCGCCAGCGGCAAGGGCGGCGTCGGCAAGTCGTCGGTGACCGTGAACCTGGCGCTCGCGATGGCGCAGCAGGGCCTCAAGGTGGGCATCGTCGACGCCGACATCTACGGCCACTCCGTGCCGGCGATGCTGGGCGTGGCGGATGCGCGCCCGACCCAGGTCGACGACCTCATCATGCCGGTCCCGACCCCGACGGGCGTCTCGGTGATCTCGATCGGGATGCTCAAGCCGCGCCGCGACCAGGTGGTCGCGTGGCGCGGGCCCATGCTCGACCGGGCGCTCGTGCAGATGCTCTCCGACGTCTACTGGGGCGACCTCGACGCGCTCCTCCTCGACCTGCCCCCGGGCACGGGCGACATCGCGATCTCGCTGGGCCAGCACCTCCCGAACGCCGAGGTCGTCGTCGTCACGACCCCGCAGGAGGCGGCCGCGGAGGTCGCCGAGCGCGCCGGCACGATGGCCTCGATGATGCACCAGCGGGTCGTCGGCGTCGTCGAGAACATGAGCTACTTCGTCAGCCCCGACTCGGGCGAGAAGCTCGAGATCTTCGGCAGCGGCGGCGGCGACCGCGTGGCCGCGACGCTCTCGCAGCGGTTCGGGTACGACGTGCGCGTGCTGGGCCGGATCCCGCTCGACCCGTCGCTGCGCGAGGGCGGGGACGCGGGCAAGCCCATCGTCGAGTCGGACCCGACGACGCCCGCCGCGCAGCAGCTCCTCGCGATCGCCCAGGGACTCACGGGCCGCGGCCGCGGGCTCGCGGGCATGCAGCTCGGACTGACGCCCACCGCGAAGTTCTGACGTGTTCGGCATCGGCCTGCCCGAGCTCGCGGTCATCGGGCTCGTCGCGATGATGGTGCTCGGTCCCGACCGCCTCCCCCAGGTGGCGAAGCAGGCCGGTCAGATGGTGCGCCAGCTGCGCGGGTTCGCGCGCACCGCCCGGGACGACCTCCGCTCGGAGCTCGGGCCCGAGTACGCCGACCTCGAGCTGCGCGACCTCGACCCCCGCACCATCGTGCGCAAGCACATCATGGAGGCGCTCGCCGAGGACGAGATGGACAAGCCGGTGCGCGACGGCCAGCGGCCGCTGGCCGCCGGCGAGGTCCCGCCGTACGACGCGGACGCGACCTGACCCACGGCTGACCCACGGCTGACCCACGGCTGACCCACGGCTGACCGGCCCCTAGACGACCGCGGAGACGCCGCTCCGGACGGCGGCGACCGCCGCCAGCGCGACCAGGACGGTCCGCCGTCCGCGTCCGGAGCGCACGGCGACCTCGACGAAGTCGGCGCCCACCCGCCGCACGACGCACTCGTGCCGCGCGCCGCCACGCTGGTGCAGCACGCACTCGGTCTCGGCGTCCGCGAGCCGCCGCAGCGCGGCGCCCAGCCCGAGCCGCTGGACCGGTGACCAGGTGATCTCGGGGCGCGAGCGCTCGGAGGCGCCGTGGACCGCCTCGACCGCGGCGAGGGCGACGACCCAGTCCGCGGCCGTCGCCCGGACCAGGCACCACCCGTCGCCCGTGCGTCCGACGACGCCCCGCACCGTGCCGACCCCCTCGACGTCGAACGACACCTCGGTGTCGACGGACGCGACGATCCGGCTGGCCAGCGTCACCGCGCGGTACTCCGCACGGCTCCGGTCCCCCACCTCCAGGGTGCGTTCCCGGTCGTAGGCGGCCGTCGCCTCCTGCTCGAGCTCGTCGAACAGGGCGAAGAGGCGCGCATCCGAGGTCACGGGGACGAGCCTGCCAGCGCCCACCGGCTGTGGACAACCCTTTGACGATGCAGTCGAGCAGGCGTTGAATGATGCAAACGCACGCAAACGCAAAGGTCTCGGGATGTCCTCTTCCGTCGGCGTGGCGCGATGGCGGGTGGCCGTCGTCGCGCTCCTCGCCTCCCTGCTCCTCCTCGGCGCGGTCGCGCTCGCCCTCCCGGGCGTCGTCCCCGTCGCCGACCCGCTCCTGTCCGGGGGCGACCCGCACGCGACGTACGACGCGCTCCTCGTCGCCCTGGCGTCGACGGCGCTCCTCGTGGCGGCCCCCTGGTGCTGGGTGCTCGTGGCGCTCGTCTGCGTCGACGCCCTGCGTGGCGCGGAACGGCAGCGCCGCGGCTGCCCGGCCGTGCTCCGCCGCAGCGTGCTGCTGGCCCTGGGCGTGACGACCGCCGTGGCCCTCGCCCAGCCGGCGACGGCGGTCACCGCTCCGGCGGCGGACCCGTCCACGACCGGCGAGACCGCCGTCGGGGCGACGGGGGCCACCGGTGCCCTCGCCGGCGGTCGCGCCTCCTCGCCGACGGCCGAGCTGCTCGACGGCCTCCCGCTGCCCGACCGCCCCGACGGCCCCGACGGCCTCGTCCCCGCCGCCGGTGCGGCCACGGCCGCCACCGCGGGCAGGGGTTCGGCGGCGAGCGGTGCGCCCCGGCCCCACCACGTGGTCGTCGCCGGTGACGACCTGTGGTCCATCGCGGCGGCCCACCTCCCGGCCGGCGCGGACGACGCGGCGGTGCTCGACGCGACGCTCGCGCTGCACCGCGCGAACGCCGACGTCGTCGGGCCCGACCCCGACCTGATCCATCCCGGCCAGCGCCTCGACCTGGGCGCCCTGTCCCGTCCGAGCGAGTGAGGAGCACCCGATGACCACCACCGACCGCCAGCCGACCCCGTCGACGGGCCCGACCAGCGCGAGCGGGCCCGACGGGCCGGGCACCCACCGCGGGAGCGTCGTGCCGTTCACCGGCCGCCGCCCCACCAGCCCCGTCCGCGACGCCGTCCAGGGCACCCTCGCGCTCGACCTCGTCCCCGCGCTCGACCCACCCCCGCCGGCGCCGCAGCGCACGGGCCCCGCCGTCGCGGGCCCGGGGGCGGACGTGGTGCGGGTCGACCTCCGCCGCCGTCGTCGGCTCGAGAGCTGGGCGCACCGCTACGTGCAGGCCGCGGTGGAGATCGCGGGCGGGGACCGCCCGGCCAGCCAGCTCCTGCGCTGGACGGCCGCACCGGTCCACACCGACCTCGCCCGACGCGGCCACCTCGTGGCCCGGGCCAGCGTGCGTGGCGGCGGTCGGTCCCGCGACGTGGTGCGGCCCCAGGTGCGCAGCGTCCACGCCGGCTTCGTGGCGGACGACGTCGCCGAGATCAGCGCCCACGTGCGCTACGGCCAGCGTTCCCGCGCGGTCGCGGCCCGCTTCGAGGAGCGGGCCGAGCGGTGGATCTGCACGGCCCTGGAGTTCGCCTGAGCGACACCGGGCGCGCTCCCGGTCGGACGACGACGGCCGCTCCCCCGGCAGGGGGAGCGGCCGTCGTGGCGTGCGGAGCGGTCAGCCGTTGACGCGGGCCGTCAGCCCGGTCGGGCCGCCGGGCGCGCCGTGGCAACGCTTGTACTTCTTGCCGGAGCCACAGGGGCACAGGTCGTTCCGGCCGGTGTCGGCGTAGGGGTCGTCGGCCTTCGTCACCGCGTCGCGACGGGCGACGACCTCGCCGTCCTCCGACGGACCGGCGTAGGTCAGGCCCTGCGGCTGCCGCACCGGGTCGAGACCCTTGGCCCGGATGACCGGCTTCTTCTCGAGGTCGACGGCCTCCTCGGACGCGTCCTCCTCGAGCGCGACGTCGCCCTCGACGACCTCGCCCACCGGCTCCTCGTCGACCTGCACCTCGAGGTTGAAGAGGTAGCCGACGGCCTCCTCCTTGATGGCGTCCATCATCGTGCCGAACATGTCGAAGCCCTCGCGCTGGTACTCGACCAGCGGGTCGCGCTGCGAGTACGAGCGCAGGCCGATGCCCTCGCGCAGGTAGTCCATCTCGTAGAGGTGCTCGCGCCACTTGCGGTCGAGCACCGTCAGCACCACCCGGCGCTCGAGCTCCCGCAGCACCTCCGAGCCCACCTCGGCCTCGCGGCGGTCGTACGCCGCGAGGGCGTCCTTCGCGAGGTCGGCGGCCAGCTCGTTGCGGGACAGGCCCGCCTTCGAGCCGCCGGCCTTCTCGATCTGGTCGTCGATCTCGAGGCTCACCGGGTAGAGCTGGCGCAGCGCGCCCCACAGGGCGTGCAGGTCCCAGTCCTCCGGGTACTCCTGCGTCGCCGACAGCACGTAGGACGTCACGACGTCCTCGATGAAGCCCCGCACCTGGGTCGAGAGGTCCTCCCCCTCGAGCACCTGGCGCCGCTCGCGGTAGATGACCTCGCGCTGGCGGCTCATCACGTCGTCGTACTTGAGGACGTTCTTGCGGGACTCGAAGTTCTGCGCCTCGACCTGGCCCTGCGCGTTCGCGATCGTCTTGGTGACCCGCTTGGCCTCGATCGGCACGTCGTCGGGGACCCGCATGACGGTCATGACGCGGTCGACCCACTCGGCCTTGAAGAGCCGCATGAGCTCGTCCTCGAGCGAGAGGTAGAACCGCGACTCGCCCGGGTCGCCCTGACGGCCGGACCGACCGCGGAGCTGGTTGTCGATGCGGCGGGACTCGTGGCGCTCCGTGCCGATCACGTAGAGGCCGCCGAGCTCGCGGACCTCGTCGTGCTCGTCCTCGACCTGCTTCTTGATGCGCTCGAGGGTCGAGGGCCACGCGGCCTCGTACTCCTCCGGCGTGTCGACCGGGTCGAGCCCCTTCTTGCGGAGCTCCGCGTCGGCGAGGAACTCGACGGAGCCACCGAGCATGATGTCGGTGCCGCGGCCCGCCATGTTGGTCGCCACGGTGACGGCGCCCTTGTGACCGGCCTGCGCGACGATCTTGGCCTCGTCGCTGTGGTACTTCGCGTTGAGCACCGTGTGCGGGATGTTCTTCTTCTTGAGCAGGCTCGAGAGCAGCTCGGACTTCTCGACCGAGACGGTGCCCACGAGGATGGGCTGGCCCTTGCGGTGCCGCTCCTCGATGTCGTCGACGACGGCCTCGTACTTCGCCTTCTCCGTGCGGTAGACGAGGTCGGGCTGGTCGACGCGCTGCGGCGGCTTGTTGGTGCGGATGGGCACGACGCCGAGCTCGTAGATCTTGTCGAACTCCGCGGCCTCGGTCATGGCCGTGCCGGTCATGCCCGAGAGCTTGTCGTACTGGCGGAAGTAGTTCTGCAGCGTGATGGTGGCGAGCGTCTGGTACTCCTCGCGGACCTTCACGCCCTCCTTCGCCTCGATCGACTGGTGCAGGCCGTCGTTGTAGCGACGCCCGGACAGCATGCGGCCCGTGTGCTCGTCGACGATGAGGACCTCGTCGTTCTGCACGACGTACTCCTTGTCGCGGCGGAACAGCTCCTTGGCCTTGATCGAGTTGTTGAGGAAGGAGATGAGCGGCGTGTTCGCCGACTCGTAGAGGTTCTCGATGCCGAGGTGGTCCTCGACCTTCGTGATGCCCGGCTCGAGCACCGAGATCGTGCGCTTCTTCTCGTCGACCTCGTAGTCCACGTCGCGCTCGAGCTTCTTCACGATGCGCGCGAACTCGCCGTACCAGCGCACCTCCTCCTGCGTGGGGCCGGAGATGATGAGCGGCGTGCGGGCCTCGTCGACCAGGATCGAGTCGACCTCGTCGACGATCGCGAAGTTGTGGCCGCGCTGCACGCAGTCGGACACCGACGTCGCCATGTTGTCGCGGAGGTAGTCGAACCCGAGCTCGTTGTTGGTCGCGTAGGTGATGTCGCAGTTGTAGGCCGCCCGCCGGGCCTCGGGCCGCATCGACGGGAGGATCACGCCGGTCGTCAGGCCGAGGAAGTGGTGGACGCGTCCCATCCACTCCGCGTGGTACTTCGCCAGGTAGTCGTTGACGGTGACGACGTGGACGCCCTTGCCGGACAGCGCGTTGAGGTAGGTCGGGAGGGTCGCGACGAGGGTCTTGCCCTCACCGGTCTTCATCTCCGCGATGTTGCCCATGTGGAGCGCCGCGCCGCCCATGATCTGCACGTCGTAGTGACGCTGCCCGATCACGCGGTTGGCCGCCTCGCGGACGACGGCGAACGCCTCCGGCAGCAGGTCGTCGAGGGTCTCGCCCTCCTCGAGCCGCTTCTTGAACTCGGCCGTCTGGCCCTGCAGCTCCTCGTCGGTCATCGCGACGTAGTCGTCCTCGATGGCGTTGACGGCGGACGCGATCGCCTCGAGCTGGCGGATGATCTTGCCCTCGCCGGCTCGGAGCAGCTTGTCGATGATCCCCACGGATCGAACTCCTGGCTAGTTCAGTGTGCGCTGGTCGCAATGCAGGCGTCGCAGGGGCGCGACGGACGCGCCCGCCATGCTACCCACGCGACAAGGTCGCCGCGCGCACCCCTCCCCGGAGGTCAGCGGTGCGCCGCAGTCTCGCCCGCGAGCGCGGGCGCGAGGTCGCCGCGGGGGGACACGACGACCGTGTCCAGGTCGAGCCAGCCCGCCAACCGGCGCAGCTCCGCGGCCAGCCCGGCCGCCGTCGCGGGCGGCGCGTCGGCCTCCGCGAACGCTCCCAGCACCTCGAGACGGCCGCCCCGCCGGTCGGCCCGCAGGTCGACGCGGCCAACCAGTCGGTCGCCCAGCAGGAAGGGCAGCACGTAGTACCCGTGCACCCGCTTGTGGGCCGGCGTGTAGATCTCGATGCGGTAGTGGAAGCCGAACAGCGCCTCCGCGCGCGGCCGGAACCAGACGACCGGGTCGAACGGGCTGAGCAGCGCACGGGCGTCGACGCGCCGGGGCCGCGCCGCGTCGCGGTGCAGGTACGTCGCGGCCGGCCACCCCCGCACCACGACCGGCTCCAGCTCGCCCGCCTCGACGAGCTCCTGCACGGCGACGGCCGCCGCCCGCTGGCCGATCCGGTAGTAGTCCGCCAGGCAGGCGACCGTCGCGACGCCGTGGCTGCGGGCCGCCATCGCGACCAGCGCGCGGACCGCGTCGGCCCGCTCCGGCACCGGCGCGGCGAGCACCTCGGGCGGCAGCACGCGCTCGGGCAGGTCGTAGCGACGCTCGAAGGCCGCGTTGCGCCCGGCGACCGCCAGGTCGCCGGTCCGCATCATCATCTCGAGCGCCTGCTTGGCCGCGGACCAGTTCCAGCCCCAGTGGTCCCGCCGGCGGGGGCGGCCGTCGTCGAGCTCGCGGGCCGTGACCGGGCCCTCCACCGCGACGCGCTGCCGGACCTCCTCGACGAGGCCCGGGTCCTCGACGCCGATGCCGCTCGCGGCGTACCGCTCCCGCCAGGAGTCGCGCCGCAGCTGCTGCAGCGGCCAGTGCTCGACCGGCAGGTACGCCGCCTCGTGCGCCCACGACTCCACGATGCGCCGCGGGCGCCCGGTCGTCGCACGCTCGAGCAACCCGGTGTCGTAGGGGCCCATGCGGGAGTAGAGCGGCATGTAGTGCGCCCGCTGCAGGACGCTCACCGAGTCGATCTGCAGCACGCGGGTGCGCCGCAGCGTGCGGTCGAAGGTGCGCAACGTCGGGGTGGCGTGGGGAGGGTCGGCGAACCCCTGCGCGGCGAGCGCGATGCGGCGCGCCTGGGCCAGGGTGATCGTGGGACCGGCCGGGGCCGTGCGGCTCACGGCACGTCGAGGAGCTTCTCGCGCACCGCGTACATGACGGCCTCCATGCGCGAGTGCAGCTGGAGCTTCTCGAGGATGTTGCGCATGTGGTTCTTCACCGTGTTGTCGGTGATGCCGAGCCGGTGCCCGACCTCACGGTTGTTGATGCCCGTCGCGACGAGGCGCAGCACCTGCAGCTCGCGCTCGGTGAGCTTCAGCGAGGGGCCGGGCGTCTTCTCCGCCCGCGACATGTGCTTGAACTCGTCGATGAGCTTCACCGCCATCGACGGGCTGATGAGGGACTGGCCGTCGGAGACCACCCGCACGGCCTGCGCGACCTCGTCGATCGAGGAGTCCTTCAGCAGGTAGCCCGACGCGCCGCTCTTCACCGCCTCGTAGAGGTCGCCCTCCTCGTCGGAGACGGTGAGCATGATGATCTTCGTCGCGGGGACCGCGTCCTTGATCGCCTTGCAGGCGGCGATGCCGGAACCCTTCGGCATCCGGACGTCGAGGAGCACGACGTCGGGGGCGGTCGTCGTGGCGAGCCGCAGGCCCGCCTCGCCGTCGCCCGCCTCGCCGACGACCTCGATGCCCTCCTCGATGCCGAGGAGCATGGTGAGGCCGCGACGGAACAGCTCCTGGTCGTCGACGACGATCACACGGACCGGCTCGGTGCCCGAGGTGTCGTCCGAGGTGCCGTCCGAGGTGGCGGGAGGGGGCGTCACGGGGGCCATCATGACACGCCGCGACGCCTCCCCCGCCGGTCTCTCGGGTCGCTCAGCCCTCGGCGCGCCCCGCCAGCACGGCGGCGCCGGCGCCGGCGACCTCGCGGTCGACCTCACCGGCGACGCCGCCCACGCCGTCCAGGCCCCCGTCGAGGTCGAGCGCGATCACGCCGTAGTCGTAGCCACGTCGTCGGTAGACGACCGACGGACGGTCGTTCGCCTTGTCGACGAAGAGGTAGAAGTCGTGGCCGACCAGCTCCATCTCGTAGAGCGCCTGGTCGAGCGTCATGGGCTCCGCGGGGTGCACCTTCTCCCGCACGACGAGCGGACCGTCCCCCTCCACCTCGATGCCCCCGACCTGGCGGCGCTGGGGCGCGCCGTCCGCGGGAGCGTCACCGGGGCCGTCCGCCGTCCGCTCCTCGACCACCCCGGTGCCCGCCAGCGCCTGCGCGACGGAGGTGGGCACGTGGCGGCCGCGGTGGATGCGGCGGCGGTCGGCGGCGCGGCGCATCTGCGCGGCCATCCGGTCCAGCGCGACGTCGAGCGCACCCATCTTGTGGTCGGCGCACGCCTCCGCACGGACCACCGGCCCCTTGGAGAACGCGGTGAGCTGCACCTTCATGCAGCGGTCGGCCTGGCGGGGGTTCTTCTCCTCCGAGACCTCCACCTGCACCCTGATGATGCGGTGATCGTGCTTCTCCAGTCGGGCGAGCTTCTCCTCGACGTGGGACCTGAAGCTCTCCGACACCTCGACATGCCGTCCGGTGACCACGATCTCCATGCGAACCTCCCTGGTGGTTGGTGGATCAGGTGCGGGGGCGACCTCCGTGCGGTCGCGTGCACGAGCCACCCACGGTGGCTCGCGTCCCGCCGGTGGATGGAGCCCGCCCGGCCGACCTGGTCTTCGTCCCCACAGTCGCCTGCTGAGGTGTTCGCAGCTTCTCCGCCACTACCGACCTTCTCCCGCCGGACGTCGCATCTGACGACGAGGGCGAGGCAGGACTTACGTCTAAGCCGCACCGTGATCGTCCGGCACCGGCGGACCGGGACGGACTTACGTGGGCCGTTTCGCCTGCGACTGGCATCGGCTTGCCGCACCGCCGTGACCGCACCCCTGACGGGGCTCGGCGCGTCGGGGCGACGCAACCACGGACCCGGGCGGACTCCATGCGACGACGTTAGTCGTCCCTTCCCGCCCGGGGAAGGGAACGCGCCTGGGAATCGTCTGAAGTCCTCGTCCCCCGTCCACCGCGCCGTGGGGTGGAGGTCACCGTCGCGGCGAGCAGCGGTGGTACGCCGCTGCTCCCCAGCGCCCGCGCCGCCTCGACGAGCGTCGCCCCGGTCGTGACCACGTCGTCGCACAGCACCACCGACCCTCGCCCGTGGCGCGCCGCCGCCGCCCGCAGAAGGTGGGCCGGGCAGCGCATGGTGCCGACCAGGTTCACCGCCCGGCCGGCCGCGTCGAGGTCCCCCTGGTCGAGCGCCCGTCCCGACCGGAGCAGGTCGACGCGGACCGCGTCGTACCCCTGCGCCCGCAGGGTGCGGGCCGCCCGCGCGACCACGGCCCCGGTCGCGTCGTGCCCGCGGCTCCGCACCGTGCCGGGGCGCGACGGCACCGCGCAGAGCAGGAGCCGACCCCGTCCGGGCGGCGCTCCGACGCCGGCGGCCACCGCGGCGGCCAGGAGCCGCCCGAGCGGGGCGCGCAGGCCCCAGCGGCCGCGCTCCTTGTGGCCGATCACCAGGTCACGGGCCAGGTCGGCGTGGGGTGCGCCCGCCCAGGTCGGCACGAGGCCGGCCCGGCCACGGGTCGACGACGGCGGGCGCGCCCCGGGCCGGGAGCGTGGCCGCGCACGCCGCACAGAGCAGGCGTCCGGGGCGGGCACAGCCGACGCACGCGCTGCCGGTCACGAGGTCGCACGCCGCGTCCACGAACCACCCGGTGCCCACGCCCCGATCCCACCGCACCGGGGCGCACGGCGTCCCGCTCGGCGGGGTGCCCGTGGAGACGCGCGGCCCGGCACGGTCCTGGGGAGGACGAGCGGGTCGGCCGGGCCCCGGTCGGCCTCAGCCGGGGTAGGTGAGCCCGGCGGCGCTCGCCTCGGAGGCCACGAGGCGCGACCCGTCGTACTCCTCCACGAGCAGGGGACCGACGAGCAGCAGCGGCGTGCCCGGGGAGGTCGAGGTCACGAGCCGGTCCGCGTCGCTCATGAGGAGGGTCGTGCCGTCGCCGTCCCCCGGGGACCCGTCGACGGGGACGCGCTGCACCTGCACCAGGGTGTCGTCGATCCGGGCGAGCACGACGACCTCCGTGGCCGAGCGCCAGCCGACGTCGAGCACCGCGAGGCCCGCGGCGTCGACCGCGAGGTCCTGCGCCGGCTCGACGACGTCGGCGACGCCGCCACGCTCGTCGTAGCGGACCCGGGACACGACCACCCGCTGCGTCCCGGGCAGACCGACGACGGCGACCAGGCGGGACCCGTCGTGGGACACCGTCATCGAGGTGACGCGCTGCCCGCTCAGGTCCGGCGCGTCGAGCGGCGTGACGGTGCCCGAGCTGACGACGCGCAGGCGCGCCCGCTCGCCGCCGTCCACGATCCACAGCCGGCCCGCGAAGTCCCACGACAGGCGAGCGGTGCCCTCGGCCGGGATGCGGGTCGTCGGGGCGGCGGGGTCGTCGAGGGGCAGGACGACCACCGAACCGTCCGCCACCTGCGCGGCGACCCGTGTCCCGAAGAGGTCCACCGCGATGCGCTGCACCCCGGCGCCCAGGAGCTCCTCGGTGCCGGCCACCGGCGTGGTGGCGGCGCCGTCCACCTCGACGACCTGGTCGCCCTCCACCCCGTAGAGGGCCGCGTCGGCACCGGCCACGTCGGGGGTGTAGCGCTGCCCCGCACCGACCGCGAAGTCGGTGCCGCCGTCCGGCACCCGGAGCGCGACGTCGTCGACCAGCACGCGGATGCGCACGACGGAGGGGACCTGGCGCAGCGTCCAGGCGAGCTGGGCGACCATCGGCTCGGTCAGCGCCTCGGGGGCGCCGTCGGCGCCGGTCGTGCGGATCGAGGCGAGCCCGGAGGACGACACCTCGACCGTCGTGCCGGGTCCCGTCCCGCCGAGCGCGGTGGTCACCACGCCGGTCAGCGAGTCCGGCGGCCCCTCGAGCAGCGCGTCGACGAGCCGTGAGGCGAGCTGCTCGCCGCTCGGCACGAACACCGGGGTGGGGACGAGGATCCGCGACGAGGGATCGAGGAAGTAGAGGTCGGCACGCTGGTAGCGCGCCTCGAGCCACGTCAGGGGCACGATGAGGGCGTTGGGGAGGGTGGCGATGCGCCACTCCCCGTCCTCCTGCGTCATGCCGAACGTGATGGTGCGGTCCGCCCCGCTCGGCTCCCCGACCCACTGCCCCCGGTCGTCGAGGCTCGCGCTGCCCTGGAGGTCGACGCTCACCGTCGTCCCGCTCGTGGGACGGGACGCGTCCTCGTAGACGATGGTGCGCTGCTCCGGCGACCACGCGTCGGCCGTCGCGTCGGTGAGGAACGACCGCGCCACGCTGGTCTGCAGCGAGGTCGCCCGCATGGCGCCGAGGAAGTGCTGCACGATCTCGTCCGGCGTCTCCCCCGGCGTCGGGCCCGGCGGCACGTAGTCGACCCCCGCGTCGCCGACGCCGTCCGGCACGTCGTCGGGCACCGTCACGTCCCCGGAGTCGGGCAGGCGCACGCACCCGGCGAGCACGAGCGCCGCCAGCACTCCGGCCAGCACCGCGGCCAGCACCGCGCGCAGCGCGGGACCCTGCACGCCAACCCCGGCGCGTACGGCGCGCGTCCGCCCTCACCGGACCGGCTCCGCGTCCGCCGGGAGGAGCGGGATCGGGCTGTGCCGCACCTGGTCGCCGGAGTGGCGGGGCAGCGTCAGCCGGAACTGGGCTCCCCCGCCGGGGGTGCCCCACGCCTGGAGCCAGCCGCCGTGGAGGTGGGCGTCCTCGAGCGCGATCGACAGGCCGAGGCCCGTGCCGCCCGAGGTGCGGGCGCGGGCCGGGTCGGCCCTCCAGAACCGGTTGAACACCATGGCCGACTCCCCCGGCGCGAGCCCCACGCCGTAGTCGCGCACGGCGATGGCCGCGCTGTGCTCGTCCGCGTCGACGGTGATGACGACGTCGCGCGACTCCGCGTGGTCGATCGCGTTGGTCACGAGGTTGCGCACGATCCGCTCGATGCGCCGCCCGTCCGCCGCGCACACGCAGGGCCGCCCGGGCTCGCGCACGTCGACCTCGACGCCCGAGCCCGCGGCCACGGTCGCGGTCTGGCGGACGACCCGCTCGACCACGTCGCGCAGGTCGACGTCCTCGACCTCGAGGGCGACCGCGCCCGCGTCGTACCGGCTGATCTCGAGGAGCTCGCCGAGGAGCCGCTCGAAGCGGTCGAGCTCGACCTGCAGCAGCTCGGCGGCGCGGGCGGTGGGCGCGTCGAAGTCGGTGCGGGCGTCGTGGAGCATGTCGCCGGCCATGCGCACCGTCGTCAGCGGGGTGCGGAGCTCGTGGGAGACGTCCGCGACGAAGCGGCGCTGCACCCGGCTGAGCTCCTCGAGCTGCTGGATCTGGCGCTGGAGGTTGGAGGCCATCTGGTTGAAGGACGACGCGAGGCGGGCGAGGTCGTCCTGCCCGGACACCCGCAGCCGCTCCTGGAGGCGTCCCGCGGCGAGGCGCTCGGCCACCTTGCGGGCGAGCCGGATCGGGGTGACGACCTGACGGGCGACGAGGTAGGTGACACCGCCGATGAGCACCACGAGGAGCGCGTCGGCGACGAGCACCGACCGGGTCACCAGGGCGAGGGTCTCCTGCTCCTGCTCCATGGGGAACAGCAGGTAGAGCGTGTAGGGGCGGCCGTCGGCCGGGAGCTGCACCTGCGTGCCGACCACGATGCCCGGCACCTCGGAGGTGGTCCCGTCGCCCGTCGTGCGCAGGCTGGTCCAGGCCCAGGCGAGCTGGGTGCTGCTCGTGAAGTGCTCGCGGAGCGAGCGCGGCACGCTCGTCAGGTCGAGGTCGGGCGAGGAGATGGAGCCGCTGGTCGTCAGGTCGCTGGCCGGGTCGGCATCGGAGCGGGCCACGAGCACCTCGTAGCCGCGCACGGCGCCACGCTGGCTGAGCGGTGCGGCCACCAGCTCGAGCTGGCTGGCGACGTCGAAGTCCGAGCCGCCGACGAGCCGGTCCACCGCCTGCACGGTCTCGGTCTCGGCCTCGGCGGTCGCGGAGCGCACCCGGTCGTCGAGCAGGCCGTCACGCACCTGCACCACGAGCAGCCAGCTCACGGCTCCCACCACCACCGTCGAGAGCAGCACGGTCGAGACGACGACGCGGGCGGACACCGAGCGTCGCCACACCGTCAGCGCGCGACCGACCGCCGCGCCGATCCCGACCCCGGAGGCCGAGGCCTGGGGTCGACGCGTCAGCCGGTGCGTCAGCCGGTGCGTCAGCGGGGCCAGGTGGGGCGTCAGCACGGGGTCAGGACGGCCCTGCCTTGTAGCCCACGCCGCGCACCGTCAGGACGATCTCGGGACGCTCGGGGTCGTGCTCGACCTTGGAGCGCAGCCGCTGCACGTGCACGTTGACGAGGCGGGTGTCGGCCGCGTGCCGGTAGCCCCACACCTCCTCGAGGAGGACCTCGCGGCTGAACGCCTGCCACGGCTTGCGGGCGAGGCACACGAGGAGGTCGAACTCCAGCGGCGTCAGGCTGATGACCTCGTCGCGCCGCGTCACCTGGTGCCCGGCGACGTCGATGGTGAGGTCGCCGATGGCGAGGGTCTCCTGCACCGGGGCGTCGAGGCGGCGGACGCGCGCCCGGATGCGGGCCACGAGCTCCTTGGGCTTGAAGGGCTTCACGACGTAGTCGTCCGCGCCCGACTCGAGACCGACGACGACGTCGACGGTGTCGCCCTTCGCGGTCAGCATCACGATGGGCACGCCCGACTCGGCGCGCACCTCGCGGCAGACCTCGATGCCGTCCTTGCCGGGCAGCATGACGTCGAGGAGGAGCACGTCGGGACGGAACTCCCGCACCGCGGCGAGCGCCTCGTCACCCCGCAGGCAGACGGCCGGCTCGAACCCCTCCTGGCGCAGCACGATGGTGAGCATCTCCGCCAGCGACGCGTCGTCGTCGACGACGAGCACCCGCCCACGGCTGTCGGGGTCGGCGGTGCCGGAGGCAGCGCGCTCGTTGCTGGTCACCGGTCAAGTATGACAACCGCCGTCCCCGCAGGTGCGGGGACGGCGGTCGTGGGGGTGGAGCGGGGGTGGAGCAGAGGTGGACCAGCCGGGGTCCGGGGCCTCAGTAGCGGTAGTGGTCCGACTTGTAGGGGCCGGCCACGTCGACGCCCAGGTAGGCCGCCTGCTCCTTGGTCAGCTCGGTGAGCTCGACGCCGAGGGCGTCGAGGTGCAGCCGGGCGACCTCCTCGTCGAGGTGCTTGGGGAGCACGTGGACGCCGAGCTCGTACTCGTCCGCCTTGCTGAACAGCTCGATCTGCGCCAGCACCTGGTTGGTGAAGGAGTTGCTCATCACGAACGACGGGTGGCCGGTCGCGTTGCCCAGGTTGAGCAGCCGGCCCTCGGACAGCACGATGATCTTCTTGCCGTCGGCGAAGATCCACTGGTGGACCTGCGGCTTGATCTCGTCCTTGACGATGCCGGGGATCTTCGCCAGGCCGGCCATGTCGATCTCGTTGTCGAAGTGACCGATGTTGCCGACGATGGCCTGGTGCTTCATCCGCTCGAAGTGCTCGGTGCGGATGATGTTGAAGTTGCCCGTCGTCGTCACGAAGATGTCGGCGATCTCGACGACGGACTCGAGGCGCTTGACCTCGTAGCCGTCCATCGCCGCCTGCAGGGCGCAGATCGGGTCGATCTCGGTGACGATGACGCGCGCGCCCTGGCCGCGGAGCGACTCCGCGGAGCCCTTGCCGACGTCGCCGTAGCCGCACACGACCGCGACCTTGCCGCCGATCATCACGTCGGTGGCGCGGTTGATGCCGTCGATGAGGGAGTGGCGGCAGCCGTACTTGTTGTCGAACTTGCTCTTGGTGACCGAGTCGTTGACGTTGATCGCCGGGAAGAGCAGCGAGCCCTCCTTGAAGCGCTCGTAGAGCCGGAGCACGCCCGTCGTGGTCTCCTCGGAGACGCCCTTGACCATCGGGGCGCGCTTCGTCCAGCGCTGCGGGTCGGCCTCGAGGGAGCGCGCGAGGACCCGGAGGACCTCCTTGTACTCCTCGTTGTCGGTCGAGTCGAGCGGCGGCACGACGCCGGCCTTCTCGAACTCCACGCCCTTGTGCAGCAGCAGCGTGATGTCGCCGCCGTCGTCGAGCAGCATGTTGGGGCCGCCCTCGGCGAAGTCGAAGACCTTCTCGGCCTCGTCCCAGTACTCCGCCAGGGACTCGCCCTTCCACGCGAAGACGGGGACGCCCTGCGGGTCCTCCGGCGTGCCGCCCTTGGCGGGGGGCCCGACGACGACCGCGGCCGCGGCGTGGTCCTGGGTGGAGAAGATGTTGCAGGTGGCCCAGCGGATGTCGGCACCGAGCGCGGCGAGCGTCTCGATCAGCACCGCCGTCTGGACGGTCATGTGCAGCGACCCGGCGATCCGGGCGCCCTGGAGCGGCTGCGCGTCGCCGAAGCGCTCGCGCATCGCCATCAGGCCGGGCATCTCGTGCTCGGCGAGCTCGATCTCCTTGCGGCCGAAGGCGGCCAGGGAGAGGTCGGCGACCTTGAAGTCCATCGGTGTGTCTCCTCGAACGGGTGGAGCCAGAGCCACGCGCCTGCGCATCTGCGCATCTCCGGGATCTCCCGACGCGGACCCGACCAGCGTAGGCCGCCGTCCGCGCGATTCAGGAATCCGCGTGACGCACGCGACCCACGAGGTGGACGACGACCACGACGAGCGCGCCGACGACGAGACCGACCACGGCGGACAGCGCGGTGTTGACGATCCAGCCGGCGACCGCGCCGACGGCGCCGAGCGCGTCGTGGACGGCCACCTCGAGGTGGTGCACGACCTCGTACGGCGCGTGCCAGCCCAAGTCGTCCGCGCCGACGAGCAGGATGTGGCCGCCGACCCAGAGCATCGCGGCGGTGCCGACGACGCCGATGGCGGCCAGCAGGCCCGGCATGGCACGGACGAGACCGGTGCCGACCTTCTGCGCCACCGCCGAGGAGCGCTGCGCGAGGGCCAGGCCCACGTCGTCCATCTTCACGATGAGGGCCACGACGCCGTAGACGAGCACGGTGATGCCGACCGCGACCACCAGCAGGATGGCGAGGCGGGCCAGGAAGGGCTCGTCCGCCACCTCGTTGAGGGAGATGACCATGATCTCGGCGGAGAGGATGAGGTCGGTGCGGATGGCGCCGGCGACCAGGGTCTTCTCGGCGTCCGGGCCGGCCTCGACCGTCTTCTCGGCGTGGTGGTCGTGGCCCGCGACCTTGCCCCAGATCTTCTCGGCGCCCTCGAAGCAGAGGAAGGCCCCGCCGGCCATCAGGATGGGGGTGAGCAGCCACGGCAGGAACTGGCTCAGCAGCAGGGCCAGCGGCAGGATGACGAGGATCTTGTTGCGCAGCGAGCCGATGGCGATGCGCTTGACGATCGGCAGCTCGCGCTCGGCCGCGACGCCCTGGACGTACTGCGGCGTCACCGCCGTGTCGTCCACGACCACCCCGGCCGCCTTGACGCTCGCGCGGCCGGCGGCGGCACCGACGTCGTCCACCGAGGCCGCCGCGAGGCGCGCCAGCGCCGCCACGTCGTCGAGCAGGGCGAACAGACCGCCGCTCATCGGTCACCGGCGGGGATCGAGAGCGTCCGCGAGATCGTCACGGGAGGACTCTAGAGCGTTCCCGGTCAGTCGGGGACCAGCCCGAGGCCCAGGTACGCCGCCACGTAGCGTCCCTGCAGGATGAGCGAGGCGTGACGGGCGACGTCGCTGCGGGCGTCGCTCCCGATCTCCACGACGCGCACGTCGTGGGCGGCGGCCGCCGCACGGAGCCGGCCCGCCTGCTCCCGCACGACCGCCGCCTCGTCGCCGTCGTCGAGCACCACGAGCGTCGGGCGGGCCACCGCTCCCCCGTCGGTGAACGGGTCGGCGAAGACGTCGCGGGGCCGGGCGGCCTCGACGACGGGCAGCACCTCCTCGGCGTCGTCCGCCAGGACGGAGCGACCGGTGACGCGCCGCAGCTCCTCGGCCACGCGACGCGCCGCCCGCGCGGCCAGGGCGCTGCCGCCCCAGAGCACCGGCTGGGCGTCCGCCAGCCCGAGCGCGACCTCCTTGGCCGGGTTGGCCGCGATGTCGCGGTGGGGCGAGCAGCGCACGGCCACGTCGTCGAGCGCCGCGGCGACGTCGTCGGCGTCGGCGGCCCGGCCCAGGCCCGCGGAGGCCAGGAGGTCGAGCACCACGACCGCCACCGCCAGGGGGTCGCCCGTGCCCACCGGGAGCACGAGCACGTCGCGTCCGACCGCGTGCTCGGCCACGAGCGAGGCGGGCGGGCAGGCGACGAGCACGTCGGCGCCGCGCCGTACCGCCTCGGCCACCGCGGCGGCCGCCGGCACGTCGGAGCCCGCCGGGGCGAGCATCACGACGAGGTCGAGGGAGCCCACCCAGCCGGGCAGGCCGGGGCCGGGCCACGCGACGAACGGCACGGGGCAGCTGCCCTCGAGCACGTCCCGCAGGAGCCGGGATCCCGTGCCGGCGACCACCACCGCCCGCGGGCGCGGGCGGGACCGTGCCTCGTGCACCTTCTCCGGCGCGAGGTCGAGCGCGGCCTGCGCCTCGCGGCGCACGCGGGACCCGGCCTCGGCGAGCGACCGCAGGAGGGGGTCGATCCCGGCCAGCGCGCGCTCGTCGTCGAGGCGGGACTCGTCGAACCACACGGCGGGACCCGCCTCAGGCCCGGCGCGCCTCGTCGACGAGCAGCACCGGGATGCCGTCGCGGACGGGGTAGCCGTAGCCGCAGTCCACGCAGACCAGCTCGTCGCCGTCGGTGCCGGTGGGGCCATCGGTGGGGCCGTCGACCAGCTCGCCGCGGCAGTTGGGGCAGACGATGATGCGGCGCAGCGTCGGGTCGATGGAGGCGCTCATCCGCGGATCACCGCCAGCACGCGGTCGCGCACGTCGATCATCGTGGCCTCGTCCTTGCCCTCCACGTTGAGGCGCAGCAGCGGCTCGGTGTTGGAGGCGCGGACGTTGAACCACCAGTCGCCGCCGTCGACGGTGAGACCGTCGAGCTTGTCGATCGTGACGCCGTCCTGCGCGCCGTACGTCTCCTCCAGCTGCGTGAGCACCGCCTGCTGGTCGGCCACGGTGGAGTTGATCTCGCCGCTCATGGGGTAGCGGTCGTAGTCGGCCAGCAGCTGCGACAGCGGCACGTCGGTGCCCGCGAGCGCGGACAGCGCGTGGAGCGCGGCGAGCATGCCGGAGTCGGCGCGCCAGAAGTCGCGGAAGTAGAAGTGGCCCGAGTGCTCGCCGCCGAAGACCGCGTCGGTCTCGGCCATGGTGGCCTTGATGTAGGAGTGGCCCACGCGGGTGCGCACCGGGGTGCCACCCTTCTCGGACACGATCTCGGGCACGGCCTTCGACGTGATGAGGTTGTGGATGACGTTGGACCCCGGGACGCGGGCGAGCTCGCGGTCGGCGATGAGCGCCGTCAGCGTCGAGGGCGAGATCGCGCGGCCCTGCTCGTCGACCAGGAAGCAGCGGTCGGCGTCGCCGTCGAAGGCGAGACCGATGTCCGCCCGCTCCTCGAGCACGCGGGCCTGGAGGTCCACCAGGGTCTCCGGGTCGATGGGGTTGGCCTCGTGGTTGGGGAAGGACCCGTCGAGCTCGAAGTACATCGGGACCAGGTCCACGACGTCCTCGAGGCGCTCGAAGACGGCCGGCGCCGTGAGGCCCGCCATGCCGTTGCCGGCATCGACGACGACCTTGAGCTTCCGACCGCCGACGGGGGCCAGGGAGAGCACGTGCGCGGCGTACGCCGCGAGCACGTCGTGCTCGGAGATGCTGCCGGTGCGGGCGGCGGGGGCGGGCTCGTCCCCGGCGACGAGGTCGCGGATCTCGGAGAGGCCGGTCTCGGTGCCGATCGGCACGGCGTTGGCCCGGCACATCTTGATGCCGTTGTACTGCGCCGGGTTGTGGCTCGCGGTGAACATCGCGCCCGCGTGGCCCAGGTGGCCCGAGGCGAAGTAGAGCTGGTCGGTCGAGGCCAGGCCGATGAGGACGACGTCGGCGCCCTGGTCGGCCGCGCCCTGCGCGAAGGCGCCGGCCATGCCGGGCGAGGAGGGCCGCATGTCGTGGCCGACGACGACGGTGGGCGCACCGGTGACCTGCACGAACGCGGCGCCCACCCGGCGGGCGAACTCCTCGTCGAGCTGGTCGGGGACGGTGCCCCGGACGTCGTAGGCCTTGAAGACGGCGGCGAGGTTGGACGGGGAGAGCGATCCGCTGGGCGCCATGGCGAGGAGCCTAGGGCATGCACCGCGGCACCGGGGGCCGACCGGGGCAGCTCCCGGCCGGGTCGTCGCTCAGCGCGGTGTGGGGTCCGTCTCCAGCACGCGGAGGTGACCGCGGCGCTCGCCGCGCTCGGGGCGTCCGGGCGGACCGGGACGGCTCCCGCGGGGGTCCTCCTCGGCGTACGTCGGACGGTCGTGCGGCACGACGTGCGGGGGCCGCGACGTCGGGGAGGCCGGGCGCACCGCGGCCTCGCGCACCGCGTCGGCGAGCGCGAGCAGGTCGTCGTCGGTGTGGACCGGCGCCGACGGCACGCTGGCGAGCCGGAGCACCTCCCACCCGCGCGGGGCCGAGAGCCGCTCGGAGTGCTGCTCGCACAGGTCGTAGGCGTGCGGTTCCGCCGTCGTCGACAGCGGCCCGAGCACGGCGGTCTGGTCGGAGTAGACGTACGTCAGCGTCATGGCCGCGGGACGACCGCAGGCGGTGCGCGAACAACGACGGGCTGACCTCACGGGGAGCACCGTACGCCGTCGTCGGTCGCCACCGGACTAGGCTCGCGGCCGACGAGAGGAGATGTCGGTGACGCAGCACGGGGACGTCCCGGGGGCGGTGCCCGCGACGGGACCGGGACCCGGGCCGGAGGACACGCCCGCGGCGTACCGACCCCGGCGGCGCGACCGGCACGGGCGCGGCGGACGCGGCCCCGGCCTCGCCCCCTCCCCCGGCCTGCGCGACCCGCGGCCCACGCGCAGCCAGCGCTTCGACCGCATCGTGCTGGGGGTCGTGGGGCACGTCGACGCGCCCTGGCGGGCGGAGCTCGGCGAGCTGGAGTACGTCGTCGAGGAGATGCCGCTCCTCCCCGACGGGTGGACGGACGAGGCGCCCCTCGCCTCCGTCGTGCCGGCGACCGCCGACCACCCGCCGCGGGTCGTGTTCTTCCGCCGCCCCCTGGAGCGGCGCAGCGAGACCCGGCTCGACCTCGAGGAGCTCGTGCGGCGGGTCGCCACCGAGCAGCTCGCCGAGCTGCTGGGCGTCAGCCCCGAGACCGTCGACCCGGACTACGACCCCGACGCCTGAGCCCCGCCGGTCTCACTGCCAGGCGCGCCGGGCGGTGGGCACGAGGTCGGTGGTGATGGTCGGCACCAGGGCCAGCACGGAGGCCCGCGAACCGGCCCCCGTGACGAGCGCGGCGCGCACGTCGACGCGCGGGTCGGTGGGCGCGACGTCGACGCGGGCCGTGCCCTCCGGCAGGTCGAGGGCGGTCGCAGCCCCGGCCCCGAGCGTCACGTCCTGCTCGAGCAGCACGTCGCCGGACGCACTGCGTGCCACCACGGGCACGGCGACCTCGCCCGGCGCCCGGGAGTCGAGCACCAGGCGCCGCGCGCCCGCCCCGTCGGGCAGCACGCCGGTGAGCGCGCCGGACGCGACGTCGGTCGGGACCGGCGCGGTCGTGACGGAGCCGACCTCGGCGGCACCGGCGCCGGAGCGCAGGCTCGCGACCACCGCGGTGCCGGAGGTGACGCGCACGCCGGAGGCTCCTCCGCCGCCCTCGGCGAGGGCCTCGCCCAGCACGTCCGTCAGGTCGAGCGTGGCGACCGCGCCCGGCGCGACGACGAGCCCGTCGGCGAGGCTGGTCGGGCGGACCGGGCCGGACGTCCCCAGGACGTCCACGTCGATCCGGGTCGGGGCGTCGCCGGGGTTGGCCACGAGCAGGGTGCGCGCCGTCGCCCCGTCACCGGGCAGGCCCAGGATCGTCGCCTCGGTGGTGGGCTCGGCGACCAGCGGGGCCCAGGTCGTGCCGCCGCGCGACCCGTCGAGCGGCTGCATGGTCTGCAGGGCGGCGATGCCGAGACGACCGCGGGCCACGTCCACGTGCACGGCGAGGTCGCCGAGGGTCGGCACGAGCTCCGCCAGGTCGAGGCGGCGGGTCTCGCCCGTCCCGACGACCAGCGAGCGGATCTCCGGGGCGTCGACGGGTCCCGACTCGTCGTAGAGCGACAGGCGGGCGACGGCCGAGCCCGGGTCGGGGTTGGTCAGCTCGAGCACGCTCGAACGCTCCCCACCGGCGCCGAGGCCGACGAACCAGCCGCCGACATCGGGGGTGCGGCAGGTCGTGCCGATCCCGCCCGAGGCGTCGAACCGGGCGGCGGCGAGACCCGGCGCGGCCCCGCCGGAGCCGCGCACCACCACGGCGGCGCCGCTGTCGACCGCGGCTGCGCCACCGGCGTCGAGCGCCACGTCGGCGGCGTCCTCGAGGTCCTCGGCGGCCGCGGGCGTGTCGAGCGGGCTCGCGGTCACGTCCCCGTCGGCGTCCGGGCCCGTGCCCACGCGCACGACGCCGTCGGTGGGGACGACCGTGTCGGGCTCGTCCGTGCCGGCCAGCACCCCGGCCGACGGGCAGACGAGGGTCGAGGCCGTGCGCGCCTCCGCGGTGGGCGCGGTCGCCGGCGGCTGCGGGGCACCGACCCGCACGGCGGCGACGGCGAGCGCGACCAGCAGGGGCAGCACGACGGCGGCGACGATCGCGGGGTCGATGCGCCGGCGGCCGGGCTGGGCCGGAGCGGCTCGACGCCGACCGGTCGGGCGGACCTGCTCCTCGCTCACGCGACGCTCCCCTCGGGATCACGGGACGGCGCCGCGGACGCGGCGCCGGGGGTGCGGCCGCGACCCGGCCGCGACGGCAGGCTCGGGCCCGCCATCACGAGCACGACGACGACCGCGACGCCCTGCACGAGCAGGAGCAGGGCGCGCCCGACGCCCGTCGAGCCGTCGTCGACCGCGTCGGCGGCGGGCTGCTCGACGAGCTCCCAGGCCCGGGTGTCGGGGTCGGCCGCCGAGGCGGGCTGCAGACCGGCGACCGAGTCGAGCACGGCGCGGATCGCCGGGTCGGCCGGCGCGGGCAGCACGATGTAGGAGATGCCCGCCGCCCGCAGCCGGTCGAGCTGCTCGGCGCTCGGCGTCGAGACGAGGGTCCGCACGTCCTCCCGCATGGTCTCGTCGACCGGGGTGAGGCCCGCGATCTCCTCCTCGCCCAGGCGGAGGCCGTCCTCCCGCCGGACCTCGAACGTGAGGCCGGTGCGCACCGAGCCGTCGAGCACGAGCACGCCGTAGGAGGGTGAGGTCTCCGAGCGCTGCGCCATGTAGGCCGGGATGGCCTGGTCCCGGTCGTCGTCCGCCACCGCGGCGCCGGGGCCGACGAACCACGCCAGGCCCGCGAGGGGCACGAGCGCCAGCACGAGGACGGGGACGACGCCGAGGGCGGTGCGCACGCGGCGTACCCGGTCGGGCCGGTCGGGCCGGTCGGGCCGGTCGGGCCGGTCGCGACGGCCGGCGGCGAGCAGGCCGACGCCCTGGGCGCCGAGCACGACCGCCACCACCGCGGCCCCCTGCAGCGCGACGACCACGAAGCCGACGGCCGCGGGGGTCTCGCCGGCGGCGAGCTCGAAGACCGGGAGCGCGAGGAGGCTGGCGGGGCCGGCGACGGCCAGGGCGATGGCCCAGCAGCCGACGACGGCGAGGCGCGTCGCGGGGACCAGCAGCGCGAGCAGGGCGAGGGCGGCGAGCAGCAGGCCGGTCCAGGCCGGGGCGGCGTGGTCGGCGAGGTGCCCCGTG
Organism: Nocardioides zeae; assembly: GCF_030818655.1. Taxonomy (NCBI): domain Bacteria; kingdom Bacillati; phylum Actinomycetota; class Actinomycetes; order Propionibacteriales; family Nocardioidaceae; genus Nocardioides; species Nocardioides zeae. Next base: position 892,712 of record NZ_JAUTAN010000001.1, on the reverse strand, counting down.
AGCACGTCGGTGGGGCTGAGCACGTCGTAGGGCAGGCGTCCCGCCTCGCCCACGAGCGCGACCAGGTCACCCTGCAGGAGGGTCGGCACGAGCCAGGGCGACAGCAGCACCGCGGGCGTCGCGAGCATGACGGCGACGGGGGCCACGACCCCGCCGAGCACCGAGCGCTCGAGCAGGCGGCCGCGGGCGACGGCCACGGCGAACACCGCGACGAGGGCGACCACGCCGAGCACCAGCCACCAGGCGGCGGCCACGAACGCGACGACGACCGTGAGCAGCAGGCCCGAGCGCCAGCCCGCCCGCCAGCGCCGGTCGCGCTCCGGGTCGGCGAAGCCGAGGGCGGCGTGCACGAACCACGGCAGCACCGCGGCGGCCACGACCACGCCGAACCGCCCCGCGCCCCAGGCGCCGCTGGTGACGGGGACGAGGGCGTACGTCGTCGCGCCGACCCCCAGCAGCCACGGGGACGCACCCCGCGGGTCGACGAGCCGGGCCGCCACGCCGAGCAGGCGCCAGGCGCCCCAGAGCGCGACGGGGACGGCGAGCACGAGGACCACGGAGACGGCGACCGCGGGTCCACCCGGCAGGAGCCAGGCGAGCAGGGCGAGGAGCGCGACGTAGGCCGGGGCGGGCACGTCGCTGCCGGTGCCGAGGGGGTGGGTCGAGGAGAGGTGCAGGTCCCACCACGCGCCCGTCGTCGCGGGCGCCGGCGCGAGCGCGCCGCCCGAGACGGCACCGAACGCCTCCCGCGCGCCCACCAGGCAGAGCAGCACCACGGCGGTGAGCACGAGGGCGACAGGACTGGTCAGGTAGCGCACGAGCCAGCCGGTCTCGGCCCCCAGCTCGTCGTCGTCGCTGCCGCTCGCGGGGCGGTCGGGGCGGTCGCCGGGGTAGGCGGCCCGCGTGCCCGCGCGACTCGCGTCGGCACGCTCGCGCTCGGCCCGGGCGCGGGCGTCGCGGCGCCGGTCCGCGACGTCGGTGGCGTGGGTGGTGAGCGAGCCGAGCAGCTCCCCCGCCCCGTCGAGACCGTGGCGGAAGGGCAGCCACCAGGGCGCGAGCAGCGGGCGCACCTGGGCGTCGGGGGCCGTGCGGCTCGCCCTGCGCGCGGCACGGAGGCGGCGCAGCTCGCCCGGCCGGGCACACACCGCGGCCATCGCGACGACCTCGTCGACGGCGACGCCCGGTCGGCGGGTGAGCAGGAAGCCGAGCGCGCGCAGGAGGCTGCCGACCACGACACGGAGGTAGGAGTTGAGGAACCGCCGGCTCGAGGAGTTCGCGAGCAGCACGAGGAGGTGGGCGCGGCGCTCGGCCTCGTGCGGGTGCCGGCCCACGAGCGTCGAGCTGCGGAGGCCGCGGTGGGAGGCCTCGGCGTGGAAGACCACCGCGTCGGGCGCGACCACGACGCGCCGACCGGCGGAGGCGGCGCGCCAGCCGAGGTCGAGGTCCGTGCCGAGCACGGGCAGGGCGGGCTCGAAGCCCCCGAGGTCGCGCAGCAGGCCGGGCCGCACGAGCATCCCGGCGGTGTTGACGGCCAGGACGTGGCGGGTCGCGGCGTACTGGCCCTGGTCGTACTCACCCCGCTCCAGGCCCGTCTCCCGACGGCCGGTGCCGTTGATGGTCACGCCCACCTCGAGGAGCCGCTTCAGGGAGGGCCACTCGCGGAGCTTCGGGCCGACGACGTCGACGGGGGTGCCGGCCAGGGCCTCCTGCTCGGCGCACTCCAGCAGCCGTTGGAGCGCGTCGGGCGCGGGGGCGGCGTCGTCGTGGACGATCCAGAGCCAGCCGTCCGCGCGCCCGTCCTGCTCGAGGCGGCCGAGCGCGGCGTCGACGGCCTCGGCGAACGGGGTCGACGCTGGCAGGTCGAGGACGTTGTCGTGACCGAGGGCGGCGTCGAGCAGGTCACCGCTGCCGTCGGTGCTGCCCGTGTCGACGGCCAGCACCGCGCCCGCCGCCACGGTCTGCCGCGCCAGCGCGTCGAGCACCGTCGGCAACCAGGTGGCACCGTCGTGAGCGACGAGGAGGACGGTGACGGCCGAGGCGTCGACGGGGACGGCCGCGGTCGCGGGCCCGTGCCCCTCGCGCAGGTCGGCCCAGTGGTCCTCGCCCTCGTCGGGCGGCGGCACGGCCACCGGCACGGCGCCCGTGGCGAGGCTGGGGTGGCTCGGCTGCGGCGGGCCGTCGGGGGGAAGCACGGCGTCGGTCACGATCGGCCACCCTACGATCCGCGCCTGAGAGGGGGCCAACCCGCTGGGGGGCCCGCTGTCACTTTCCCCGGTCGACCGGGGAACTAGCCGCTTTGACCATCAAATTCGATGGTCGAAGTGACACTTTCCCCGGTCGACCGGGGAAAGTGTCGGATCCGAACGGCCCCTCAGGCGTGGGCGGCGAGCACGCCGGCGCCCTCGGGGGTCGTGGTGGCGACGGCCACGTCGCGGCCGCCGGTCCAGCGCGCCCAGCAGGCGGCGTACGTCGCGGCGCGGTCCGCGTCGTCCCCGATCACCGAGGGGACCGCGAACCAGGCCTCGTCGTCGTGCGTCACCTCGCCCCGTCGGGCGGCGCGCCGCACCGACCGGGGGTCGCCGCGCTCGGACGGCGGCGACAGCAGCGGCACGGAGACGAGGAAGCGGGCATCCTCCAGCGGGCCGATCGCCTCGGCCAGGGCGGCCGAGAAGACGTCCTGCTCCCACGGTCCCGCGCCGCGGAGGACCGCGTGGTAGGAGCCGTCCGCGCCGATCGCCAGCTCCGCGTCGTCGGCGGGGACGTGGGTCAGGCCGAGCTCCAGCAGCCCGTCCGCGACGGCGCCGGCGACGTGCTGCAGGCCGGGCCCGCGGCGGGCGTGGTCGAGCACGTCCTCGCCGTAGAGCCGCAGGTCGACCCGCCGCAGGGCGACGGCCCGCAGGGTCTCGATGGTCTCCGAGACGACGCCGGAGACCGATTCCCCGCGCATCGACAGGTGGATCGAGGGCCGCTCGGGCGGCCTCCGCGGCTCCACCACCGTCCCCGGCGGCGGGAGCTCGACGGTGCGGTGGGTGACGAACCCCCGCAGGGCGCCCTCCGACGCACGGCGCCGTCCCACCCCGGTGGGCTCCCCCGTCGCCCACGCGTCCCGGATGCCCTCCAGGTCCGCCGCGCGCCGCATCGCGGTGGCGTTGAGCTCGGCGAAGCGGCTGGCCGGCGGCGCCGCGCCGTCGAACGGCTGCGGCCACCACAGCGACCCGGCGCCCACGTCGAGCCCGCCCGCGGGGTGGGGCGCGACGTACCCCTCCAGCTTCGCCACCAGGCGCTCCCAGTCCTGCGCCCCGCTCGGGTGGCCCTCGGCGACGCAGACGGGGGTCCAGTTGACCGCCACCTTCTCGGGCCACGTCGGGTCGGTGCGCAGCGACCGGCCGCGCACCTGCACGGCCGACTGGTGGGTGGTGGGGGTCGTGAGGTCGACGACGCCGGTCACGCACCGCGCGTCCCAGCCCTCGCCGAGCACGCTGCGGGTGCCGACGAGCACCTGCGTGCGGCCCGCGGTGAGGAAGGCGGTCACCTCGCCGATCCAGCGGTGCGCCTGCCACGGCAGCGACCCGTCGGGCCGGCGCTCCCCGACCAGCCGCGCGAGCGGCACCCGCCCCGCCTCGGCGCTCGCCAGCGGCACGGGCACGACCCGGAGCGTCGCCCCCAGGCCGGGGTCCCGCTCCGCCACGAACGCAGCGAGGTCGGCCATGGCCGCGGGCGTTCCCGCGACGGTGCGGCCGGTGACGAGCACCGGGTGGAGCAGGTCGGTCGCGTGGTCGTGGGTGAGCTCGTCGAGCACCGCCCAGGCGGAGCCCGCCTTGCCGTCGACGACCCCGCGCACGGTCATCGGCACGGTCGACGACGCGCTCTCGTGGTCGGTGAGCACGAGCATCCGCATCCGTGGCCCGAGCACGCCGAGCGTGTGGTGGAGGATCTCGACGCAGGCCACCGACTTCGCCTCCGACCGTGCGAGCACCCGGTCGGCCATCTCCCGGCCGCGCCGCACGCCGTGGCGGGTCCACACCCAGCCGACCGCCGGCAGGGTACGGCGCAGGACCGCCAGCACCTCCGCGTCCCGCGGGTCGTCGCTCGGCGCGATGCAGCGGCGCAGCCAGTCGTCGACGAGCAGCATCCGGTCCTCGATCGTCGGGGGCCGACGGTGCTCGCGCCGGAGGCGTGCCCCGCCCGGCAGTTCCACCTCACGGGCGTGGGCGTGGCGCAGCAGGGCGTCGGCGACGGCCGGGTCCGCGGCGGCGAGCGACGACCACGACACCCGGCGCCGCCACGACCGCGTCGGCGTGACGAAGCGCTTCCGCAGCCACTCGCGCAGCGACGTGGTCCCGAACCCCGGGGCCTCGAGGAGCGCCAGGAGCTCGGCCAGGCGCAGCGGCGCCTCCCCCATCCACGTGACCTCCGCCGCCGTGGGCTCCGTGAACCAGGCCAGCTCGGCGTAGGGCGCCAGGTCGCCCTTCCGCACCAGGTCCACGGTGCTCGCCTGGTAGGCCGTCGACCCGAAGTACGTCGTCAGCGCGAGCCGCTGCTCCCCGCCGACCCCGCCGCGGGGCGTGCCCGTCAGTGCCACCACGCTGGCGTTGCCCAGGTGGGCGAGGGTCTCGACCAGCAGGGATCCCCAGGCCTCGAGCAGGTGGTGCGCCTCGTCGAGGATCACCAGCAACGGGCTGAGCTCGGTGAGGCGCGCGACGAGGTCGCTGCCGTTCTCGTGCAGGCGCGCGCCGATCTCGGCGTCGGCGATCCCGTCGATCTCCTCCGGCAGCTCGAGCGGGTCCCCCTCGGGGTCGACGGCCGGGTCGGGGTCGGGCTCCTCCGTCGGCGGCACGAGGTGGGCCACCGCCTGGAACGTCAGCACCGTCACCGCGGCGGCGACGGAACGGTGGGCCGAGGCCTCCAGGCCCAGGTCGGCGGCGGCGGCGATCCACTGCCCCTGCACGGCGGTCGTCGGCACGAGCACGACGACCGTCGCCCCGGTCGCCTCACGGGCCAGCTGGGCGAGCCCCAGGCCCACGTAGGTCTTGCCCGAGCCCGGCGGCATGACGACCCACGAGCGCAGGGGCACCCCGTCGATCCGCTTGCGGCGCTGGTCGGCCTGCACCGCGGCGAACGCCGCGCGCTGGTGCTGACGCCACGTCAGGCCGGCCGGGCGCGCCTCACTCCCAGAAGACACGGTCGACGACGGCGCGTGCGTGGCGCGTGGTGCGGAGGTGGTCGTTGACGAGCGCGTCCGCCTCACCCGGTCCGTAGCCCAGCACCGACGCCACCGCGGCGCGCTCCCGCGGGTCGCGGGGCAGCTGGTCGCCGGGCTTGCCCCGCACCAGCGTCACGGCGTTGCGCATGCGGCTCACCAGGCGCCACGCCTGGGCGAGCGTCTCCGCGTCCTCCGCGGCCAGGAGGTCGGCCTCCTCGGCCGCGGCGAGGGCCTCGATCGTGCGGGGGGTGCGCAGCGCCGGCACCTGTCCCGCGTGCCGCATCTGGAGCAGCTGCACCGTCCACTCGATGTCGGCGAGACCGCCGCGCCCGAGCTTGAGGTGGGTGGCGGGGTCGGCCCCCCGCGGCAGGCGCTCGGTGTCGACGCGGGCCTTGATGCGGCGTACCTCCGCCACGGCGTCGTCGTCGATGCCCTCCGCCGGGAACCGCAGCGGGTCGACGAGCTCGTGGAACCGTCGCCGCAGGTCCTCGTCGCCGACGACCGCGTCGGCGCGCAGCAGCGCCTGGAACTCCCAGACGTGCGACCAGCGGGAGTAGTACGCCGCGTAGGAGTCCAACGTGCGCACCAGGGCGCCCTGCCGGCCCTCGGGCCGCAGGTCGGCGTCGACCTCCAGCGCCGGGTCGGGGCCTGCGACGCCGAGCTGGGTGCGGAGCTCGCTGACGACGGCCTTGGCGAAGCCGCCGGCCTCGTCCTCGCGGCCCGGCACCGGGTCGTGCACGAACATGACGTCGGCGTCCGAGCCGTAGGACAGCTCGAAGCCGCCGTACCGCCCCATCGCCACCACCGCCATGCGCGTCGGCGCACCGTCCAGCCGCCGCTGCGCGACGAGGCGCGCGACGACGGACTGGAGGGTCGCCTCGAGCGTCGCGTCGGTCAGTCGCGACAGCGCGGCCCCGACGGTGTCGACGTCGTTGACCTCGAGCAGCTCGCCGGCGGAGATGCGGAACAGCTCCCGACGCCGTACGCCGCGGATCGCGCGCACCGCGCCCGCGAGGTCGTCGTGGCGGCCGGCGCTCGCGAGCATCTCGGTGGTGAGCGTCTCGGCCGAGAGGGGCGCCAGGTCCTGGGCGAGGATGCGGACGCCCTCGGGCTCCCGCTGGAGGAGGTCGGTCGCGTAGCGCGAGGTCGCCAGCAACCGCGCCAGCCGGTGGGCGACCTCGCCCTCGTCGCGCAGCGTGCGCAGGTACCACGGTGTGGTGCCGAGGCTCTCCGAGATGCGGCGGAAGCCGAGCAGGCCCGCGTCGGGGTCGGGCGCGTCCGCGAACCAGTCGAGCAGCGCGGGCAGCAGCGCGCGCTGGATGGCCGCCGTGCGGGACACGCCGGCGGTCAGCGCCTCGAGGTGACGCAGGGCCGCCGCCGGGTCGAGGTAGCCCAACGCGGCGAGCCGACGCTCCGCGGCCTCCGGCGAGAGGCGGCTCGCCTCGCCCGGGATGCGGGCGACCGCCTCCAGCAGGGGCCGGTAGAACAGCTTCTCGTGGAGCCGGCGCACCTCGCGGCGGTGGTGGCGCCACTCCTTCTCCAGCCCGGTCACCGGCTCGCGCAGGTGGTGCATCGACCGGCCGAGACGGCGCACGTCGGCCTCGTCGTCGGGCACGACGTGGATGCGGCGCATCTGCCACAGCTGCATCCGGTGCTCCAGCGTGCGCAGGAACGCGTAGGCCTCGTGGAGCGCCGTGCCGTCCTCGAGGCCCACGTAGCCCCGGCTGGTCAGCGCCGCGAGCGCACTGAGCGTCGTCGGCATCCGCACGTGCTCGTCGGAGCGGCCGTGCACGAGCTGGAGCAGCTGCACCGCGAACTCCACGTCGCGCAGCCCCCCGGAGCCGAGCTTGAGCTGGCGCTCCGCCTCTCGGGCGGGGATGTGGTCGAGCACCCGGCGGCGCATGGCCTGCACGTCGGTGACGAAGTTCTCCCGCTCCGCGGCCCGCCAGACGAAGCCCTGGGCCATCTCCAGGTACGCCGCACCCAGCGCCGCGTCGCCCGCCACCGGGCGGGCCTTGAGGAGGGCCTGGAACTCCCACGTGCTGGCCCACCGGTCGTAGTAGGCCTCGTGGCTCGCGAGCGTGCGCGACAGGGTGCCGCGGCGGCCCTCCGGGCGGAGGTTGGCGTCGACCGGCCAGATCGTGCCCTCGCCCGTGTGGTCGGAGCAGACCTGCATGAGCTGCGACGCGAGGCGGCTCGCCGTGCGGAGCGCCGCGTCCGCACCGACGACGGGCTCACCCGCCGCGTCGCGGGCCGGCTCGTGCACGAAGACGACGTCGACGTCGGAGACGTAGTTGAGCTCGTGCCCGCCGCACTTGCCGAGCGCGACGACGGCCAACCGCACGGTCGCGGCCTGCTCCCCCACGCGGCCCCGGGCGACCGCGAGGGCCGCCTCGAGGGTGCCCGAGGCCAGGTCGGAGAGCTCGGCCGCGACGTCGTCGACCCCGAGGTGGTGGGCCAGGTCGCGGGCGGCGAGGCGGAGCAGCCACCGCCGGTACTCCACCCGCAGCCCGTCCAGCGCGGCCCGGTCCAGGTCGGGGGTGCTGACGTCCGCCACCGGGTCGGCCGCGGCCGGGTCGGCCCCGACCGCGCGCAGCAGGCCCTCGCGGATCGCCCAGGCCGCGGGACGGGTCGAGCCCAGCGTCGGGTCGGTCAGCTCCCGCCAGTGCCCCGGGTGCTTCGCGAGGTGGTCGCCGAGCGCGGTGCTCGCGCCCAGCACGGACAGCAGCCGCATGGCCGTGCCCTCGTCGTCGGCCACGGCGCCGAGGAGCGCCTCGGCGCCTCCGGCGACCCCCTCCGCGTCCACCTGCTCGGCGAGGCGGACCAGCCCGGCGAGGGCCACGTCGGGATCGGCGGTGCGGCCGAGGATCCCCAGCACGGCTCCGGCCCGCTCGCCCAGGCCCGCGAGCCGCTGGCCGGCGGTGTCCACGTCGGCGAAGCCGGCACGCAGGAGGACGCCCCGGCTCGGCGGTCGCCCCGTCACGGCACCGGCCACGTCAGGACGCCTCCGACAGCGAGGCCCCCCGCCCGTCGCCGGGGAGGGCTGCGGAGCGGGCGAGCCCGGCGAAGCCCTGGGCGAGCACCCGCCAGGTCGCGGCGAGGGCGGCGTGCGCCTCCTCGACGGCGTCGAGCAGGGCGGCCTGGTCGAGCCCCCGGGCAGCGTGGACCTCCGCGTCGGAGGCGGCCCACGCCGCGACGACCGGACGGTCGGCCTCGGGGTGGAGCTGCACGCCCCAGACGGTCGGCGCGAGGCGGGCGGCCTGCACCTCGCCACCCGGCGTGCGGGCCAGCACGACGGCACCGGCGGGCAGTGCGGTCACGACGTCGTTGTTCCAGTGCACGGCGACCGGCTCCGGGCGGGCGGCGACCACGGCGGCGAACAGCGGGTCGGACGCCGCCGCATCGGTCCAGCCCACGGGGGTGACGCCGACCGTCTGCCCGTTCACGTTGCGGTCGACCGCGCCACCCAGCGCGACGGCGGCCAGCTGGTGGCCCAGGCAGATGCCGAGCGTCGGCAGGCCCCGCTCCGCCGCCTCCCGCACGAGCGCCCGCACCGCGGGCAGCCACGGGGCGACCTCGTCGTCCGTCGCGCCCGGCGAGCCGCCGAGCACGAGCACCCCGGCGTACCCCTCCAGCGTCGGCAGCACGACGGCCGGGTCGTCGACGCGTCGCACGTCGAGCTCCACCCCGCCCTCGCGGAGCCACGGCCCGAACAGCGCGGCCGGGCAGTCGGCCTGGTGCTGGACGACGAGGAGGGTCGGCACTCAGATCACCGGGAGCATGAGGTCGCGCTCGAAGGCGGAGACCTGCGTGCGGTACTCCTCCCACTCCGCGCGCTTGTTGCGCAGGAAGAAGTCGTAGACGTGCTCACCGAGCGCCTCGGCCAGCAGCTCGGAGGAGTCGGCGACCTCGATCGCCTCGGACAGCGTCGTCGGGAGCGGGTCGATGCCGAGGCTCTTGCGCTCGCGCTCGGTCAACGACCACACGTCGTCCTCCGCCTCGCGGGGCAGCTCGTACTCGTTCTCGATGCCCTTCATCCCGGCCGCGAGCACCACCGCGTAGGCCAGGTAGGGGTTGCAGGCGGGGTCGAGCGTGCGCAGCTCGACGCGCGTCGACTGGCTCTTGGTCGGCTTGTACATCGGCACGCGCACCATCGCGGAGCGGTTGTTGTGGCCCCAGCAGATGTAGGACGGCGCCTCGCCGCCCCAGAGCAGCCGCTTGTAGGAGTTCACCCACTGGTTGGTGACCACCGAGATCTCGCCGGCGTGGCGCATGATCCCGGCGATGAAGTGCCGGCCCGTGCGCGAGAGCTGGTATTCCGCGCCCGCCTCGAAGAACGCGTTGCGGTCCCCCTCGAACAGCGACAGGTGGGTGTGCATGCCGGAGCCCGGGTGGGTCGTGAACGGCTTCGGCATGAAGGTCGCCCAGATGCCCTGGCTCAGCGCGACCTCGCGGATGACGGTGCGGAACGTCATGATGTTGTCGGCGGTGCTCAGCGCGTCGGCGTACCGCAGGTCGATCTCCTGCTGACCGGGCCCGCCCTCGTGGTGGCTGAACTCGACCGAGATGCCCATGGCCTCGAGCATCGTGATCGCCTCGCGGCGGAAGTCGGAGCCCATCGACTGCGGCGTGTGGTCGAAGAAACCCGTGCGGTCGACCGGCACCGGGTCGACGCCCACCTCGGGGATGTTCTTGAGGAGGTAGAACTCGATCTCGGGGTGCGTGTAGAAGGTGAAGCCCTTCTCCGCCGCCGCCGCGAGGTTGCGCTTGAGCACGAACCGGGGGTCCGCGAACGACGGGCTGCCGTCCGGCATCACGACGTCGCAGAACATGCGCGCCGTCGACGGCCCCGTCGCCCGCCACGGGAGGATCTGGAACGTCGACGCGTCGGGCAGCAGCAGCATGTCGGACTCGTAGACCCGCGCGAAGCCCTCGATCGCCGAGCCGTCGAAGCCGATGCCCTCGGAGAAGGCCCCCTCGAGCTCCGCGGGAGCGACCGCGACCGACTTCAGGTGACCGAGCACGTCGGTGAACCAGAGCCGGACGAAGCGGACGTCACGCTCCTCGAGAGAACGGAGAACGAAGTCTTCCTGCTTGCCCATGGCGTCACCCTAGTGGTCGGCGCCGGGCACCCGCTCCAGGTCCGCCAACCACGCCGCCGCCGTCGCGTCCGAGGGCATGCGCCAGTCGCCCCGGGGGCTGAGCGTGCCGCCCGCGACGACCTTCGGCCCGTTGGGGAGCGCGGACCGCTTGAACTGGTTGGCGAAGAAGCGGCGGACGAACACGTCGAGCCACCGACGGATCTCGGCGAGGTCGTACTCGGCGCGCCGGTCGTCCGGGAAGTTCGGCGGCCACTCGCCCGCCTCGCGGTCCGACCAGGCGTGGCGGGCCAGGAGCGCGATCCGGCTCGGCGCCATGCCGTAGCGCAGCACGTGGAAGAGGGTGAAGTCCTGCAGGGCGTAGGGCCCCACGCTGTCCTCGGTGCGCTGCGGCAGCCCGTCCTCGCGGGTCGGGATCAGCTCGGGCGTGATCTCCTGCTCGAGGATCTCGCCGAGCACGGCGTTGGTGTCGTCCCCGAACTGCCCGCTGCCGATCACCCACCGGATGAGGTGCTGGATGAGCGTCTTCGGCACGCCGCCGTTGACGTTGTAGTGCGACATCTGGTCGCCCACGCCGTAGGTGCACCAGCCGAGCGCCAGCTCCGAGAGGTCGCCCGTGCCCAGCACGATCCCGCCGCGGTGGTTGGCGAGCCGGAAGAGGTAGTCGGTGCGGAGCCCGGCCTGGACGTTCTCGAAGGTGACGTCGTAGACCTCCTCGCCCCCGGCGTAGGGGTGCTGCAGGTCGACGAGCATCTGCCGCGCCGCGCCGGTGATGTCGATCTCCTCGAAGGTGACCCCGAGCGACTGCGACAGGCGCGTCGCGTAGGACTTCGTCGTGTCCCCCGTCGCGAAGCCCGGCAGCGTGAAGGCGTGGATGTCGCTGCGCGGCCGACCGAGGCGGTCCATGGCCTTCGCCGCCACGATGAGGGCGTGGGTGGAGTCGAGACCGCCGCTCACGCCGATGACGACCTTGGGGTGCCAGGTGGCGCCGCCGATCGCCTCGAGGCGGCGCTCGAGCCCGGAGACCTGGATGTTGTAGGCCTCGTAGCAGTCCTGTGCCAGGCGCTCCGCGTCGTCGGGCACGAAGGGGAACCGGTCGACCTTGCGCCGCAGCCCGACGTCGCCGGTGGGCGGGTCGAGCTCGAGCTCGACGACCCGGAAGTCGGTGTCCCCGAGCACCGCGCGACGGTTGTCGTCGAAGGTGCCCGTGCGGAGCCGCTCGAGCCGGGTGCGGTCGAGGTCGGTGTCGACGATCGTGCGGCGCGGGCCGTCGGGGAAGCGCTCCGACTCCCCCAGCAGCTCGCCGTGCTCGTAGACCATCGTCTGCCCGTCCCACGACAGGTCCGTGGTCGACTCGCCCTGGCCCGCGGCGGCGTAGACGTACGTCGCGAGGCAGCGCGACGAGGCCGAGCGCGCCAGCAGGTGCCGGTCCTCGGCGCGGCCCACCGTGATCGGGCTGCCCGAGAGGTTCGCCAGCACCGTCGCGCCGGCGAGCGCGGCGAGCGCGCTGGGCGGGACCGGCACCCACATGTCCTCGCAGACCTCGACGTGGAGCACGAGGCCGCGCACGTCGGTCGCGGCGAACAGCAGGTCGTCGCCGATCGGCACCTCGTGGCCGGCCAGCTCGATGGTGCCCCCGAGGTCGTCGCCCGGGGCGAACCAGCGGCGCTCGTAGAACTCACGGTAGGTCGGAAGGTAGGACTTCGGGGCGACACCGAGCACGCGACCGCGGTGCACGACGACGGCGGCGTTGAGCACCCGGTTGCCGTGCCGAACGGGGGCCCCGACGACGAGGATCGGCAGCAGGTCCGTCGATCCGTCGACGACCTCCTCGATCGCCTCCAGCGTGGCGTCGAGGAGCACGTCCTGGAGGAAGAGGTCCTCGGCGGAGTACCCGGTCAGGCAGAGCTCCGGGAACACGGCGACCGCGACCGCCTCGTCGTGGCAGGCGCGGGCCTGCTCGAGGACGGCCCGGGCGTTGGCCGCGGGGTCGCCCACGGCGACGGGGAGCGTCACCGCCGCCACGCGGGCGAAGCCCTGCCCGTAGATCGAGGCCCAGTCCTGGTCGTCACGCGTCGCCGAGGTCACGAGGTCGAGTCTGCCGCACCGGCGGGCGGTCGGGACGGGGGCGGGGGCCTCAGGAGCGCACGAGCCGCGCGATCGCCGCCGACGCCTCCTTGAGCTTCGCGTCGGCCTCGTCGCCGCCCGCGTGGGCCGCGTGCGCGACGCAGTGCTCGAGGTGGTCGTCGAGCAGGGCCAGCGCCACGCCGCGCAGCGCGCTCGTCACGGCGCTGATCTGCGTGAGGACGTCGATGCAGTACTGGTCCTCCTCCACCATCCGGTGGATGCCCCGGGCCTGCCCCTCGATGCGCTTCAACCGCGCGAGGTACTTCTTCTTGTCCTCGCTGTAGCCGTGCGGCCCGGCATGCTGCTCGTGCCCCTCGTGCTCCGTCATGCGGTCGTCCTCCCGGGACTGGTGGTGCGGGCCGCGAACGTGCGGAGCCGCAGGCTGTTGCCGACGACGAAGACGCTGGAGAACGCCATCGCCGCGCCGGCGAGCATGGGGTTGAGCAGCCCGAGGGCCGCGAGCGGGATGGCGGCGACGTTGTAGCCGAACGCCCAGAACAGGTTGCCCTTGATCGTGCCGAGCGTGCGCCGCGCGAGCCGCACGGCGTCGGCCGCCGACCGCAGGTCGCCGCGCACCAGCGTGATGTCGGCCGCCTCGATGGCGACGTCGGTGCCGGTGCCCATCGCGAGCCCGAGGTCGGCCTGCGCGAGGGCGGCCGCGTCGTTCACGCCGTCCCCGACCATCGCGACCACCCGACCCTCGGCCTGGAGCCGGCGGACCACGGCGACCTTGTCGGCGGGCAGCACCTCGGCGACGACCTCGTCCCCCGTCTGGTCGATGCCGACCTCGGCCGCGACGCGCTCGGCCACGGCCCGGTGGTCGCCGGTCAGGAGCACGGGCCGGAGCCCGAGGGCGCGGAGCGCGGCGATCGCCTCGGCGCTCGTCGGCTTCACCTCGTCGGCCACGGCGAGCACGCCGCGCACCCGACCGTCCCAGCCCACGACCACCGCGGTGCGTCCCGCCGCACCGGCCGTGGCGATCGCGTCGGACAGCTCGTCCGGTACGGCGAGGCCCGCGTCCGCGACGTACCCGGGGCGCCCGACGAGCACGGTGCGCCCCTCGACCTCGCCCTGCACGCCGCGGCCCTCGACGGAGCGGAAGCCCGTGACGGCCGGGAGCGGACCCGCCTGCTCGGCACCGGCCACGACGGCGCGGGCGATGGGGTGCTCGGAGCCCGCCTCGAGGGCTCCGGCGACCCGCAGCAGCTCGTCGCGGTCCTCGCCGGCGGCGGGCAGCACGTCGACGAGGGTCATCGTGCCGGTGGTGACGGTGCCGGTCTTGTCGAGCACGACGGTGTCGACGCGACGCGTGGACTCCAGCACCTCGGGGCCCTTGATGAGGATGCCGAGCTGTGCGCCGCGGCCGGTGCCGACGAGGAGCGCGGTCGGCGTCGCCAGCCCGAGGGCGCAGGGGCAGGCGATGATGAGCACGGCCACGGCGGCCGTGAAGGCGGCCTCGATCGGGAAGCCCGCGCCCCACCAGACGCCGAGCGTCGCCACGGCGATCGCCATGACCACGGGCACGAAGACGGAGGAGACCCGGTCGGCGAGTCGCTGCACCTCGGCCTTGCCGGACTGGGCGTCCTCCACGAGCCGCGCCATCTGCGCGAGGCGCGAGTCGGCGCCGACCCGGGCGACCCGCACGACGAGGCGGCCGCTGGTGTTGACGCAGCCGCCGGTGACCGCGTCGCCGACGGTGACGTCGACGGGCAGCGACTCACCGGTCAGCATCGAGGCGTCGACGGCCGAGCCGCCCTCGACGACCTCGCCGTCGGCGGCGATCTTCTCGCCGGGGCGCATGACGAAGAGGTCCCCCACCGCGAGGTCCCCGACGGGCACCCGCTCCTCGCGGCCGTCCCGCAGCCGTGCCACGTCCTTCGCACCGAGCTCGAGCAGGGCGCGCAGGGCGGCGCCCGCGCGACGCTTCGAGCGCTTCTCGGCGTAGCGGCCGGCCAGCACGAAGGCGGTGACGCCGGCGGCGACCTCGAGGTAGACGTTCGCGGTGCCGTCCGTCGGCGCCACGGTCAGCTCGAAGCCGTGGGTCATGCCGACCTCGCCGGCCGACCCCCAGAAGAGCGCGTAGACCGACCACGCGAGCGCCGCCAGCGTGCCGACGGAGATGAGGGTGTCCATGGTGGCGGCGCCGTGCCGGGCGTTGGCGAACGCGGCGCGGTGGAACGGCCAGGCGCCCCAGACCACGACGGGCCAGGCCAGCGCGAGGGAGAGCCACTGCCAGTAGTCGAACTGCCACGCGGGCACCATCGCGAGCGCGATGACGGGCACCGCGAGCACGGTCGACCCGACCAGCCGGTCGCGCAGGGCGTGCAGCTCGGCGTCGGCGCGCGTCGTACCGGGGTCCTCGGTCGCGCCGTCTCCGCCGGAGGCGGTGGGTGCCGCGGGGGGCGGGGGCAGCTCGGCCGTGTAGCCGGTGCGCTCGACCTCGGCGACGAGGAGGGCGGGGTCGTAGCCCTCCGGCACGCGCACGCGCGCCTTCTCGGTGGCGTAATTGACGCTCGCCTCGACGCCGTCGAGCTTGTTGAGCTTCTTCTCGACGCGCATCGCGCACGAGGCGCAGGTCATGCCGCCGATGAGCAGTTCGACGTCCTCCAGCGGCGCGTCCGTGCGCGGCTCAGTGCTGGTGGTCATGTCCGTGCTCCTCTCCCCCGTGGTCGGTGCCGTGGTCGCTCGCTCCGGCGTCGAGCACGAACGGTGCGGTGTGGACCTGCCCGTCGACGACGACGTCGAGGTAGAGCAGGTAGCGGCCGGACGTCGGTGCGCTCGCGTGGAACGCGATGTCCGGCCCGGCGCGGTCGTCCGGCGCCGGCGCGTCGCCCTCCGGGTGCACGTGGAGGTAGCCGAGGTCCGACTGCCGCAGCGCCACGAGGTGCCCGAAGGCACCGAGGTAGGGCTCCAGCGTCGTCACCGGCTCGCCGTCCCGCTCGACGTGGGCGACGAGCTCGCCGCCGGACCCGCCGACGGACAGCTCGCCCTCGAGCCGTACGACGAGGCTGCCGACCCGCGCCGTCCGCACCTCCCCGAGGGGTCGGGAGGGCACGACCTCGCCACCGACCTCGACGGTCGCGCCGAGGGTGGTGGTCTCCCCGCCGGCGGGCACGAAGTCGGCGATGACGCGGTAGCTGCCGGCCGTGTCCCAGGTCCAGGGCAGCGACCAGGTGCCGTCGGCGTCGAGGGTGGGGTGCACGTGGCGGAACCCCTGGCCGTCCGTGCGCACCACGACCAGGTGGAGGTCGCGCTCGTGGCTCTCGTCGTAGTCGGTCAGCGGCGCGCCGTCGGCGTCGACCAGGCGGAACGCCAGCGTCCCCGGCGTGCCCGGCGCGGTGGGCGCCGCGAGGTCGACGAGCTCGTAGCCGTTCGCGGCGACGGCGAGGCCGCCGACAGCGGTCTCCTCGCCGTGGTCGCCGTGGCCGTGGTCGCCGTGGCCGTCGGCGCCGTGCTCGTCACCGTGCCCGGCGGGGGCGCGCTCGCCCCACGCCTCGACGACCGACGACGGCACCACGGCGGCCCCCACGGCGTAGGAGCCGCCGAGCACGACGAGCAACCCGGCGCCGAACGCGGCGAGACGCGGGGCGGTGCGCATCAGGCGCGGGCCGCGACGTACCCGGCCTCGTCGACGGCCGCCACCACGGCGGCCTCGTCGACGGGCGTGGACGAGGTCACGACCAGGCGGCCGGTCGCGGCACTCACCTCGAGGGACTCGACGCCGGCCACCTGGCCGACCTCCTCGCGCACCGCGGCCTCGCAGTGGCCGCACGTCATGCCCGTCACCTGGAACTCGGTGGTCGTCATGGGAACTCCTCCGTCGCGTCTGGATACCCCCTGGGGGTATGTCGTGGACGCAACGGTACGTCGCGGGCGGCTATTCCGCGAACGCAGGACCGCGGGTCAGCGCTCGAGGTCCCGCAGGCGCTGGCGCGCGCCCTCCTGGTCGTAGCCGCGGCGGAACTCGCGCCGCAGCACGACCGCGAGCGGGAGCCAGAAGAACAGCACGACGAACAGGAGCACGCCGACCTGCACGGGCGTCGACAGCGGCAGCAGCGCCACGGTGACGACGAAGACGACGAGCAACCACGTGGGCGCGGACTGCACGCGAGCGAGCGTGCGTCCGTAGCGGGCCAGGACCGAGGTCACGGAGCCATCGTGTCACGCTCCCGGTGTGCCGTTCCTCGCCGCGACCCCGCCGCCGCCCTACACCGCCGTCGTCTTCACGAGCGTCCGCGCCGCGGGCGGGCCCCGCGACGACGACGAGGCGTACGCCGCGACCGCGGCCCGCATGGAGGAGCTCGCTCGGCAGCAGCCCGGGTACCTCGGCATCGAGTCGGCCCGGTCCGGCGACGAGGGCATCACCGTGTCGTACTGGCGGGACGCGGAGGCGGCCCGCGCCTGGAAGCAGGTCACCGAGCACCTGGTGGCCCAGGGGCGCGGGCGGCGCGAGTGGTACGCGACGTACCGGGTGCGGGTCGCGACGGTCGAGCGCGACTACGGTCCGTGACCGGCGCCACAGCGCCAGGGCCGGGGGTCCGTCCTACGCTGGACGCGGTCCGGGGACTCCACCAGGGAGCCGCGAGAGCACACAGCAAGGAACTCGACGATGAGTGAGCAGCCCAGCCCCTACGGGTCGGGGCCGCAGGCCGGCAGCACGCCCGCCGCGGCACCCAGGAGGATCCGCACCCACCACCTGCGCGAGATGAAGGAGCGCGGCGAGCGGTGGACGATGCTGACGTCCTACGACATGTACACCGCGCAGGTCTTCGACGAGGCCGGCGTCGAGGTGCTCCTCGTCGGCGACAGCGCCTCCAACAACGTGCTGGGCAACGAGACCTCGCTGCCGGTGACGGTCGACGAGCTGATCCCGCTGACGCGGGCCGTCGCCCGCTCGGCGCGCCGCGCGCTGGTGCTCGGTGACCTGCCGTTCGGCTCCTACCAGGCGAGCCCGGAGCAGGCCTACCTCACGGCCGTCCGCTTCATGAAGGAGGGCGGCGCCCACGCGGTGAAGCTCGAGGGCGGCGCCGAGATGGCCGCGACCATCGAGAAGCTGACACTCGGCGGCATCCCCGTGTGCGCGCACATCGGGTTCACCCCCCAGTCCGAGCACACCCTCGGCGGCTACCGCGTGCAGGGCCGCGGGGACGCCGCCGAGCGGGTCCTGCGCGACGCCCACGCGGTCGCCGACGCCGGCGCGTTCGCCGTCGTGATGGAGATGGTGCCGGGCGACGTCGCCGCCCAGGTCACGAAGGAGCTGTCCATCCCGACGGTCGGGATCGGCGCGGGTCCGGAGTGCGACGCCCAGGTGCTCGTCTGGCAGGACGCCTTCGGCCTGCGCACCGGGCGCATGCCGCGCTTCGTCAAGCAGTTCGCCGACGTGCGGTCCGTGCTCGCCGAGGGCGCGCGGGCCTACGTCGACGAGGTGCGCGGCGGGAGCTTCCCCGGGCCTGAGCACACGTTCTGACGTGGAACGTCCCCAAGGGCCGCCGGTAGACCACATCCACATCGTCGAGACCGGGCTCGCGGTGCACGGTTGGCTGGAGGCCGGCGCCGACCCCGATGACGTCCCGCCGGGGGTGGACATCGTGGTCGCCGGGTGGTCGGACGGGCCGTTCGACATGCCCCGTCGCACCGGCCGTCGGCTGCCGGGTCTCCCTCCCCCAGCCGCCGCGACCCGCGTCTACGCCGCCGTGTTCGAGATGCAGGTGGAGGGCGGCCTCCTCCGTGTGTCCATGACGGCGGAGGACGAGCGCGTTGCATCCGGGTACGGGACACCGGGCGACACGTCACTGCTCGACGCGACGACCCGCCCCGCCGGCACTGCGCGACCCCTGCTGCAGCCGGCCGGGGGCGGGGCCGCATCCGGGTGGCAGGTCGACGCCCTGCTCCTGCGGGACGACGTCGTCTCGGCGACCTTCGGTGGCGACCCTCTCGAGATCACGCCCCACGGGGTCGTGCTCCTCATCAGCGGCGACCGCACCCCGCCGACGCTCGAGCTGTTCGACGCCGCGGGGGACCTGCTGGCCTCGGGGACGACGATCGACCTGGTGCGCGAGGTCGTCGACAGCGGCGCGTGGCCGGCCTGACCACGCGTCAGGACTGTGCGGCTGGGGCAGCTCCAGCTCGATCCAGGCCGCTCTATCCGCACATTTGCAGTCCCCGGGCGGGCCGCCCCCACCACGAGCGCGACGTCGTGGCCCCAGCGCCCTGAAAAGCGCGGCGCTGGGGCCACGACTCACGACGAGCTCTCGCCCTCCCACTCCTCGTTGCGCTCCTCGACCTTCTCCAGGGCGTGGGACGCCTCCTCGCGGGTCGCGTAGGGTCCGAGCCGGTCCTTGTTCTTGCACCCGCTGCGCGGCTCGACCGTGTGGTGCTTGAGGCAGAACCACCAGTCGTCGGGCGTGTTGTCGGAGAGTCGGCTCGTCATGACGACACGCTACTCCCGCGATCGACCGACCACCCGTCAGCCACCGGCCAGCCACCCGAGGAGCACCCGTGGAGACCACCGCCAGGACCGTCGTCGACAAGCCGATCGGGGTCGTCTGGGCCGCGCTCGCGGACCACACCGCCATCGAGCAGTGGGGCCCGGGGCTGCGCGTCACGGTCGACGACTCCGCCGCCGAGGAGCCCGGGGGCGTCGGTGCCGTCCGGCGGATCAAGAGCGGCCCGACGCCCGCGATCGTCGAGCGCGTCACCGTTGTCGAGCCCGGCCGCTCCCTGTCCTACGTCGCCCTCGGTGGCGTGCCGTTCCGCGACTACGGCGGCACCGTGCGACTGACCGAACGCAGCGCCACCAGCACCGAGGTGGCCTGGACGCTCCACGCGCAGCGCCGGCTCCCGGTGGTCGAGGGCGTCGCCCTGGCCGGTGTGGCCCGGGTGCTCCTCACGCTGTTCACCCGCGCCGTACGCCGCGGCTGAGCCACGCGCGGTCCCTCGGCCGGGCGTCCCTAGAGTGGGCGCCATGTCCCGCGCCCCGCTCACCCCCGGCACCGTCTCCCCCGTCCGCCCGGTGCCCCGCTCGATCCCGCGGCCGGAGTACGTCGGGCGCCCGGCCCCCGAGCGCTTCGAGGGCGACGAGGTGAAGGACGCGGACACCATCGAGCGCATGCGCGCGGCCGGTCGGCTGGCGGCGCAGGCCCTCGCTGAGGTGGGGCGCGCCGTACGTCCCGGGATCACCACCGACGAGCTCGACCGCATCGGGCACGAGTTCCTCTGCGACCACGGCGCCTACCCGTCGACGCTGGGCTACCGCGAGTTCCCCAAGTCGCTGTGCAGCAGCATCAACGAGGTGATCTGCCACGGCATCCCCGACAGCACCGTGGTCGAGGACGGCGACATCGTGAACATCGACATCACGGCCTACCTCGACGGCGTGCACGGCGACACCAACGCGACGTTCCTGGCGGGTGACGTCGACGAGGAGTCGACGCTGCTCGTGGAGCGCACGCGGGAGGCGCTCAACCGGGGCATCAAGGCCGTCAAGCCGGGCCGGCGCGTCAACGTGATCGGGCGGGTGATCGAGGCCTACGCGGCGAGGTTCGGCTACGGCGTGGTCAAGGACTTCACGGGCCACGGCATCGGCACGCACTTCCACTCGGGCCTGGTGATCCCGCACTACGACAGCGACTACTACGACGACGTGATCCGCGTCGGCATGACGTTCACCATCGAGCCCATGCTCACCCTCGGCACGCCCGACCACGACATGTGGGACGACGGCTGGACGGCGGTCACGAAGGACCGCCGCCGCACGGCCCAGTTCGAGCACACCCTGCTGGTCACGCCGACCGGCGCCGAGGTGCTGACGCTCCCCTGAGCGCACGCCGCGGAGCGTTCCCGGGTGCGTCCTGCAACACCCGTGTTACAGGTCCTGGGTAACGTCCGCTCCATGACGGCCATGTTCGAGGGATACACCGGCGCCGCGGGCCCAGCGTTCGACGAGATGTTCGCCGACGAGGGTCTTCGCACGCCGTACGCGCAGCTGTCCGCCTCGCTCGTCGACATGACGGAGCCGGAGCTCCGCAGTCGCGTCGACGCGCTCGCGACGGCGTACCTCGACCAGGGCGTCACCTTCGACATCGGGGGCGAGGAGCGCGCCTTCCCGCTCGACATCCTGCCGCGCGTCATCGAGATGGAGTCGTGGTCGCGCATCGAGAAGGGCGTCCAGCAGCGCGTCAAGGTGCTCGAGATGTTCCTCGAGGACGTGTACGACGCGGGACGCGTCTTCGAGGACGGCGTCATCCCCCGCTCGGTCGTCACGACGTCGTCGCACTACCACCGGGCCGCTGCCGGCCTCACGCCGCCGAACGGCGTGCGGATCCAGGTGTCGGGCATCGACCTGGTGCGGGACAACGCGGGCGAGTTCCGCGTCCTCGAGGACAACGTGCGGGTGCCCTCCGGCGTGTCCTACGTGATGACGAACCGCCGGGCGATCTCCTCGGCGCTCCCCGAGACCTTCGCGCAGCACCGGATCCGGCCGGTCGCGTCCTACCCGCAGCGCCTCCTGTCCGCGCTCCGCGCCGCGGCCCCGGCCGGCGTGACGGACCCGACGGTCGTCGTGCTGACGCCGGGCGTCTACAACGGGGCTTACTTCGAGCACGCCCTCCTGGCGCGCACCATGGGCGTCGAGCTCGTGGAGGGCCGTGACCTCGTCTGCCGCCGCGGCCGCGTCATGATGCGCACCACCAAGGGCCTCGAGCAGGTGCACGTGATCTACCGCCGGGTGGACGACGAGTTCCTCGACCCGGTGCAGTTCCGGGCCGACTCGCTCCTGGGCTGCCCCGGGCTGATCAACGCGGCGCGGGCCGGCAACGTGACGCTCGCGAACGCCGTGGGCAACGGCGTCGCGGACGACAAGCTCGTCTACACCTACATGCCCGACCTCATCCGCTACTACATCGGCGAGGAGCCGGTGCTGCGCAACGTCGACACCTGGCGCTGCGGCGAGCCGGACCACCGCGAGGAGGTCATGGACCGGCTCGACGAGCTCGTGCTCAAGCCGGTCGACGGCTCGGGCGGCAAGGGCATCGTGATCGGCCCCCGGGCCTCCGCCGCCGAGCTCGACGAGCTGCGCGGCAAGGTGCTCGAGGACCCCCGCGCGTGGATCGCGCAGCCGGTGGTGCAGCTGTCGACGGTGCCGACGTACGTCGGCGGGAAGATGGCGCCGCGCCACGTCGACCTCCGCCCGTTCGCCGTCAACGACGGCCAGCGGGTCTGGGTGCTCCCCGGTGGACTGACGCGGGTGGCGCTCGCCGAGGGCGAGCTCATCGTCAACTCGTCCCGTGGCGGTGGGTCGAAGGACACCTGGGTGCTCGCCGGTCCCGGCGGCGGCCGCGGCCAGCGCCAGTCGCAGCGCCAGGTCGAGATCACGGGCGGCACGACACCGTCGGCCGGTCCGGTCGCGGAGCCCGTGGCGGTCCTCGTGGAGCAGGAGCAACAACAGCAGCAGCAGGCGGACGCCGCTGCCCCGTCCCCGTCGTCCACCACCGAGGGAGTCGCCCCGTGCTGAGCCGCATCGCGGAGTCGATGTTCTGGATCGGTCGCTACGTCGAGCGCGCGGAGGACACCGCGCGCATCCTCGACGTGCAGACCCAGCTGATGCTGGAGGACCCGACCGTCGACGAGGCCGCGGCCTGCCGCACCCTGCTGTCGATCATGGGCGTGCCCTACGACGACGACACCGACATGACCCGGCAGACGATCCTCGAGCTGCTGGCGTACGACGCGAACGCGCCCGGGTCGATCGCCGCCGCCCTCGGTGCGGCGCGGGAGTCGGCCCGCCGCGCCCGCGAGACGTTGTCGGAGCCGCTGTGGGAGGCCGTCAACACGACGTGGCGTGCCCTGCCCTCGGGCCGCTTCCGCACGCTGCGCCCGCCTGCCGTCTTCGGCTGGGTGCGCGACCGGGCGGCCCTGGTGAACGGCACGGCCGAGGCGACGATGACCCGCGACGAGGGCTACCAGTTCCTCGTGCTGGGCCGCAGCATCGAGCGCGCCGACATGACGGCGCGGCTCGTCGCGACCGCGGCGCTGACGAGCTCCAGCGCGGCCTCCGCCTGGACCTCGACGTTGCGGGCCTGCGGCGCCTACGAGGCGTTCCTCCGGACGTACCGCGGTCTGGAGACCGACCGCGGCGCCGCGGAGTTCCTGCTGCTCGACCGCCTGTTCCCCCGCTCGATCGTCCACTCGATCAGCCGGGCCGAGCAGTGCCTCGACAACCTCGAGTCGGGCGGCGCGCGCGCCGGCTTCGGCAACGACGCCCAGCGGCTGCTGGGCCGCACGCGGGCGGACCTGGAGTACCGGTCGCTGTCCGACGTCGTCGCCAACCTGCCGGCGGAGATGGAGCGGCTGCAGTACACCTGCGCGGCCGCCACCGACGCCGTCACCCGTCGTTACTTCGCCGGCTCCGAGGCGACCGAGTGGCACGGAGGTGCCCTGTGAGCATGCAGCTGCGCATCATCCACACGACCGGCTACGAGTACGACGGCAAGGCGGTGACCTCCTACAACGAGGCCCGGCTGACGCCGCAGACCTCCCCCGAGCAGATCGTGGCCCACACCCGTCTCGACATCACGCCGACGCCGTGGACGCACACCTACCGCGACTACTGGGGCACGCAGGTCACGTCCTTCGAGGTGCTCGACCCGCACGACGCCCTCACCGTGCAGGCCCAGGCGACGGTCCACACGAACCGGGCGCCGCTGCCGCCCCCGACGCTGGCGTGGGAGGACCTGACGGAGCCCGGCGTCGCCGACGTGCACACCGAGTTCCTCATGCTCCCCGACCTCGTGGCGCCGCCGGAGGACCTCGTCACCCGGGTGGACGCCATCCGCGCGGAGGCCGCCACCCCCGGCGACGCCGCCCGGGCGGTGTGCGCGCTGGTGCACGCGGAGGTCGAGTACATCCGGGGCGCCACCGAGGTGACGAGCCGCGCCGCCGAGGCCTGGGAGCAGCGGGGCGGGGTCTGCCAGGACATGGCCCACCTCGCCATCGGCGGCCTCCGCCACCTGGGGATCCCCGCGCGCTACGTCTCCGGCTACCTCCACCCCTCGGCGGAGCCCGAGGTCGGGGTCACTGTCGCCGGCGAGTCCCACGCGTGGATCGAGTGGTGGGACGAGGGCTGGCACGCCTTCGACCTCACCAACGCCCAGGCGATCAGCGACCGGCACGTCGTCATCGCGGCGGGGCGGGACTACGGCGACGTGCGACCCCTGAGCGGCATCTTCGCCGGGGCGCGCACGTCGCGCATGTTCGTCGAGGTCGAGGTCACGCGGCTGGCGTGACGACGGCGGGGGTACGGCGCGGGGCGAACCCGCGCCGTACCCCGTCGGCTCAGACCAGGTCCT
Organism: Nocardioides zeae; assembly: GCF_030818655.1. Taxonomy (NCBI): domain Bacteria; kingdom Bacillati; phylum Actinomycetota; class Actinomycetes; order Propionibacteriales; family Nocardioidaceae; genus Nocardioides; species Nocardioides zeae. Next base: position 868,938 of record NZ_JAUTAN010000001.1, on the reverse strand, counting down.
CCAACGTGCCGCGCCGCTCGGCGAGGCGCCGCTCGATGCGGAGCGCCGTCGACTCGTGCTCGGGATCGCCCGTCATCGCGGCGGAGAGCCGGGCGTGCGGGAGCGCGTCCTCGAAGCGCGACTGCCTCTCCAGGCTCCGCGCGAGCGCGTGACGCGCCCAGTCGTCGCTCGGGTTCTCGTCCACGAGACCCTGCAGCTCGGACTCGGCGCGCTGCAGCTGCGCGCGCATGAGGAACGCCCAGGCCCGCAGGCTGCGCAGGCCGTAGTTCTCGGGGTCGAGCTCGAGCGCCGGCTCGATGAGCGCGAGCGCCTCCGCCGGGGCCCGGCGGGCGAGGAGGTCGAACGCCGCGCGGTGGGCGGACGTCGCGTCCTGCGCCTGGCCCGGGAACACGATCGCCGGCGCGCTGATCTGCTCGACCTGCTCGGTCCAGTCGGTGTGCTCGGTCATGGTGTCCCCTCTCGTCGTGGCTGACGGCCCCAACGTCCACCGCAGGGGCGTTGTTCCCCTATCCTGCTGCGTGCGGATGGGCTGGCCGGGCGGCCGCGGCGACACCCTCGGGTGTCGTCGAGGAAGGTCCGGGCTCCACAGGGCGAGGTGGTGGGTAACGCCCACCCGGGGTGACCCGCGGGACAGTGCCACAGAGAACAGACCGCCTCCTCCGGCTCCGGCCGGCGGCGGCAAGGGTGAAACGGTGGTGCAAGAGACCACCAGCGCTCCGGGCGACCGGAGCGGCTCGGTAAACCCCACCTGGAGCAAGGTCGAGAAGTCCGCCTCCGCGAGGAGGCGGACGCGCGTGCGTTCGAGGGCTGCCCGCCCGAGCACGCGGGTGGACTGCACGAGGTCGTCGGCAACGGCGGCCCTAGATGGATGGCCGCACATCGGTGCCCGGCAACGGGCCCGAGGACAGAACCCGGCCTACAGGCCAGCCCGTCCGCACCTAGCCGTCTCGCCGCGCCACCAGTCCCGTGGTGGTGGCACCGAGCTCGCGCCGGGCGTCGAGCAGCGCGCTGAGGCAGCGGGTCACGTGTGGCGACACCGGCAAGGTCTCGGCCATGAGGTCGGCCACCATGGCGTACGACGCAGCGAGATCCCGTTCCGGCCCCTCGGACAGGTGGTGGTAGTCGAACCGCCGGAGGAGCGTCTCGTCGTGGGAGGGTCTGATCTGGTCGTGCACGGCAGATCCTTTGCGGCGGGTGGGCGACTGGCACGCGGCCTTTGCCCCAGCGTGCGCGGGGGACGCCCGGCCCCCAAGCGGTCCCGGGAGAGTTGTCGATCCCTTGCGGAAAACCGCTGGTTGGCGCAGTAGGTATTTGCGCGTCCGCTCCTCGCGGTCGGCATCATGGGGCCGTGGCCCCCACCCAGCCGTCCGCTCCCCCGGTCGCCGACGAGAAGTACGTCGTGCTCACCACCTTCACCAAGGACGGCCGACCGAAGCCCACCCCCGTCTGGATCGTGCCGTTCGAGGGTGCGGCCGCGGTCTGGACGGTCCGCGACTCGTGGAAGGTCAAGCGGGTCCGCGCCAGCGGGCGGGTGCAGGTGCAGGGCTCCGCCGTGCGCGGCAAGCGCACGCACGGCGCGACGTACGCCGGGGTGGGGCGACTGCTGGACGACGAGGCCTCGGCGCGCGTGGCGCGGGCGGTGGTGCGCAAGTACGGGGTGGTCGGGCGGCTGACCGTCCTCGGTAGCCGGCTACGACGCGGCGGTGCCGGCACGGTGGGGATCCTGCTCGACGTGGAGCGGGCGAGGGGCTGATCGCGGCGTGGACGAGCTGGACGGCTCGTACTGCCTGCTGACCTCGCATGAGACGGAGCAGGCCGCGGCCTTCCGGGTGCGCTGGGGGGCGAGGTGGGGCGGCATCGATCCCTCGAAGTTCCCCGCCGTCGACGGCATGTCCCACGGGCACGCCCACGCCTGGCCCGAGTTCCGAAGTCCCCTCCCACGGAGCTCGCGGTCACCCGTCGAGCGTGAGTTCGTCCGCGCAGCGCTGGCGAGGCTGGCGCCCGCTCAGTCGATCGACGTGGTGGTCGCCGCGTGGAGCGTGGGCGACGAACCCGTTCCGGTGGTGCCCGCCGATCTGGGACCGCTGGACCACTGGCTGACCATCCTCGCGGCGGGCCCTTCCGATGATCCCGAGCTCCGCGCGACGTTCTTCGTCGCGTCGGCGCGGTCCGACGACGACGCCCTGCTCGATGCCCTGTCGAGTGACGCCTCCTGGCTGGCCGACTACTCGATCGAAGCCGTCGTGGATGCAGCCGACCGCTGGCTCGCGCGACCGCGGGACGACTGCTTCCACCTCGTCACCGACGACCCTCACCTCCTCGACGCACTGTCCGCCGTCGAGGCCGAGACATGGGCCAGGTACCGCGTTCCAGACCCCCGTCCCGTGCTGCTCGACCTGGCCGCAGTCACGCGCCTGGTCGAGCAGCGTCTCCCCGGCTGGGCGGAGCAGGGTGTCGTGCTCGACGCCGCGCAGTACCGGATGTGGGCCGACGGCGCCCAGTACGACTCACTCGCCGACGAGGATGAAGTCATCTCGATCGTCCACGACCTGCCGGCGTCGCTCGACCGGACCGACTGGTACCGCTTCGAGCTGGCACGCGGGGACGAACGGGCCACGGTGGACGTGCACGACGGAGGAGCGCTCCGGATCGACCTCGAGCTCGACGACTGCTCGTGCGACCCGAGCTGTGCCGCCTGCTTCGGTGACGACGATGTCGAAGCGGGTCCGGACATCGTGTGTTCATGCCTCGACGACGACGCGCCGTACGTCGATCTCGACCCCGGCGCCGTCACCGATGTCGAGACGGTCCGCGCGCACCTCGATCGCGCTGTGCGGGCGCTCGTGGCCGGCCCCCTTCGGAGGCGTGACGGCTGACGCCCGCCCCGTACGGTCGGGAGCAGACAAGACGGCCGTACCGAGGGAGAAGCCCGTGACCGACACCCACCTCACCGACTCCGCCCGCGAGATGCTGCGCAAGCCCAACCCCGCGGTGATCGCGACCGTCCGCAAGGACGGGCAGCCCGTCACGGCCGCGACGTGGTACCTCCTCCGCGACGACGACCGCGTCCTCGTCAACATGGACGAGGGCCGGGTACGCCTGAAGCACCTCCACCGTGACCCCCGGGTCAGCCTGACGGTCACCGACAAGGAGAACTGGTACACCCACGTCACCCTCATCGGACGCGTCGTCGAGATCTACGACGACCCCGAGCTCGTCGACATCGACGCCCTCTCGACGCACTACAGCGGCCAGCCCTACCCCCGCCGCGACCGTCCCCGCGTCAGCGCGCTGATCGAGGTCGACCGGGTGCACGGGTGGGGCGAGCAGAAGAACAACGACCAGGCCTGACTCATCCACAGCTCACCACGCACAGGTGGTCATCGAACGTTTGTTCGACTAGAGTGGGGTCCATGGATCGGGGGACCCACACCACAGCGACCGCGTTGATCGACGCGGTCCGCGAGCGCACGACGGCGGCTCGCATCGCGGAAGCGGCTGCCTTCGTCGCGGTCGGTGACTGGGCCGCGGCGCACACCTCCGACGAGGTCGTGGGTGACCCGATCACGGTGCAGGGTGAATGGCACTACGAACGAGACGCCGAGGCCCTGGCTGGTGACCACTTCCTCGAGCTCGGCGGCCCCGGGGCGCCGGTGGTGGCGGAGTTCTGCATCGGCGAGGTGGCCGCCGCCCGAGGGTGCTCGTTCGACGCCGCACGGCGACTGGTCGGTGACGCGATCGAGCTGCGCTACCGCCTGCCCCGTGTCCAGGCCCGGATCGCCGCGGGTGAGGTCGACGTGTGGCGCGGACGCCGCATCGCGCAGAGCACCCGCACCCTGACGTTCGAGGCGGCGGGGTTCGTCGATCGGCACGTGGCGTACGTCGCGGGCAAGGCCACCGGTCCCGAGGTCGATCGGCTGGTGGCGGAGGCCGCGGCGCGGTTCGACCCCGAGACCACCGAGGCCGAGCGGGCCGAGGCTGACGGCGGCCGGCACCTGACGATCGAGCTGGGCGACGTCGCCTACGCGGACCCGCTCAGCGGCACCCTGCGCGGCACCGTCGACATCCACGGGACGCTGGACCTGGCTGATGCGCTCGACCTGGAACGCACCGTCGCGCACGTCGCCCGGCAACTGACTGACCTGGGCTGCGACCAGGACCTCGACGTCCGCCGCTCCATCGCCCTCGGTGAGATCGCGCGGCGCTGCGACGGCATCGCGACGCTGGAGTACGACGCGGCCAGCGGGCCTGCTGGCGACGAAACCCGGCCGGTCCAGCGGGCGCGGCGCGAGGTGGTGCTCTTCGTGCACCTCGACCACGCCGCGATCACCGGCGCCCTCAACGGGTTCGGTCCCGGGATCGACGCCTGCACCGGCACGACCGGCATCGACCTCGCCCGCCTCGACACCCCCGGCGCGCCCCGCGGTGCCGTCACCGTCGAGCAGGTCCAGGCCTGGTGCGCCGCACCGGACACCACCGTCGTCGTCAAGCCGGTCATCGACCTCAACGAGCCCGATGCAGTCAACAGCTACACCCCACCGGACCGGATCGCCGACCACGTCAAAGCCCGCTGGCCCAGATGCGTCTTCCCCTACTGCACCCGCAGCTCACGCACCGCTGACCTCGACCACTGCCGCGCCTACGACGACAACGGCCCACGAGGCCAGACCTCGACGAGCAACCTCTTCCCGCTCTGCCGACGCCACCACCGCATGAAGACCCACCGCGAGATGACCACCGGGAACAAGTGGACCTACCGCCCCACCCACCCAGACAACGGCGAACCACCGAACGCCCTCATCTGGACCAGCCCCCACGGTCAGACCTACCTCGTCGACCGCGACGGCACCCGATCCTGGCCACCACCACGACCAGCACCAGACCCAGGACCAGACGAGACCTGACCCCGGCCAGCACCACCCGCCGCCCGTCCACATCCGTGGCCGGGGCGGCGCAGCATGCCCGGACCCCCGCGGGATGAGAGCCTGGGCCGGTGCCCACCCGTCCCGAGATCGTCTGCATCTGCGGCTCCGCGCGCTTCGCGGACGAGATGCGCCGGACCAACCGCGACCTGACCCTCGCGGGCTCGATCGTCCTCGCTCCCGCCGAGGTGGACGGGCCGGTCGACGCCGAGCAGAAGGCCCTGCTCGACGAACTCCACCTCCACAAGGTCGACCTCGCGGACCGTGTGGTCGTGGTGAACCCAGGCGGGTACGTCGGCGACTCGACCCGCCGCGAGATCGCCCGTGCGCGGAGCACCGGCACCCCGGTCACCTTCACGCACCCGGGCTGAGCCCGGACACCGGGGCGAGGCCGGACACCGAGCCAAGCCCCGACGTCAGGTCGTGACCCCCCGCCAGCCGCCGCAGCACGACCCCGGCCGGCTCGTCGGTCGCCGACCGGAACCCGGTGCCCGCCCAGATGTTGATGGCCTCCTCGTCGCCGGCTGCCGCGGCCGCCGTGCGGATCGGGCTCGTCAGGTGGTGCAGGGCGGGGTAGCCGGAGGGCGCCACCGCGTCGTACGCCTCGACGAACCCGTTCCGCAACGCTCGCGCGGGCCGACCGGAGAACGCCCGCGTGAGCCCGGTCGAGGTGCGCGTCGGGTCGGCGAGGGCGCGGCGGTACGTCGCGGACGTGCCCGCCTCGGGCGTGCGGAGCAGCGCCGTGCCCACGACCGCGGCCTCCGCTCCCGCCGCCAGCACCGCGGCGACGTCCTCCGCCGTCGCCAGACCGCCGGCGGCCCACAACGGCAGGTCGGTCACGGCGCGCACCTCCCGCAGCAGTGTGGTGAGCGGCACCTCGGGCGGGAGGTCGTCGGGATCGAGGGTGCCGGAGTGCCCGCCGGCGACGTGGGACTGCACGACCAGGCGGTCGGCCCCGAGCGCCGCGGCAGCCTCGGCCTCGCTCGGACGCACGACGGTCTGCACGGTCACGGTCCCGACGTCGCGCAGCGCCCGCACGACCGACGGGGCGGGCAGCCCGAACGTGAAGCTCACGAACGGCACCGGGTCGGCGAGCAGGAGCTCGACCTTGGCCTCCCACGCGTCGTCGTCCTCCCGCGGCTCGGCCGGCAGGTCCGTGACGCCGTGCCGGAGGGCGAGGGGGGCCAGGCGCTGCGCGTACGCCGCGTAGGCGTCCCGGTCCACCGGCACCGGGGTCGGCACGAACAGGTTGACCCCGAACCGGTCGGTCCGCTGCCGCACGGCGCCGACCTCCGCCGCCAGCGCCTCCGGCGTCTTGTAGCCCGCCGCCAGGAAGCCGAGCGCGCCGGCGTCGGCGGCCGCGACGACGAGGTCGGGCGTGCTGGGCCCACCGGCCATGGGGGCGACCACGAGCGGCAGTCGTGTCATGACGCCATCGTGCACCGCCGGTCCTATCCTCCGGACCAGCAACCCCCCGGCGAGCGCCCGGGCGTCCGGCGAGGAGGAGGCACCGACGTGGTCGAACCCGGCTGGCCCCTCGCCTTCCTCGTCACGGGACTGGCGGCCGCTGCCGCGCTGGTGGTCCGGCTGTCCGCCCTGGGTCCGTGGCGCGCGCCTGCGTGGGCGGCGACCCGGGCGGTGGTGCAGCTGACGCTGGTGAGCCTGCTGATCGGGCTCGTCCTCCGGTCGATGGCCGCCACCCTGGCGTTCGTCCTGCTGATGGTCGCCGTCGCGACCCTCACGGCCGGCCGGCGGATCACGGACCGCCGCGCGCCGAGCCCCTGGCTCGTCGTGCCGATCACCGCGGGGATGGTGCCCACCGTCGTCGCGGCCGTGGCGGTCGGGGCGGTGCCGTTCGAGCCGGTGGCGGTGCTCCCGGTCGCCGGCATCCTCGTCGGTGGCGCCATGACGGCGACGACGCTCGCGGGGCGGCGCATCACGGACGAGCTCCGCGACCACCGCGACCTCTACGAGGGGGTGCTCGCGCTCGGCGGCACGCGGCGGCAGGCGGTCGGTGTCGTCGGCCGACCGGCTGCGGCCCTCGGCCTCGTCCCGGGGCTCGACCAGACACGCACGGTCGGCCTCGTCACCCTGCCGGGCGCGTTCGTCGGCGTGCTGCTCGCCGGGGCCTCCCCCGTCCAGGCGGGGGCCGCGCAGGTCCTCGTGCTCGTCGGGCTGCTGCTCGTGCAGTCGGTCGCCGCGGCGGTGCTCGTCGAGCTCGTCGCCGCCGGTCGCCTCCCGGTCGACGGCGCACCCCTCGCCCGCTGAGCTCCCGCACCCGCTTCCGCACCCGGCTCGGGGCGGACCGCTGCTCGGACCCGACCCCCGCGGGTACCGGGTGCGATGCCTCTCACCCTCGCCCCGTCCATCGTCGTCGACCGGGTCGCCGACGGCCTGCACCGCGTCGCCCACGGCCCGGTCAACCTCTACGTGGCCCACGAGGCCACCTCGGTCGGGCTCGTCGATGCGGGCCTGCCCGCGACGTACCCCGTCGTCGAGGAGGCACTCCGCCTCCTCGGGTTCCGCACCGCCGACCTCACCGCCGTCCTCGTCACCCACGGGCACTTCGACCACCTCGGCTTCGCGCGCCGCCTCCAGCGGGAGCACGACACGCCCGTCCTGGTGCACCCGGACGACGGCCACCTGGCGGCGCACCCCTACGGCTACCGGCCCCGCCGCAACCGCTTCGCGTTCGCCGCGACGCACCCGGGCGGTTGGCCGCACCTCGCGTCGATGACCCGCCTGGGTGCCCTGACGGTGCGCCCTCCGCTGCGGACCGACCCCCTCGTCGAGGGCGTCGTCGCCGACTTCCCCGGCCGACCGGAGGTGCTGCTGACGCCCGGGCACACCGACGGCGAGGTGGTGCTGCACTTCCCGGACGCGGACGCCGTCGTGACCGGCGACGCCCTCGTGACGCTGGACCCCTACACGGGGCGGCGCGGACCCCGCGCCGTCGCCACCGGGGCCACGAACGACCCGGCGACCGCCGTCGCCTCCCTCGCGCGGATCGGCGCCACGGGCGCGCGGGTGGTGCTGCCGGGGCACGGGGACCCCTGGTACGGCGGGGCCGCGGCCGCCGCCGAGCGTGCGGCCGTGGCGGGTGCGGCATGAGCGCCCGGTCGATCGCCGAGCAGAGCGAGGCCGAGCTCGGCGGCCGCTGGAGCATCCTGGTGCGGCAGCAGCGGGACCACGTGGAGCTGGACCGCCTGCTCCGGGCGCTCGAGGCCGCGCCACCCGCCGGTCCCGTCCAGGAGGAGGTGCTCCACCAGGTCGCCCGGCTCGTCTTCCCCCACGCGTTCGCGGAGGAGTCCGTGATCTGGCCCGCCGCCCGGCGGGTGCTGCCCGACGGCGAGGCGCTGACGCTGACCGTCGAGGAGGAGCACCAGGAGGTCAACGAGCTGTGGACCGCGCTCGAGCGGGACCGCGCGGCGACCTCGACCCGGCGCGACACCGTCGCCCGCCTCGTGACGGTGCTGCGGGAGGACGTCCGCGACGAGGAGGACGTCCTGCTCCCCCGCCTGCAGGCGGCCCTCCCGCCGCGCAGCCTGCGGGCCCTGGGGCTGGCGTGGGAGGCCGTGCGCCGGACGGCGCCCACCCGACCCCACCCGGTCGTCGCCCGGCGCCCGCCGGGCAACGCGCTGGCCGCCCTACCTTTGACGGTGCTCGACCGCACCCGCGACGTGCTGGACACGCGGGCCCGGCGCGGAGGGCCCGACCTCGCGCCCCACCTGCGGCGCGCGAGCGAGGTGCTCGCCGGAGCGGCCGGCTGGGTCGAGACGAGCCCGGTCCTGCGGTACGGCGACCGTCCCCCCACCCACCGCTGACGCGGCGCACGGCGTACGGCGCCACGCGGGACGCACGTGGCGCCGTACGCGCAGGAAGAGGGCGCCGAGGACGAGCAGGTACGACGCGGTCAGGAGCTGGACGAGGTCCATGGGGGTGTCCTTCCGGGGGATGCAGCCGGGTCAGGTGAGGAGCAGCAGGAGACCGCCGACGAGCAGGGCGGGAGCGGTCGTGATGGCGCCGGCCAGCAGCGCGGAGCGGGGCTGGAGCGCGAGCATCGGGATGAGGGCGTCGCCGTCCTGGCTGACCATGTTGGCCACGAGCGTGGGCAACGGCATGCCGCCGGCGACGAAGACGCCGCAGAAGACGATCTGGAGGGCGCAGCCCGGCACCAGCCCGACGAGCGCTGCCACGACGACGCCGGTCACGCCGACCAGGGGCAGGTCCTGCGGGTGGAGCCCGGTCACCGCCTCGAGCACGGCCCAGCCGACGAAGGCGACCGCCACCCACGCCGTCACCGTGGCGACGTCGTGCGCCCCCGACCGGAACACGTCCCGCAGGCCCGTGGGCTCGCCGGTGCAGTCGCGGCCGCGGTGGAGCCAGAGGTAGCCGACCGCCGCCAGCGTGCCGGTGCAGCCGAGGAGCAGCGCGGGGTCGGGCAGCCCGACCGACGAGCCGACCGCGGCCGGGTCGAGCAGCCGGAAGGTCGCCGGGAGACTGAGCGCGGCGCCGGCCCCGAGGAGCCCCCACAGCACCGCGAGCGGCGCCAGGGCCAGGGCCCCGACCCGCTGCGGAGCGTCCAGCCGGGCGAGCACCGCGGGCAGAGCGGGCTGAGCGGGCTGAGCGGGTAGCGCGGGTTGGGCGGGCTGGGCGGGAGGGGCGGGAGCCCGGTCCCGCCGCGGGTCGATGCCGAGCGCGTCCACGACGTACCCCGTCGTGGTGCCCACGACCACCAGCAACAGCTTCAGCTGCAGCGTCAACCAGGGGTCGGCGGCCAGGAGCACCCAGGAGGCGTCGCCCATGGTGGCGACGAGCGCCGCGACGGCCGTCCCGTAGGTCACCCCGCCGCGGCCGTAGAGGGTCGCCACGAGGATGGCGCCTCCGCAGCCGGGCGGCAGCGTGAGGGCCGCCCCCGCGAGCGGGGCCAGACGACGGTGACGCACGAGTGCGTCGTCGATCGCCCGGCCCCACCGCAGGCGGGCCCAGCCGAAGGGCGCCACCAGGAGCGCGACGAAGACGCCGACCCCCAGGAACGCGTCCGACAGCGGACGCCAGAGGACCTCGGTCACGATCAGCCTTCGCCGGTGAGCTTCTCCTTGGCCTTGTGCAGGAGGTTCTCGGCCCCCTGCACCATGGCCCCGGTGCCGTCCCCGGGCTTGCCGGGACCCTTGCTGCCGTCGTAGGTGGCGAAGAGCAGCGGGTCCGGTGCCGGCACCTCCTGCACGTCGTCGGAGAGCGGACGGCCCTCCTCGAACGCGATCTCGTGGTTGCCGATCATCGTCGTGCCCTGCGCCCACCGTCCCTCGTGGGCGGTGCTGCCCTCGTGGAAGCTGTAGAAGGTGCGTCCCGGCTCCGTCTTCTCCTCGTCGGCCAGGGAGTCCTCGATGCCGTCGGTGAAGCCGTCCTCGATGAGCTGCTCGATGCCGAGGAGCCACTGCTGCTGGTGGAACGTGTCGCGCGCCAGGTTGAAGCGCAGCGTCTCCTTCACCCCGGGGTCGTCGGTCATCTGGAAGACGCGGGCGGTCTGCAGCCGGCTCTGCGCCTCGGCGGCCACGTTGCTGCGGAAGTCGGCCAGGAGGTTGCCGCTCGCCACGATGTAGCCGCCGTTCCACGGCACGCCCTGGCTGTTGGTCGGCATCGCGGCACCGCCGGTGACGATGGCGTGCTGCACGTTCTGCCCGCCGAGCACCGCGGCGAGGGCGGGGTTGGCGGCGGCGGCCTGCGCCTGCGTCTCCGACGGCGCGCCCTCGAGGAGCCGGGCCATCATCGTCACGAGCATCTCGACGTGGCCGATCTCCTCGGTGCCGATGTCGAGGATCATGTCCTTGTACTTGCCGGGGACCCGGCAGTTCCAGCCCTGCCAGAGGTACTGCATCATCACGGTCATCTCACCGAACTGACCGCCGACGAGCTCCTGGAGCTTCGCGGCGAACAGGGCGTCGGGGCGCTCGGGGCGCACCTCGAACTGGAGCTCCTTGCTGTGACGGAACACGTGCGTCTCCTTCTCGCTGGACGGGAGCGGGGATCGCTCCCGGACGAGCCCGACGCTCCACCCCGCCCGTGTCCCCGGGCGTGGTCCCGGCCGTGGTCCTTCCCGTGGTCCCGCCCGTGGTCCCGCCGTCTCCGTGGCGTCACCCCCGCATGGCACGGCCCGTCGCGGGCACCGGGATCGCGGAGCCGGGGAGGGTCGATGAGCGTCGTACGTGTGTGCCTGTTGGGCGACTTCGCCGTGACCTTCGGCGACGAGCCGCAGCGGGTGTCCCGAGCCGGGCAGCGCCTGCTCGCGCTCCTGGCGGTCGACTCCCCCGGCGGGCGCGCCCGACGGGCCGGAGTGGCCGAGCGGCTCTGGCCCGACCTCCCCGCGGGCCGGGCCGCGTCCAACCTGCGCTCGACGCTGTGGCGCCTGCCGCGGCCCCGCGGCCGGGTCGTGGTGCGCTCCGACCAGACGTCGCTCTGCCTGACCGAGGACGTGCAGGTGGACCTGGCGGTCGCCCACCGTCTCGCCGCGGAGGTGGTGGACGACGCGCCCGCACCGGACCTCAGCCTGCTCCACCTCGACCTGCTGCCCGACTGGGACGAGCCCTGGCTCGACCCCGTGCGCGAGAGCCACCGCCAGCGCCGGCTGCACGCCCTCGAGCGGTACGCCCAGGCCCTGCGGCAGGAGGGCCGCTTCAGCGAGGCGCTCGCCGCGGCGCTCGCCGCCGTCAGCGGGGAACCGCTCCGCGAGACCGCGCACCGCCAGGTCATCGCCGTCCACCTGGCGGAGGGCAACCACGGCGAGGCACTGCGCCAGTACGACGCCTACCGGCGGCTGCTCGCCACGGAGCTCGGGCTGCGTCCGTCACCCGCGATCCGTGACGTCGTGGCGCCGCTCCTCGGCCGCCCGATCGACCGCTGACCGGGAGGCCGCTTGCCCGGCCCCGGCCGCACCGGCAGGCTGGCCGCATGAGCCACGACCACGAGCACGGGCAGGACGCGACCCCACCGCCCCCGGACTACTTCGAGCCCGAGGGCTGGGAGGACCGCTACGCCGGCGCCGCGAACCGCACGTGGAGCGGCAACCCCAACGTGCAGCTCGTCGCCGAGGTCGCGGGCCTCACGCCGGGCACGGCGCTCGACGTCGGCTGCGGCGAGGGCGGCGACGTGGTGTGGCTGGCCCGGCAGGGATGGCGCGTCACCGGCGCGGACTTCTCCGCGGCGGGCCTCGCGCGCGCCGCGCACCACGCGGCGGAGGCCGGCGTGGCCGACCGCGTCGAGTGGTGGCAGGTCGACGCACGCACCTTCGCCGCCGGAGGGCGGCAGTTCGACCTGGTGACGACCCACTTCCTCCACCCGCCGGACGGCGGCATGGTGGCGGTGACCCGCCGGCTCGCGGAGGCGGTGGCCCCGGGCGGGCACCTCCTCGTCGTGGGCCACGCCCCGTCGGACTCGCTCCAGATCAGCGACGCGCACCGCCGGGCGATGTGGGTGGCGACGGACCTCGTCGAGAGCCTGCCGGACGACGTCGAGGTCGTGGTCGCCGAGCAGCGGCACCGGCCCACCGTGCACGACGGCGTGACCCTGCACGTCGACGACTCGACGTTGCTCGCCCGCCGTCGCGGCTGACGGTCCCGCGCGCGCCGCTCAGCCCGCGGCGGCGGCCCTGGCGTGCGCGACGAACGCCCGCACCAGGTCGGGGTCCTTGACGCCCCGGGCCGCCTCGACGCCGCTGGACACGTCGACGCCCCCGGGACGCACCTCGCGCACGGCCGCGGCCACGTTCGCCGGCGACAGCCCGCCGGCGAGCAGCCAGGGGCCGTCCAGCCCGAGCGCGGCCAGCCCGGTCGTGTCCCACCGCTCGCCCGACCCGGGCACCGGTGCGTCGAGCAGGAGCACCTCCTCGCCGCGGGCGCCGACGCGGGGGGACGGCTCGTCCCGCAGCGAGGTGGCGCGCCAGACCCGCGGCCCGACGGCGCGGGCGGCGGCGACGTCGTCCGCGTCGTACCGCCCGTGCAGCTGCACCACCGACGCCCCGACCGCGACGGCGGTGCGGGCCGCCTCGGCGGCCGGCATGGTGCTGACGACGAGCACGGTGTCGACGGTGCGTCCCGCCTCGGCGGCGGCCTCGGTGGCGGCCGCCAGCAGCGCGGTCGCCTCCGCGGCCGTGCGGTCGCGGGGGCTGCCCGGGCTCATCACCACGCCGACGGCGTCGGCCCCGGCAGCGACGGCGGCACGGACGTTGGCGACGGTGTCGAGACCGCAGATCTTCACGAGCACACGGCGACGGTAGTCGCTCTGCGACCCCGGTTCATCCTCGCGGCCAGCAGGTCGGCACCTCAGGCGGAAGCCCCCGACCGCGCGGACGGCCAGCATCGTCGTCGTGATCATCCTGCTCAGCGACCCCCGCGTCGCCGCCGTGGCCCGCGGCTGTCGCAGCGCGGCGCGCGTCGACCTCGTCCTGACCGCGGACGGACCGGTCCTCCACGAGGTGGACACGGTGCCGGGCCCCACGGCCACCTCGCAGGTCCCGGCGGCGCTCGCCGGCCCGGGGATCCTCGCCGTGGTTCCATTGCGGGGTCACGCGCTCACCTACCTGGCAGGAGGCCCCGCCATCGCCGCGCTCTCCGCCGTGCTGCTCCTCGCGTGGCGGGCCGGGACCCCGCCGGCGCCACGGGCGCTCCCGCCCCTCGTGTGGCTGGGCACGGTGTCCCACGGCTCCTCCCTGCGGAACGACCCCCTGACCCGCGGGCGCCGCCCGGCCTGGTGGCGCGCCCGGGAGCGGTCGGCTGCGCCCACGCCCGTGGGGGGCCCGACATGACCACGACCCCGCCGCTCCCGCGCACCTGGCGCGGGTGGGCACCCGACCTCGTGCTCGGCCTCGTCGTCGTCCTCGTGGGCACGGTGGAGGTGCTGCGCCTCCCGTGGCGGGTGGACGGCGACCTGGGCCCGCTCGCGCTGGTCGTCGCCGCGACCGGCCTGTCCACCGGCCTCGCCCGCCGGCTGCCCGGCGCCGCGCTCGCGCTCGTGTGGCTCACCTGCCTCGCCCAGGGGACGCTCGGGATCCCCGTGCTCCTCGTGCAGGCGGCGGTCGTCGTCGTGGCCTTCGGCACGGCCCGCTGGGGCAGTCGCGTCACCGTGGTCGCCGGGTTGGCGTCGATGCCCCTGGCCGGGTTCGTCTTCCTCACGCTCGCGGAGCTCGGTCAGCTCGACAGCGTCCTCCACCGCGGGCAGCGCGGCGGCGAGATCATCTCGGTCCTCCACGACCAGCTCGGCGGCTCCTGGCCCGTCGTGCTGCTCGGTCTCTTCGTCTCCCTCCTGCTCGCCCCCTGGCTCGTCGGCGTCTCGCTCCGTCTCGCGGAGCGCGCCCGTGCCTCGCGGGTCTCGCAGGTCGCCGCAGAGGAGGACGCAGAGCGGGCGCACCGCGAGACCCAGCAGGTGCAGGAGATCGCCCGCCTGCAGGAGGAGCAGGCGCGGATGGCCCGCGACGTCCACGACGTCGTCGGGCACTCGCTCGCGGTGATCCTCGCCCAGGCCGAGTCGGCCCAGTTCCTGACGGGCGAGGAGCGGCTCAAGGAGACGCTGGCGACCATTGCGACCTCCGCCCGCTCGTCGTTGCAGGACGTGCGGCACGTGCTGTCCGGACCGCAGGCGCCGACGGCGGCCGCGGCCGGGTCGGTGGGCGACGCCGACGCCCTCGTCGCCGGCGTGCGCGGCAGCGGGTTCACCGTGGAGCACCACGAGGTCGGACGCCCGCGGCCACTTCCTCCCGAGCTCGCGACCGTGGCCCACCGCGTGCTCCAGGAGATGCTCACCAACGCGATGCGGCACGGCCGCCGCGACACCCCGGTGCGGGTCGAGCGACACTGGCCCGACGGGGCCGGGGAGCAGGAGCTGAGGATCGAGGTGCGCAACGTGGTGGCGGAGACGGCGGACGAGCAGACGGTGCCGCTCGGCGCGGCGACCGGCGACCCCGGCGACGGGTCGGGTCGCGGGGTCGAGGGCATGCGGCGACGGCTCGAGGCCGTCGGGGGCCGTCTCGACGTCCGGCGCCGGCAGGAGGCCGAGGGCCCGACCTACACCGCGACCGCCTGGGTGCCCGTGCGCGCCGGGAGCACCACATGACGATCCGGGTCGTGCTCGTCGACGACCAGGAGCTCTTCCGGGCCGGCGTCTCCGTCATCGTCGACGCCGCCGACGACATGGAGGTGGTCGGTCAGGCGGGCGACGGCCTCCGGGCCGTGCAGGTCGTCGACGAGGTGCAGCCCGACGTCGTGCTCATGGACGTGCGGATGCCCGAGATGGACGGCGTCGAGGCCACACGGCAGATCTTCTCGCCGGAGCGGGTGGCGCGCCGCGAGCGGCCCGTGCGGGTCGTCGTGCTCACGACGTTCAACCTCGACGACCGGGCGGCGACGGCGATCCGGTACGGCGCGAGCGGGTTCCTGCTGAAGGACACCACGCCGCTGCTGCTGCGCGACGCCGTCCGCACCGTCCACCACGGCAACGCGGTGCTCGCCCCGCAGGACCTCGCGACCCTGCTCGACGGGCAGCTGCGGGCGCAGGCGCCACCGCCCGCGACGTACGTCTCCCTCACGGACAAGGAGCGCGAGGTGTTCGCGGCGGTGGCCCGCGGACGGTCCAACGCCGAGATCGCGGAGAGCGTGTTCGTCAGCGAGTCGACGGTGAAGACCCACGTCGGCGCCATCCTGCGCAAGCTCGGGCTCCGCGACCGCGTGCAGATCGTCGTCTTCGCCCACGAGCACGGTCTCGTGGGCTGAGCCGGCCCGGCGGGCGCCGAGCGGCTCAGCGGTCGCGCAGCGCCTTGACCAGCTCGTCCTTCTTCATCGACGAGCGACCCTCGACGTCGAGCTCGGCGGCGCGCTTGCGCAGGTCCTCGACGGTCCAGTCCTCGTAGGACCCCGCCTTCCCGCCGCGCCGCCCGACGGTGTCGGACCCCTCCTTGGCCGAGGCGTTCGCGATGCGTGCCGCCTTCTCCTTGCTCGCGCCCTCGCGGCGCAGCGCCTCGTAGGTCTCGTCGTCCTTGACGCTCGGGCCGGGGCCCTTCTTCTCCGCCACGGGGGCACCTCCTGGTGATCGCTGTCGGTCGGGTCCCACCGACGTTACGTCGGGACCCGTCACCGCGGCTCCCGCGAGCGGACAGCCGCCACCATGGCCGCCAGCAGGAGGGATACGGCGGACGTGCCGACCAGCACCATGACGGCGCCGATCATCCACAGGCCGGTCTCCTCGTCGTCCATCGTCGTCGCCGTCACCGACCAGGCGACGGTGAAGGAGACGGACAGCACGATCGCCGTGGCGAAGGGGCGCCACCACCGCGCGGCGACCACCCCGAGAACGAGCAGCGTCAGGACGCAGCCGACGACCTGCCACGCCTCGTAGGGCCCGCTGATCTCGTTCGTCGCGGCATCGACCTGGTACTCGTCGTCCCAGCCCATCCACCCGCACCACGCGGCGGCGGCGAGGACGGCGACGGCGATCCCCCAGGCGAGGTCGCGGAGGGACGGGCGGTGGGCGACGACGGGCTCGTTCGTGGACATGGGGTCCTTCCTACGCCGCGCCGACCCCGGCGGGACTGAGCACGGGGGCTCAACCGGGCGACGCGGCGTACCCGGCCGGGCCCTAGAGTGGCACGTCGTGCTCCTCCTCCTGCCGCCCAGCGAGGGCAAGTCCGCGCCGACCCGCGGGAAGCCGCTCGACCTCGGGTCGCTGTCCTTCCCCGTGCTCACCCCGGGCCGCGAGGAGGTGCTGGACGCGCTCGTCGGGCTGTGCTCCGCCGACGCCGGAGCGGACGCCGCCGCCGCGGCCGCGGTGCTCGGCCTGGGGCCGACGCAGACCGAGCTCGTGGCCCGCAACGCCGGCCTCCGCACGGCGCCGACCGCTCGCGCCGAGCAGATCTACACCGGCGTGGTCTACGACGCGCTCGACGCCGCCTCCCTCGACGCCGCGGCGCGCCGCCGCCTGCGCCGGGTGGCCGTGACGTCGTCCGTGTTCGGGCTCGTCCGCCTCGCGGACCGGATCCCGTCGTACCGCCTCTCCGGCGACACCACCCTCCCGGGCCTCGGCCCCGTCGCCGCCCACTGGCGCCGGCACCTCGGCGAGGCCGTGGCCGAGGGCGTCGGCTCGGGGGTGCTCGTCGACCTCCGGTCGGGCACGTACGCCGCGTTCTGGCGCCCCGAGGGCGACGTGGCCCGGCGGACCGTCACCGTGCGGGTGCTCCACGAGCACCAGGGCGCCCGCAAGGTCGTCAGCCACTTCAACAAGGCGACGAAGGGCCGCATCGTGCGGGCCGTCCTCACCGACGGCGGCACCCCGCGCACCCCGCAGGCGTTCGCGGCGCAGCTGCGCGACCTGGGCTGGTACGTCGAGGAGGGCGCCCCCACGCCCCGGGGCACCCAGCTCGACGTGGTGGTCGCCGAGCTCTGAGCGCTGCTCGGGTGCTCAGGCCCCGAACGGACCGTCCCCGGGCCGGGCGTTGAAGAGCCGCAGGCTGGCCGTGTCCTCGCCGTCGCGCCCGCCCGCGTAGTGGCTGACGACGGTCACCGAGGCGGGCGCGAGCTCCATCCGGAACAGGGCCGTCAGCGGCGCCCCGAGCGCGTGCGCGACGAGGGTCTTGATGGGCGTCACGTGGGAGACGACGACGACCGTGCGACCGCGGTAGGTGTCCAGCACCCGGCGCAGACCGGCGAGGACGCGCTCCTCCACGCCGCGGAAGGACTCGCCGCGGGGACCGCCCGCGCGGGCGTCCAGCGACCCGAGCCAGGCGTCGAGGTCGGCCTGGTGCCGCGCCCGCACCTCGCCGAAGGTGAGGCCGTCCCACGCCCCGAACTCCATCTCCGCGAAGCCCGGCTCCTCCACGAGCGGCACCTCGAGCGCCGCGGCGAGGATCTCCGCAGACTCGCGCGTCCGGCGCACGGGCGACGTCACCACGGCGGCGACCTCCTCCCCGAGCGGTCGGAGCCAGGCGGCGGTGGCGCGCACCTGGGCACGCCCCTCCTCGACCAGCGGGGGGTTCGCCGACGCGAGGCCGCCCGAGAAGCGCTTCTCGGCGGTGTGGGCCGTGACGCCGTGCCGCACGATCACCAGGGTCGTCGGCGCCGCAGGGGCGACCTGCTGCTCGGCGACGTCCACCTGCTCGGTGACCTCGGGCTCGTCGGCCGCGGTCCCGGCGCTGCTCGCCAGCACCTCGACGCCCGACCGCACACCGTCCAGGGCCTGGTTGGCCAGCCGGTCGGCCGCGGCGTTCTCGGCCCGCGGCACCCACGTCCAGACCGTGCCGGGCGGGGCGATCTCGCCCGCCCGTGCCGCCAGCGGCTTCATGTCCGGGTGCTTGATCTTCCAGCGCCCCGCCATCTGCTCGACGACGAGCTTGGAGTCCATGCGCACCTCGACCCGGGCGCCGGGCGCGTACGCCGCGGCCAGCTCCAGACCGGCGATGAGGCCCGAGTACTCCGCCACGTTGTTCGTCGCCCGGCCGATCGTCGCGCCGTCCTGGGCGATGACCTCGCCGGTGGCGGCGTCGCGCAGGACCGCGCCGTACGCCGCGGGGCCGGGGTTGCCCCGGGACCCGCCGTCCGCCTCGACGACGACGGCGGCGGGGCCCTCGGCGGGGCCCTCGGCGGGGCCCGCGGACGTCACAGGCCGGACTCGCCCGTGCGGACGAGGATCCGCGAGCACTCCTCGCAGCGCACGACCGTGTCCACGCTGGCGGCCTTGATGACCGCGAGCTCGGCGTTGTCGAGGGTCAGGCGGCAGCCACCGCACTCCCGGCGGCGCAGCTCGGCGGCACCGATGCCGCCCTGCTTCTGGCGGATCTTGTCGTAGAGCGCGAGCAGGTCGGCCGGGAGGTCCTCGACGAGCGGGCTGCGCTCGGCGGCGGCCGCCTCGAGCTCGGCGTCGAGCTCGGCCCAGGCCGCGTCGCGCTCGGCCGACAGCGCCTGCGTCTCGGCGTCGATCTCGGCGAGCCGGGCCTCGGCCGCGGTGAGGCGACCCTGGGCCTCCTCCAGGCGCTCCATGATCTCGAGCTCGGTGTCCTCCAGGGACCCGATGCGGCGCTCGAGCGAGACGAGCTCGTTCTGCATCCGCTCGAGGTCCTTGGGGTTGGTGACGAGACCGGCGTCCATGCGCTGCTGGTCGCGGGCACGGCGCGCCTTGACCTGCTCCACGTCGGCGTCGGCCTTGCGCTGCTCGAGCGACAGGTCGTCGACGGCGATCCGCGCGTCCCGCGCCTGGTCGTCGACGCCGCGGCGGCTCGCGGCGAGCTCCTCGAGCCGGGCGAGCTGCGGCAGGTGGGTGCGGCGGTGCTTCAGCTGGTCGAGACGGGAGTCCAGGGCCTGGACGTCGAGCAGCTTGCGCTGCGCGAAGGGATCGGCTTTGATCACGCGCTCCTCTCAGGGCGGTCGGACGGGTCGGAGGGGTCCACGCGGAACTGCCACGGGTCGGTGCGCAGCGTGCTGACGCGCGTCTCCACACTATCGCCGAGCGCGTCCGTCACGCGCGCCGCCACCACGGGCAGCCAGGTCCACTCCGCGGCCCAGTGCGCGACGTCGACGAGCGCCGGCCCGTCGTCCGCGACGAACTCGGCCGCCCGGTGGTGGCGCAGGTCGCTCGTCACGTAGACGTCCACGTCCGAGCCGACAAGACCGTCGAGCAGGCCGTCGCCCGCGCCGCCGCAGACGGCGATGCGTCGGACGGACCGGTCCGGGTCCCCCGCGACGCGCACCCCGCCCGCGGTGCCGGGCAGGGCGTCGGCGACGGTCTGGGCGAACGCGCGCAGCGTGGTGCGCTCCACGACACCGACGCGACCCGTGCCGCTCGTGAGGGCGTGGGGGTCGGCGAGCTCGACCACGTCGTACGCGGGCTCCTCGTAGGGGTGCGCCGCGAGGAGCGCGGCCACGACCCGCCGGCGGAGCCGCCGCGGCAGGATCGCCTCGACCCGCTCCTCCTCCACCAGCTCGATGTCGCCGACCGTCCCGATCGTGGGCTGCGCGCCCTCGAGGGGCCGGAACCGACCCTGGCCGGCGACCGAGAACGTGCAGTGGTCGTAGTGCCCGATGGCCCCGGCACCCGCCTCCGCGATCGCCGCCCGCACGGGCGCGGCCGCGTCGGTGGGCACGAGCACCGTCACCTTGTCGTAGGGCTCGCTGGGGCCGGGCACGATCGGCTCCAGCTCGGTGATGCCGAGCGCGACGGCCATCGCCTCCGACACGCCCCCGACCGCCTGGTCGGCGTTGGTGTGGGCGACCAGCAGCCCGCAGCCCGCCGCGGCGAGGCGGCTCAGGGTGCGGCCCTTCGGCGTCGTCGCGGCGAAACCGTGCACCGGGCGCAGGAACAGCGGGTGGTGCACGACGAGCAGGTCGGCGCCCCAGGTGGCGGCCTCCTCGGCCACCGCCTCGTCGATGTCGACCGCGAACATCACCTTGCGCACCGTGCGCGCAGGATCGCCGTACACGAGACCCACCGCGTCCCAGTCCTCCGCCGTCGCCGGCGGGAACCACGCGTGCAGCAGGTCGACCACATCGCCCAAGGTCGTCATGGGCGTACCGTAGCCGTCAGTTCACCTGGCGGGTCTGCCCCTCCCAGTACGGCGCGCGCAGCTTGAACTTCTGCAGCTTGCCGGTCGCGGTGCGCGCCAGCTCGTCGCGGATCTCGACCGACGTCGGGGCCTTGTAGCCCGCCAGCCGCTGCTTGCACCATGCGATCAGCTCCGGCTCGTCGGCGGACGTGTCCGGCGCCAGCACGACGAGGGCCTTGATCGTCTCGCCCCACTTCTCGCTCGGCACGCCGATGACGGCGACCTCGGCGACCGCGGGGTGGGAGAACAGGGCGTCCTCCACCTCGATCGACGACACGTTCTCACCACCCGTGATGATGACGTCCTTCTTGCGGTCGTTGATCGTGAGGTAGCCGTCCTCGAGCGTGCCGCCGTCGCCCGTGTGGAACCAGCCGCCGGCGAGCGCCTTCTCCGTCTCCTCCGGCTGCTGCCAGTAGCCCTCCAGCACCTGGTTGCCGCGCGCGAGCACCTCGCCGTGCTCGTCGACGGAGAGCCGCACCCCCAGCGCCGGGGCCCCGGCGCGCACGAGGCGGGCGGCCCGCTCCTCGGGCTCGAGGTCGTCCCACTCGGCGCGCGAACGGTTCACCGTGAGCAGCGGCGAGGTCTCGGTGAGGCCGTAGATCTGGATGAACTCCCACCCCAGCTCCTCCTCGACGCGCGCGACCGTGCGCGTCGGCGGCGGGGCACCCGCCACGATGACGCGGACGCGGTCGCGACCGGGCACCGGCCCGTCCCAGGTCTGTGCCGCCTCGAGGACCGCCGCGACGACCGCGGGGGCCGCGCACAGGAACGTGACGCCGTGCCGCTCGATGCGGCGCAGGATCTCGGCCCCGTCGACCTTGCGCAGCACGACCTGCGGCACGCCCAGGCCCGTGGTGGCGAACGGCATGCCCCAGCCGTTGGCGTGGAACATCGGCAGCGTGTGCAGGTAGACGTCCCGGTCGGTCACCCCCGCGTGCAGGGCGAACGTGGTCGCGTTGACCCAGATGTTGCGGTGCGTGATCTGCACGCCCTTGGGGCGCGCGGTGGTGCCCGACGTGTAGTTGATGCACGCCGTCGCGGACTCGTCGGGCTCCCACGGCCGCGGCTCGGCCCCCTCCGGGGCGTACAGGTGCTCGTCCTGGCCCAGGACGTAGCGGTGCTCGCACGCGACGTCGGCCAGCGCCTCGTCGATCTCGGGGTCGACGTAGAGCACCCGCGCCCCCGAGTGCTCCACGATGTAGCGCACCTCGTCGGGGCGCAGCCGGAAGTTCACCGGCACGAACACGCGGCCCGACCCGGCGACCCCGAAGAACGAGGTGAGCAGGCGGGCACTGTTGTGGGACACCACGGCGACGCGCTCCCCCACCGCGATGCCCAGGGCGTCGAGGTGCGCGGCCTGACGGGCCGCGAGGTCCCCGAGCTCGCCGTACGTCAGCGTGCCGAGGGACGGAGCCGGCTGGTCGGGCTCGTCGACCACGCCCGTCCGGTCGGGGTAGACGGTCGTCGCGCGATCCATGAAGTCGCGCACGCTCAGGGGGACGATCACCGGTGGGCCTCCTCGTCGTGGTGGGGCATCGTGATGTGACGCCGACCACCCTAGGCCCGCCGGGTTGCGACGGCGTTGCCGCCTACGTGTCCCTGCAGCGGGGGTGCGCCATGAGAGTCCTCTCATGGTGCTGGGCTCCTCCCCCGTCCTGCGGCAGGATCGGGCTCACCATGTCCTCCCTCCTCAAGATCCTGCTCGGCGTGACCGTGGGCCTCCTCGTCGGCGGGTTCGGCGTCAGCGTCCTGGCCGCCGAGAGCCCCGACCCCCAGGTCGGGCCCGTGGTCGCACCCCCGTCACCGGGGGCGGGGTCTCCGACCGCGACCGGCACGGGGTCGCCCTCCTCCCCCACGGCCCCGCCCGCCGCGACGGGCACCGCCGCCCCGACCGACCCGACCTCGGCACCGCAGTACGTCGCGCCGGCACCGCAGCCCGTCGACGACGACGGCGATGACAGCGACGACGACGGGGACGACGACGTGGATGACGGCGATGACGGGGACGACGACGGGGACGACGACTGAGCTCCTCGCCCGCCCCCGCCCCGGCCCGCGCCGTGCGCCCGGGGCTCTCCGTCCGCCTGCGGATCACGACGACCGTGGCGGTGCTCGTCGCCCTGGCCCTCGCCGGGGCGGGGTTCAGCTTCTACGTCATCGAGGACCGCCGGATCGACACGGTCCACGTGCAGGCGGTGGAGCAGGAGCTCGACGAGTTCCGCCGGCTCGCGACGACCGCGGGGCCCTACCAGCTGCCCGGCGCCGAGGACCCGCTCACCGGCGTCGCGCCGGTGGGGGTCGCCGACCTGCTCTACGGCTTCGTGCAGCGCAACGTGCCCACGGAGGAGGAGAAGCTCGTCGGCTGGTGGGAGGACGGCGCGCGCATCGACCAGGCCGAGCGGAGCTCTCCGGAGGACGTCGCCGGCACCCCCGCCTTCGCCGCGGCCGTCCGGCCCCTCGTGGCCGACGGTGGCTCGGTGCGCACGACCATCGACGGCCAGTCCCTCCTCCTGACGGTGCAACCCGCCTCGGTCGAGGAGGGGGGGACGACGTCGCAGGGAGCACTCGTCGTCGTGACCTACACCGACGTCGCCCACCAGCAGCTGACCGACACCGTGCGCACCTACACGCTCGTGGCGATGGCGGCGCTCCTGCTCGTGGTGGCGGTGGCCTCCTGGCAGTCCGGGCGGCTCCTGCGTCCGCTCCGCGTGCTCCGCCGCAGCGCCGAGGAGATCAGCGGCACCGACCTGTCGCGACGCGTGCCCGAGACGGGCAACGACGACATCACCGACCTCACCCGCACCGTGAACGGCATGCTCGCCCGGCTCGAGTCCGCCTTCACGGGGCAGCGACAGTTCCTCGACGACGCCGGGCACGAGCTGCGGACGCCGCTGACGATCCTCCGCGGCCACCTCGAGCTGCTCGAGACCGACTCCCCGGAGGCCCGCGAGACCCGCGACCTGCTGCTCGACGAGGTGGACCGGATGGCCCGGCTCGTGGGCGACCTGCTGCTGCTCGCCAAGAGCGACCGCCCGGACTTCCTCACGACGGCGCCGGTGGACGTCGCCGACCTGGCGGCCACCGTCCTGTCGAAGGCGCGGGGGCTCGGGCCGCGGGACTGGACCCTCGACGTACCGGCCGGCGCGGTCGCACCCCCCGTCCTGGAGGCCGACGAGCAACGCCTCACCCAGGCACTGCTGCAGCTCTGCGACAACGCCGTCAAGCACACCGCCCCGGGCGACGTGGTCGCCGTCGGATGGGACGTGGTGCGGGACGGGGCGCGGGACGGGGCCGTGCGGCTCTGGGTGCGCGACAGCGGTCCCGGCGTCCCCGAGGCCGACCGCGAGCGCATCTTCGAGCGGTTCGGCCGCAGCCACGTGCCCGACGACGACGAGGGCTTCGGCCTCGGGCTGTCCATCGTCGCCGCGATCGCCGCGGCCCACGGCGGCTCCGTCGCCGTCACGCCGGCCTCGCCCACCGGCGCGCTCTTCGTGCTCACCGTCCCGACCCGAGAGGAACCCCCGTGGCCAGCATCCTGATCGTCGAGGACGAGAGCCGGATCGCGTCCTTCGTCGCCAAGGGCCTGCGTGCCGAGGGCCACAGCGTCACCGTGGTCGGGGACGGCGTCGACGGGCTCGACCACGCCCTCAGCGGCACGTTCGACCTCATGGTGCTCGACATCGGGCTCCCGCGCATGGACGGCTTCGAGGTGCTCGACCAGCTGCGGTCCCAGGGCTCCCGCATGCCGGTGATCGTGCTGACCGCGCGTGACTCCGCGACGGACACCGTCTCGGCCCTCGACGGCGGCGCGGACGACTACATGCCCAAGCCGTTCCGGTTCAGCGAGCTGCAGGCACGGGTGCGCGTGCGCCTGCGCAACGCCGGTGCCGGCGGTGACGACGCGCGGGGCTCCGTGCTGAGCGCGGGCGGGGTCACCCTCGACCTCCGCACCCGGCGCGCCTCCGTCGGGGGGCGCACCCTCGAGCTGTCGGCGCGCGAGTTCACCC
This sequence comes from Nocardioides zeae, assembly GCF_030818655.1. NCBI lineage: Bacteria > Bacillati > Actinomycetota > Actinomycetes > Propionibacteriales > Nocardioidaceae > Nocardioides > Nocardioides zeae. Next base: position 844,435 of record NZ_JAUTAN010000001.1, on the reverse strand, counting down.
TCGCCGAGATGTTCCTGCGCAACCCCGGCCAGGTGCTGTCGCGCGAGCAGCTGCTCGACACGGTCTGGGGCCTCGACTTCGACCCGAGCTCGAACGTCGTCGACGTCTACGTGGGCTACCTGCGGAAGAAGTTCGGCGCCGGGGCCATCGGGACCGTGCGCGGCATGGGCTACCGCTTCAACGGCTGACGACCTGCCCCCACAGGTCGTGGCCCCAGCGCACCGATTTCCGCTGCGCTGGGGCCACGACTCGGGGCGGGGTCAGTCGTCGTCCCCGTCGTCCCCGTCGTCATCCCCGTCGTCGTCACGGTCGTCGTCGTCATCGCGGTCGTCGTCGTCATCGCGGTCGTCGTCGTGGTCGTCTCGGGGCGGTACGGCGGCGGGCGGCGGGCCCACCGGACGCGGCGACGACGTCGCGCGCGGTGCCGGTGTCGCGGGCGGTGCCGGTGTCGCGGGCGGTGCCGACGGGCGCGCCTCGGCCCCGTCGTCGCCCCGGGCCTCGGCGCTCGCGGTCGCGGTCGGCGTCGCCGTCGGCTCCGTCGACGCGCGGGGCTCCGGGGACGGCGAGGCCGTCACCCCCGCCGTACCGGTCGAGGTGCTCGCCGCGGAGCCGACCACGTCCGTGCGGGACGTCTCCGGACCGCCCACCGACGGCAGCGCGAGCATCGCCGCCCCGATCACGCCCATGAGGGCGACGAACCCGGGGAGGATGACCTTCATGAGCATGCGGGGCTCCTTCGTCGAGGCCCGCAGGGGCGGGCCGGCTGGTGGAGCAACCGTGGCCGCCGGCGGTGAGCGCTGCGTGAGGCGTCGATGAGAGGGCTCTCATGCGCTGCGGTGGTGGGCGAAGAGGGGCTCGAACCCCCGACCTTCCGGGTGTAAACCGGACGCTCTGACCAGCTGAGCTATTCGCCCGAAGCGGCGCTCAGCCTACGGGACCGCGACCGGTGGGCGGACACGGCCCGGAAATGCAAGAGTCGCGCCGCCGGAGTCTCGGGTCTCCGGCGGCGCGACATGACGATCATGCATCGCGCGGGCAACGAATTCACGTCGGGGCCACCCTTCGTCTCACGATGCGACACGTGGGGGTCTGCTGGTCCAGACCTGTCGAACGGATCGGCCCGGCCCGTCAGACCGGCTCGCCGACCGCCTGCTGCAGGGCCGCGAGGTGGGCGTCGAGGTCGCGTCCCTGGCGGAGGTCGTTGTGCACGGCCCAGCTGATGGTGCCCCGGGGGTCGACCACGAAGGACGACCGGCGCGGGGCGCCCCGGGAGGCGTCGAACACCCCGTACGCCGCGGAGACCGCCCCGTGCGGCCAGAAGTCCGAGAGGAGCGTCATGTCCAGGCCGTCCCGCTCGGCGAACGCACGCAAGGAGTAGACCGGGTCGCAGGAGACGACCACGACCTCCGTGTCGAAGGTGAGGAACGAGGCGAGGCGGGCCTGCACGGCTCCGAGCTCGCCGGTGCACACGCCGGAGAACGCGAACGGGATGAACAGCACCGCCACCGCCTTGCGGTCACGGAAGTCGGAGAGCCGCACCGTCTGGCCGAACTGGTCGCGCAGCGCGAAGTCCGGCGCCGGGGCGCCGACCGGGAGAGCCGAGACGTCGTCGCACGCACCGCCCGCACCGCCGCACGGCGTCGTCGCGCGCGCGTCGTCACTCATCGGGAACATGGCACCCATCCTCCCACCGCTCCGCGTCGGGATCGACCGCCCCCGGACGCCCGCACCCAGCGCCGTGCGGGACCGCCCGCTCAGTCGGCGTCGAGCTCGCGCTTCAGCACCTTGCCGGTCGCGTTCCGCGGCAGCTCGTCGAGCAGCACGATCTCGCGCGGCACCTTGTAGCGCGCGAGGTTCTGCTTGACCCAGCCCTTCAACGACTCCTCGTCGGCGTCGGCGCCGTCGACGAGCACCACGAAGGCGCGCAGCCGCTTGCCGAAGTCGTCGTCCTCCACCCCGATGGCCGCCACCTCGGCGACGGCCTCGTGGCGGGCGAGGCAGTCCTCGACCTCCTTCGGGAAGACGTTCTCGCCGCCGGAGACGATCATCTCGTCGTCGCGGCCCTCGACGTAGAGCCGACCGTCGGGACCGAAGCGCCCGACGTCGCCCGACGACATCAGCCCGTCGACGACCTCCTTCGCCCCTCCGCCCGTGTAGCCCTCGATCTGCAGGTCGTTGCCGACGAAGATGCGGCCCGGCTCGCCCGGCGGCACCTCCGCGCCCGTCTCGTCGAGGATCTTGACGACGGTGGCGTGCGGCAGACGGCCCGCCGACGACGGCGCCTCGCGGAGGTCCTGGGGATCGGCGATGCTCGCCCAGGCGACCTCGGTCGAGCCGTAGGTGCTGTAGAGGTTGTCGCCGAAGCGGTCCATCCAGGTGAGCGCGAGGTCGCCCGGCAGGGCCGACCCCGAGGACGCCACGACGGTCAGGCGGGGCAGCCGGTGCGCGTCCAGCACGCTCGACGGGAGCGCGAGGATCCGCTGGAGCATGACGGGGATGACCACGAACGAGTCGCAGCGCTCCTCCGCGAGCACCACGAGCGCCTCCTCCGGGTCGAACCGTCGACGCAGCACCAACGTCGTGCCGAGCAGCATGGCGAGCTGGTAGTGGGCGAAGCCCCAGGTGTGGAAGAGCGGCGCCGCCACGAAGCACCGCCACCGGGAGCGCAGCGGCATCCGCGACAGCAGGGAGACCGCGGCCGGGACGCCCCCTTGTGGCCGCGGCGCGCCCTTGGGCGTGCCGGTCGTGCCCGAGGTGAGGATGATCGTGCGGCCCTCGCGCTCCGGCGGCTCGAGCTCGGCCTCGTCACCCCGGGCGATGAGCTCCTCGAGCGTGCGCACGCCGTCCGACCGGCCGGCCGTGTCGCCGGCGGTCCCGGCAGGCTCGTCGTCGACCCAGGCCAGCACCCGGTGCTCGACGTCCGCCGCGGCGAGCATCTCGGTGAACTCCTCGTCGTGCACGACGATCCGCGGCGCCTCGCGCTCGAGCACGTCGACCAGCTGCGGCCCGGCGAAGGCGGTGTTGAGGTAGAGGACGTCCGCACCGAGCTTGCTGGCCGCGACGGACGCCTCGATGAAACCGCGGTGGTTGCGACACATGACGGCCACGCCGTCACCGGCCCGCACGCCCTCCTGCCGCAGCGAGGCGGCGAGGGCGTTCGTGCGGCGGTGCAGCTGGCCCCAGGTGAGCTCGCCGCGCTCGTCGACGACACCGACCTCGTCGGGCCAACGGAGCGCGGCCGTGCGGAACCCCCCGGCGGGGCTGGTCCCCCACGACCGCAGGGTGCCGAGCATCCCGGCGAGGACCCGCGGGGAGTACGGCCGGACTATCCCGGCCCCGGCCAGGACCCGCAGGCTCGTGCCCGCATCTGCCACCTTCGTCCGCACTGCGCCCACGCCGCGCTCCTTCCGATCGCCTGCGCGTCACAGTAGCGAGACGTTCCCCAGATGTGAACAGAAAGTGTCACTCTGAGTTACAGAACACGCACGCGTGACCGCGGCGACACCGGGCGTGGCGTCAGGCCTGCTTGGGCGCCTCGAGGCGCACGGCGCTCCACTCGCGGCTCACGGCCGCGGTGGTGGTCTGGGAGAGCCCCGCCGTGTCCGCCGCCTCGGCGATGTCGGCGGGCTCGACGGACCCCGGCCGGCCGACCTTCGGGGTCAGGAGCCAGATCACGCCGCCCGCGGCGAGATCGGCGAGGGAGTCCACGAGCCCGTCGGTGAGGTCGCCGTCGTCGGCGCGCCACCACAGCACGACGGCGTCCACGACCGTTCCGTCGTCGCCGTCGACCATGTCGCCGTCGATCGCGTCCTCGATCGCCTGCCGCAGCTCGTCATCGGTGTCCTCGTCCCACCCGAGCTCCTGGACGACCGTGCCGACCGTCAGTCCCAGCCGGCTCGCCACGTTGCCCGCGGCTCCGGCGGTCTGGGTGGAACCTCCACCCGACGTCGCGCTCACTCGACCCTCCACTTCCCTGCTGTCTCGACCTGTCGGTCCTGCCTGTCGCCGCGCGCCTGCACGCGGCGTGCCCCGTAGTCCAGCCGGTTTCCGCAGCCCGCGCAACCCATTCGTCCCCAACGGGCGGCGCGAGTTGCCGCCGAGCCTCCCGCTACGACGCGCGCCGCCCGCGTCCGCGCGCGAGCGCGCCCACGTACCCACGGGTAGATTTCTTGTGGCTGCGCCACGTGCGACGATGGCCGACGTGACCGCTGACCCGACACCCCGACCCAGCCAGTCGCGTCCCACTTCACCGTCCGTGATCCATGAGGGCCTGCCGACCCAGTTGCCCGACATCGACCCCGACGAGACGCACGAGTGGCTCGACTCCTTCGACTCCCTGATCGAGGACCGTGGGCGCGACCGCGCCCGCTACCTGATGCTGAGACTCCTCGAGCGGGCCCGGGAGAAGCAGGTCGGCGTGCCGGCCCTGCGCTCCACGGACTACATCAACACGATCCCGCCCGAGCGCGAACCGTGGTTCCCCGGCGACGAGGAGATCGAGCGCCGCATCCGGGCCTACATCCGGTGGAACGCCGCGATGATGGTGTCGAGCGCGAACCGCAAGGGCCTGGAGGTCGGCGGCCACATCGCGACCTACCAGTCCTCCGCCAGCCTCTACGAGGTCGGCTTCAACCACTTCTTCCGCGGCAAGGACGCCCCCGGCGGCGGCGACCAGGTCTACATCCAGGGCCACGCCTCCCCCGGTGTCTACGCCCGCGCGTTCCTCGAGGGCCGTCTCTCCGAGGAGCAGCTGTACCGCTTCCGCCAGGAGGTGCAGCACGGTGTCGGGCAGGGTCTCTCGTCGTACCCCCACCCCCGGCTCATGCCCGGGTTCTGGGAGTTCCCGACCGTGTCGATGGGTCTCACGGCCATCGGGTCGATCTACCAGGCGCGCTTCAACCGCTACCTGCAGAACCGCGGCATCAAGGACACCTCGCAGCAGCACGTGTGGGCCTTCCTCGGCGACGGCGAGATGGCCGAGCCCGAGTCGCTCGGCGCCATCCGGGTCGCGGCCCGCGAGGAGCTCGACAACCTCACCTGGGTCATCAACTGCAACCTGCAGCAGCTCGACGGCCCGGTGACGGGCAACGGCAAGATCATCCAGGAGCTCGAGTCCAACTTCCGGGGCGCGGGCTGGAACGTCATCAAGGTCGTCTGGGGCCGTGAGTGGGACCAGCTGCTGGCCCGCGACGTCGACGGCGTGCTCGTCAACAAGATGAACAGCACCCCCGACGGCGCCTTCCAGACCTACTCGGTCGAGTCCGGCGACTACATCCGCGAGAGCTTCTTCGGCGGCGACCCGCGCCTGCGCGCCATGGTCGAGCACATGTCGGACGAGCAGATCCGCAAGCTCCCGCGCGGTGGTCACGACTACCGCAAGGTCTACTCGGCCTTCGACGCCGCGACCAAGCACACGGGTCAGCCGACGGTGATCCTGGCGCAGACCATCAAGGGCTGGACGATCGACGCCCTCGAGGGCAAGAACGCCACGCACCAGATGAAGAAGCTGACGAAGGACGACGTCAAGCGCTTCCGCGACCGGCTCTACCTGCCGATCTCGGACCGGGACCTCGACCTCGCCTACGAGGAGACGGGCGCCGCGCCCTTCTTCCACCCGGGCGAGAAGTCCCCCGAGATGGAGTACATGATGGAGCGGCGCAAGCAGCTCGGCGGCTCGCTGCCGAAGCGCGTCAACCGCTCGACCATGCTCAAGCTCCCGGGCGACAAGGTCTACGCGGAGCTCAAGAAGGGCGCCGGCAAGAACAAGGTCGCCACGACCATGGCCGCCGTCCGCCTGCTGCGCGACTGGATGCGCGACCCGGAGATCGGCGCCCGCATCGTGCCGATCGCCCCGGACGAGTACCGCACGTTCGGCATGGACTCGATGTTCCCGAGCGCCAAGGTCTACAACCCGATGGGGCAGACCTACGAGTCGGTCGACCGCAACATGCTGCTGGCCTACAAGGAGTCGACCTCGGGGCAGCTGCTCCACGAGGGCATCTCCGAGGCGGGCGCCATGGCGTCGGCGACGGCCGCGGGCTCGGCGTACGCCACCCACGGCGAGACGATGATCCCGTTCTACATCTTCTACTCGATGTTCGGGTTCCAGCGCACGGGCGACTCGATCTGGGCCATGGCCGACCAGCTCTCCCGGGGCTTCCTCGTGGGTGCGACCGCCGGACGCACGACGCTGACCGGTGAGGGCCTGCAGCACGCCGACGGGCACTCCCCGCTGCTGGCGTCGACGAACCCCGCGGTCGTGCACTACGACCCGGCGTTCTCCTACGAGGTGGCGCACGTGATGCGGTCCGGCCTCGAGCGCATGTACGGCGCGACCGAGCAGCACCCGCAGGGCGAGGACGTCATCTTCTACCTCACGGTCTACAACGAGCCGGTGGCGCAGCCGGCCGAGCCGGAGGACGTGGACGTCGAGGGCATCCTCAAGGGCATCCACAAGGTCTCCACGTCGGAGGCCCAGGGCCCGCGCGTGCAGCTGCTCGCGTCGGGCGTCGGCTTCCCGTGGATCGCCGAGGCGCAGCGCCTGCTGGCCGAGGAGTGGGGCGTCGCCGCGGACACGTGGTCGGTGACCTCGTGGAACGAGCTGGCCCGGGACGGCGTCGCCGCCGAGGAGTGGAACCTCCTGCACCCGAGCGAGACCCCGCGCACGGCGTACGTGGCCGACAAGCTCGCCGGCTCCGACGGCCCGGTCATCGCGGTGTCGGACTACATGGCCGCGGTGCCCCTCCAGATCGCCCGCTGGGTGCCGGAGGACTACCGGGTGCTCGGTGCGGACGGGTTCGGCTTCGCCGACACCCGCCCGTCGGCGCGGCGCTTCTTCCACATCGACGCCCAGTCGGTCGTGGTCGCGGCGCTGCAGTCGCTGGCCGAGGCCGGCGAGATCGACCCGTCGGTCGTGCAGAAGGCGTTCGACGCCTACCGCGTGGACGACCCGACGGCCGTGAAGGACGTCAAGCAGGAGGGCGGCGACGCCTGACGCGTCACCACCCGACGAGGGGCCGCGGAGCCCGGACCGAGAAAAAGTCGATCGGTCCGGGAACATCCGCGGCCCCTCGTGCATCCCACCGACGTGAGCACCCCTCCGAGCGCACCCGTGGCGCGGGCCGAGCCCCGTGAGTACCCCATCCGGGTGCGCCTGCAGCCGAGCCAGAAGAAGGCGCTCGGCGGGGCCGTCGGCCTGCTGACGAAGCTGGGCATGACGGAGGACGTCGCCCTCGCCATGACGCCGGTGAGCGCCGTCCCGCCCCCGCCGTCGGTGGTCGTGGTCGGCGAGGTCAAGCGCGGCAAGAGCACGCTGGTCAACGCTCTCACCGGCGCCGAGGTCTCCCCCACCGCGGCCGAGGTGGTCACGACGGGCGTCATCGCGGTGGTGCCGCCGTCCGACGACCTGCCGGAGGGTACGGCGCGGGGACGAATGTTCCCCGGACCGCGAGAGCTTTCTCCTGGGCCGCCCGAGTGCCCCGAGGGCCCGCGGAAAGGAAAACGCGGACGCGGTCCAGCCCGGCGGAAAGAGAACGCGGACTCTCGGCCGCGACACGCCGGGCGGCTTCAGGTGGTCGGTGCAACGTTGAGTAGTTGTTGGAGCCTATCGGCGGGGGTGTCCCAGTTGAGGGTTTGGCGGGGGCGGATGTTGAGGAGGCGTTCGGTCTCGGTGATGTCGGCGTCGCTGACGTGGTTGAAGTCGGTGCCCTTGGGGTGGATGTCGCGCACGAGTCCGTTGGTGTTCTCGTTGGTGCCGCGTTGCCAGGGGCTGTGGGGGTCGGCGAAGTAGACGGGGCATCCGGTGGCCAGGGTGAAGGTGGTGTGCGCGGCCATCTCGCTGCCCTGGTCCCAGGTCAGCGAGCGGCGCAACGACTCGGGCAGGTTGGTCATCATCGTGACCAGGGCAGCTGCGACGGTGGTGGCGTCGTGGGTCAGCGGCAGCCGTCGGATCAGGGCGTAGCGGGTCGAGCGTTCGACCAGGGTGATCAACGCCGAACGCCCGCCGGCGCCGATGACGAGGTCGCCCTCCCAGTGCCCGGGTACGGCGCGGTCGGCGGCTTCGGGTGGGCGGTGGCTGATGTGGGCCTCGGCACCGATCCAGGACCGGTTGGACCGTGGGGGCAGCGCCGAGCGGGGCCGACGGCTGGTGCGGCCGCTGCGCAACGCTTTCTCGACCTTCAGCTCCTCACGCAGCGATCCCTTGCCCTGCACGTAGAGCGCTTGGTAGATCGTCTCGTGGCTCACCTGCATATCGTCGCGCCCCGGATAGCACCGCCGCAGATCCTGGCTGACCTGCACGGGTGAGAACCGGTTGTTCAACCGGACCAGCACCGCTGCGCGCAGCACCTCACCGGCACCCCCATCCACACCCGCATCCACACCCGCATCCACGCCGGTGTCTGCACGAACTGCGAGCTTGGACGGGCGGGGCCGGGGCCGGCGCTGCTCGGTCATCACCTGCGCTGCAGCAGCGTGGTAGCGACCCAGGCGGGTGTTGCGGGCCAGTTCGCGTCCCACCGTGCTGCGGTGCACCCCGAGCTCGGCAGCGATCCGTGCTGGACACCGTCCCTCGCTGCGACGGATCTGGATCAAGGCCCGCCCGGCCTGGCTCAACCGGCCGTGCTCATCGACCCAGTCACCGTCCAGCGGGGGTGGATGGGCACCGACAACACCGCCGTGGCGGCCCTTGCGCAGTCGCATGCCAGCGACTGTGGCCCATGAAGCCACCGTGTCTCGATCCCACCCCAGCAACTCGGACACCTGCTTCGCCGGGACCCCGGCCGCCAACAGCCCCAGACCCCGCGCACGCGCCGCTTCTTGATCCCGCAACACAACCCCCACAGCCGTGTTGCACCGACCACTAGAAACCGCCCCGAGGGCCCCGACCTTCCGGTCCGCGTTTTCTTCCGCCAGGTCGGACGCCGCGCGCACTTTCCTCAGCCGGGCGCGGCCCCCGGCCCCGGGCCCGAGGGCCCGGCGTGGCGCTCAGGCGCCCCGGCCCGACGTGACGGCCCGGGGACCGCGGGGCAGCGGCGTCGGCCGCACGGGACGGCTGCCGGCCTCGGCCTGCGCCACCGACGCGGCCGGCCCCTGGGTCAGGTAGCGGCGCCAGCGGGCGCGGCTGTACGTCGCGGGTCGGGTCGTCGCGACGAAGTCCTCGAGGATCGCGACGAACCGCTCGGGGTGGTTCTTGTGGGGGAAGTGACCGGCGTCGGGCACGAGCTCGATGCGGGCCCGCGGGGCGAGCACGGCCGCGTTGGCGGCGTGGGAGGCGGGGATCACGCGGTCCTCGGTGCCCCAGACCACGAGCATCGGCATGGCCTCGGTCAGGTAGGCGCGGTCCGCCATGGTCACGACCTGGCCGTGCCAGTCGACCACGTGGCGCACCACGTGGCGGACCGCCGCCCGCGCCCGCGGGTCGCGGAACGTCTCGAGGATCTCCGCGATCTCCGCCAGGTCGCGCGTGTGGCTCGTCGGCACCTGCCCGAGCGCGCGGAGGGACCCGACCACGGCGTGCCGCACGCCGGGCAGCATGAGCGCACCGACCGCCTGGTGGAACCCGGGCGTCGTGATGGCCCGGATGAACGGCGTCACCTCGGGACCGAGCCCGCCGCTGGCGACGAGCACGAGCCGCTCGGTGCGCTCGGGGAACTGGTAGGCGAACTGCATCGCGACGCCACCGCCGAAGCTGTGGCCGACCACGGTCACCTTGTCCACCCCGAGCACCGTCAGCAGGTCCCGCATGCCGTTGGCGTAGCCGCCCACGCTGTAGTCGGCGCGCGGCTTGGCCGAGGCACCGTGCCCCAGCAGGTCCGGAGCGATGACCGTGTGGGTCCGGGCGAGGGCCTGCACCACCGGGGCCCACGTGGTGTGGTCGCAGCCGAGACCGTGGAGGAGGAGCAGCACGGGGCCCTCGCCGGCGACGACGTAGGCCCGTCGGTGGCCGTGCACCTCGACGTACCGGACCTCGGGGGGAGCGGACGAGATCGTGCCCACGGGTCCTCCTCATGCGCGACGACCGGACGAGAGGCATCCAACCAGGCCCACCACCGGGAGCGGGCGGCCGTGACGCAGACGTCACGCAGCCGTGACCGGCCACTATCCTCGGACGGTGGTCACCCCTCCGCCCCCGCCCCCCTCGGCGGCGGACGACGCCGAGCACCGGGCCCGCACGGCCGACGCGCTGCAGCGGGCCCTCGGCAGCCTGAGCACCGCCGCGACGCAGCGGATGGAGTCGGACGTCGCGTGGTTCCGCGACCTGTCCGCGGAGGACCGCTCGTGGGTGGGCTTCGTGATCCAGGCGGGCATCCGCAGCTTCGTCGAGTGGTGGCGCCACGGCGGTGAGGACCAGCCCGCCGACACCCTCATCGCGGGCACCGTCTTCGGCGCCGCCCCCCGGGCCCTCGCCGGGGTCATCACGCTCCAGCAGACCGTCGACCTCGTGCGACTCGCGATCGACGTCGTCGAGGCCAACGTCGAGCCCCTCCTCGAGCCGGTCGACCGCGCGGCGGTCCACGCCGGGGTGCTGCACTACGGGCGCGAGCTCGCCTTCGCGACCGCCCGCGTCTACGCCCGGGCGGCCGAGCTGCGCGGGGCGTGGGACGCCCGCCTCGAGGCGCTCGTCGTCGACAGCGTCGTGCGGGGCGACGCCGACGCCGAGGTGCTGTCGCGCGCCAGCGCGCTGGGTTGGGGGCAGGGCCGCGGCGTGTGCGTCGTCGTGGGTGACGTCGCGACGAGCCGGCCGGCCCCCGACCTCGTGGGAGAAGTACGTCGCCGTGCCCTCGCCCGCGTCTCCGACGTGCTGTGCGCGATCCAGGGGCACCGCCTCGTGGTGGTGCTCGGCGGGGTCCGACGGGAGGGGCGCCCGGGGACGGACGACGACGGCGCCCAGCCGGGCGTGCTGGACGCCGCCGCGGCGGTGCTCGACCAGTTCGACGACGGGACGGTCGTGGTCGGACCGTGGGTCGAGGACCTCGCGGCCGCCCACGTCTCGGCACGGGAGGCCGTCGCCGCACACGCGGTCGCGGTCGCGTGGCCCGACGCGCCCCGGCCGGTGCATGCGCTCGACCTCCTGCCGGAGCGGTTGCTCGCCGGTGAGCGCGGGGCCGGCGCCCAGCTGCTCGACCACGTGCACCGGCCGCTGGCGGAGCACCGGTCGGCGCTCGTCGAGACGCTGACGACCTTCTTCGCGCAGCGGTCCTCCATCGAGGCCACCGCGCGGGCGCTCTTCGTGCACCCCAACACGGTGCGCTACCGCCTGGCGCAGGTCGCCGAGGTCACGGGGTGCACCCCGGCCGACCCCCGGGACGGCTTCACGCTGCAGATCGCCCTGGCCCTGGGCCGGCAGGTCGTGCGGGACGGCGCGCGGGACGGTGGGCGCGAGGGTGCACGGGAGGAACTCGGACCGACGTCGGCCTGAACCCTCGACGACGAGCCGGCGGTCGGGACCGAGCGGTAACCCGCTTTTGGAGGGTCTCCACAACGACAGGGCCCTCAACTTCGTTCGCGGCGCGGGCGAGTGGTGGGAACGCCACAAGGCACAGTAGGGGGGTGCTCGTCGTACTCGCGCCCGGACAGGGCGCCCAGACCCCCGGCTTCCTCCGCCCCTGGCTCGAGGACTCGACGTTCGCGACGCGGTTCGCCTACCTCTCGAGCGTCGCCGACCTCGACCTCGCCCACTACGGCACCGAGGCGGACGCGGAGACGATCCGCGACACGCAGATCGCCCAGCCGCTCCTCGTCGCGGCCGGCCTCGTCACCGCCCTCGAGCTCTTCCCGCACCCGGCGGACGGCTTCGACAGGGTCGGCGCCGTCGCGGGCCACAGCGTCGGCGAGCTCGCCGCCGCTGCGGGCGCCCGGGCCATCACCGCCGAGCAGGCGATGGTGCTCGTCCGCGAGCGCGGCCGCGCCATGGCCGCCGCCGCGAAGGTCACCCCGACCGGGATGACCGCCGTGCTCGGCGGCGACCGCGACGAGGTGCTGGCCGCGATCGCGAAGCACGGGCTGGTGCCCGCCAACGACAACGGCCCCGGCCAGGTCGTGGCCGCCGGCACGATGGAGCAGCTCGCCGCGTTCGCCGACGACGCGCCCGCGCGGGCGCGCCTCCGCCCCCTGAGCGTCGCCGGCGCCTTCCACACGCACCACATGGCCCCGGCCGTCGACCACCTCGGCGGTCTCGCCGCGGCCGTGTCGACCCACGACGCCCGCATCCCCGTCATCTCGAACCGCGACGGGCGCGTCGTGCACGAGGGCAAGGACGTGCTGCGCCGGATCGTGTCCCAGATCGCCAACCCGGTCCGCTGGGACCTCTGCATGGAGACCATGCTCGACCTGGGTGTCACCGGCGTGCTGGAGATGCCCCCGGCGGGCACCCTCACCGGCATCGCCAAGCGGGCGATGAAGGGCGTCGAGACGTTCGCGCTCAACACCCCCGACCAGCTGGACGACGCCCGGGACTTCGTGCGCAAGCACGGCGAGCGCTCGCTCATGACCACCAGCCCGACGTGGCGCATGGTGGTGTCACCGGCGAAGGGCACCTTCGAGCGCGACGAGGAGGCGGGCGCCAGCGAGGTGCTCTCCCCCGACGCGACCATCGGCTCCGTCGTCAGCCTCCGCGACCGCACGCCGGTCAAGGCGCTGCACGGTGGCCACGTCGTCGAGTGGCTCGTCGAGGACGGCGACCTGGTGTCCCCGGGCCAGCCCCTGCTGCGTCTCCACCCGTCGGGCGCCGCCTGATGGCCGCCGGCGTGACCCTCGGGGCGGGCACCGGGGCGGCGTACGCGCGGATCATGGGCGTCGGCGCCTACCGGCCGCGTCGGGTCGTCCCCAACAGCGAGGTCGTCGAGGCCATCGACTCGAGCGACGAGTGGATCCAGCAGCGCTCCGGCATCAAGGAGCGCCGCTGGGCGGCCGACGACGAGACCGTCGAGATGATGTCCGTCGAGGCGGCGCGCGAGGCGCTGGCCGCGGCCGACATCGACCCGCGCCAGGTGGACTGCGTGGTCGTCGCGACCGTCAGCCACATGCTCAACCTGCCGTCGGCGGCGACGGCGATCGCCCACCAGCTGGGCACGGAGCAGGCCGCCGCGTTCGACATCTCGGCCGCCTGCGCCGGCTTCTGCCACGGCGTGGCCCTCGCCTCCGACATGGTGCGCGGCGGCTCCGCCCGCCACGTGCTGGTCATCGGGGTCGAGCGGCTCAGCGACATGACCGACCCGACCGACCGCGGCACCGCGTTCATCTTCGCGGACGGCGCGGGCGCCGTCGTGGTCGGACCCTCCGAGACCCCGGCCATCGGTCCGGTGGTCTGGGGGTCGGACGGCGAGCAGTACGACCTGATCCGCCAGAAGGCGGACTGGCGTGACGTCGTCGCCTCCGACTCCCCCACGTTCCCGTTCATGGCGATGCAGGGCGCGGCGGTCTTCCGCTGGGCCTCCTTCGCCATGGCGAAGACCGCGCAGCAGGCGGTCGACCGTGCCGGCATCCGCGTCGAGGACCTCGACGTGTTCGTGCCGCACCAGGCGAACATGCGCATCACCGACGCGATGGCCCGGGCGATGAAGCTCCCCGCCCACGTGCGGATCGCGCGTGACATCGCCGAGCAGGGGAACACGTCGGCGGCATCGATCCCCATGGCGCTCGCGCGCATGGTCGCCGACGGAGAGGCACGCTCGGGCGATCTCGCCCTGCTCGTCGCCTTCGGCGCCGGCCTGTCCTACGCGGCACAGGTCGTCGTCGTCCCCTGAGCGCACCACCGAACAGCTCGACCCGCAGCACCCGGCTGCACCTCACTGCACCACCCACCCGGAAGGAACCCAGCATGGCCACCACCGAAGAGATCCGCACCGACCTCGCCGACATCGTCAACGAGGTCGCGGGCATCCCGGTCGAGGACGTCCAGCTCGACAAGTCGTTCGTCGACGACCTGGACGTCGACTCGCTGTCGATGGTCGAGGTCGTCGTGGCCTGCGAGGAGAAGTTCGGCGTCACCATCCCCGACGACGAGGTCAAGAACCTCAAGACCGTCGGCGACGCCGTGAGCTTCATCGAGAAGCACCAGGCCTGACCCAGGGCCCGACCGCCCCGCCCGCCGTACCCCAGCCAGCGAAGGATCCACATGAGCAGCACCCGTGTCGTCGTCACCGGTCTCGGAGCCACCTCCCCCGTGGGCGGTGACGTCGCGAGCACCTGGAACGCGCTCCTCGAGGGAACCTCGGGTGTCCGCGTGCTCACCGAGGACTGGGCCGAGACCCTGGGCTCGCGCATCGCCGCCCGGGTGGCGGTCGAGCCCACCGAGGTGCTGGAGCGGGTCAAGGCCCGCCGTCTCGACCGCTCCGGCCAGCTCGCGCTGGTCGCGGCGCTCGAGGCGTGGGCCGACGCCGGCTTCACGGGTCCGGCGGGCGAGGTCGACGTCGACCCGGAGCGGCTCGCCGTGGCGGTCGCCTCCGGGATCGGCGGCGTCACCACGCTGCTGTCCAACTACGACAACCTGCTGGCCTCGGGTCCGCGCCGGGTCTCGCCCCTCGCGATCCCGATGCTCATGCCCAACGGCCCCGCCGCGGCGGTCGGCCTGCGGGTGAACGCCAAGGCCGGCGTGCACACGCCCGTCTCCGCGTGCGCCAGCGGCAACGAGTCGATCGCCCTCGGCGTCGACCTCATCCGCCTCGGCCGCGCCGACGTCGTCGTCGTCGGCGGCACCGAGGCCGCGGTGCACCCGCTGCCCATGGCCGCCTTCGGCCAGATGATGGCGCTCTCCAAGCGCAACGACGACCCGGCGGCCGCCTCGCGGCCGTGGGACAAGGGCCGCGACGGCTTCGTGCTCGGCGAGGGCGCGGCCGTCCTGGTGCTCGAGTCGGAGGCGCACGCCAAGGCGCGCGGCGCCCGGGTGTACGCCGAGGTCGCGGGCGCCGCCGTCACCGCGGACTCCCACGACATCGCGCAGCCCGACCCCGCCGGGCTCGGCGCCACCCGCGCCATGAAGCGCGCGCTCGTCGAGGGTGACCTCGCGGCGAGCGACGTCGTGCACATCAACGCCCACGCGACCTCGACCCCGCAGGGCGACGTCGCGGAGGCGCTCGCCATCCGCAACGCGCTCGGCGACGCCGCCGGCTCCGCGGTGGTCACGTCCACCAAGTCGATGACGGGTCACCTGCTCGGCGCCGCCGGCGCCCTGGAGTCCGTCGCGACCATCCTGGCGCTGCACCACCGCACGGTCCCCGCGACCATCAACCTCGAGGACCCGGAGGACGTCGGCCTCGACCTGGCCGACAAGGTGCGCGACCTCCCCCAGGGCGACATCGCCGCCCTCAACAACTCGTTCGGCTTCGGCGGCCACAACGTCGCCATCGCCTTCCGGAGCGCCTGATGACCCAGACCGCCCAGCCGGCCCCCGCGGCCTCCCCCAACGCGAACCGCACGGTGAAGCCGAAGCTGCCGCGCGAGGAGGATCCCCGCAACCCGCTGACGCGGCTGACGGCCCTCTTCGACGCGGGCAGCCTCGAGCTGCTGACGCCCGACGACCTGTCGGGCATGCTGGCCGCCACCGGCACCGTGAACGGCGCCCGGGCCGTGGCCTTCTGCTCCGACGCCACCGTCATGGGTGGCGCCATGGGCGTCGACGGCTGCCAGGTGGTCGTGACGGCCTACCAGCGCGCCCTCACCGACGGCGTGCCGATCATCGGGCTCTGGCACTCGGGCGGTGCCCGGCTGGCGGAGGGCGTCGCGTCCCTGCACGCCGTCGGCCGCATCTTCGCCATCATGACGCAGGCCTCCGGTCGCATCCCCCAGATCTCCGTCGTGCTCGGCCCGGCGGCCGGCGGCGCGGCGTACGGCCCCGCGCTGACCGATGTCGTCGTGCTCGGCCCCGAGGGCCGCATCTTCGTGACCGGCCCCGACGTCGTGCGGTCCGTGACGGGCGAGGACGTCGACATGCTGCGGCTCGGTGGTCCCGAGCCGCACGGCCGACGCTCCGGCGTGGTCCACCTGCTCGCCGACAGCGAGGCGGACGCGCTCGCGCAGGCCCGCACCACGGCCTCGCTCCTCGGCGACCAGGGCACCCTGCGCGTCGAGACCGTCGAGGACACCGACCTCGAGGACCTGCTGCCCGAGTCGCGCAAGCGCGCCTACGACGTGCACCCCCTCATCGACGGCGTGCTCGACGAGGGCTCGAGCCTCGAGCTGCACGCCCGCTGGGCGCCCAACGTCGTCACGTCGCTGGGACGGCTCGGCGGACGGACCGTCGGCGTCGTCGCCAACAACCCGCTCCGGCTCGGCGGCTGCCTCGACTCGCTCTCTGCCGAGAAGGCCTCCCGCTTCGTGCGGCTGTGCGACGCCTTCGGCGTGCCGCTGGTCGTGCTCGTCGACGTGCCGGGCTACCTGCCGGGCGTCGGCCAGGAGTGGGACGGCGTGGTGCGCCGCGGCGCGAAGCTCCTCCACGCGTTCGCCGAGTGCGTGGTGCCGCGCGTGACCCTGGTGACCCGCAAGACCTACGGCGGCGCGTACATCGCGATGAACTCGCGCTCCCTGGGCGCCACGAAGGTGCTGGCCTGGCCCGGCGCCGAGGTGGCGGTCATGGGCGCGGTCGCGGCCATCCGCATCCTCCACCGCCGCAAGCTGGCCGAGGTCGCTCCCGACCTGCGCGAGCAGGTCGAGGCCGAGCTGGCCGCCGAGCACGAGCGCATCGCCGGCGGCGTCGAGAAGGCCGTCGAGATCGGTGTCGTCGACGAGATCGTCGAGCCGACCCGCACGCGCACGGCCATCGCCGCGGCCATCGACGCCGAGACCCAGGCGCAGGGCGTGCGTCGCGGGGCGCACGGCAACATCCCGCTCTGACGTCCCGTCCCCGACCGGGACGGACCAGACGCACGTACGCCGGAGGGCGGGCTCCCCGCGGGGGCCCGCCCTCCGGCGTACGTCAGGAGGAGGTCGGGGGGCGCCTCAGACGACCTGGTGCAGCCAGCGGACCGGGGCGCCGTCGCCCGCGTGCCGGAAGGTCTCGAGCTCGTCGTCCCACGGCTTGCCGAGCAGCCGGTCGACCTCGTCGAGCAGGTCCGTCTCCCCCAGCGCGGCCTTGAGCACGGCGGCCTTGAGCCGGTCCTCGGGGATGAGGATGTCGCCGTGCACGCCGGTGACGGCGTGGAAGATGCCGAGCTCGGGCGTGGAGGAGAAGCGCGCGCCCTCGGATCCGGCCGTGGGCTCCTCGGTGATCTCGAAGCGCAGGTGCTCCCAGCCGCGGAGCGCGGACACGACCTGGGCGGCCGATCCGACGGCACCGGTCCAGGACAGCTCGGCGCGGTAGGTCCCGACCTGGGCGCCCTGCGGGGTCCAGTCCAGGTTCACGGGCACGCCGAGGACGCCCGCGACGGCCCACTCGATGTGGGGGCACAGCGCAGACGGGGCGGAGTGCACGTAGAGGACACCCCGCGTGGTGACGCGAGCAGAGTTGTGCGCGGTCATCAGACCTCCTTCGTCCCGACGTCGAGCGACGCCTTCCCCAGCGATCTCGAGCCCGGGACGAGCAGACCGGATGACACGTGTGTGGTTTCCGCTGGCCATTGTGACGCACGGCCCCAGGTTGCGCCACCCCGAGCCGCGACTGCGGCCGCGTCGTGGCCTGGATCACTCCCGTTTGACATCGGCGTGGACGCGTCTGCTTAGGTGAGCCTTGCCTTATCCCCCACCAGGAGGTCAGAGTGAGCTCGGCACTCCCCTTCGTGCCCACCGGCACGCCGCGCGGATCCTCCGGATCCGCCGACTCCCCCGCATCCCCCGCGTCCCCCGTTCCCGCGCTGCTCGACGCGTCGTCCGTCGACGCCCTGCGGCACGACCTCGACGCTGCGCGCGACCTGCTCGTCGAGGCCTTCTCCACGGCGCGCCGGCCGCTGTCGGGCATCACGCCGGACGCGGCCGCCGCTCTCGTCGCCGAGGTCGACCTCGACCGGCCCCTGCCGTCGACCCGGGCCGTGCTCGACGAGGTCCGCGACGTCTACCTCGACCACGCCGTCTGGTTCCACCACCCGCACTACCAGGCGCACCTCAACTGCCCGGTCGCCCTGCCCGCCGTCGTCGGCGACGTCGTCTCGGCCGCGGTGAACTCCTCGCTCGACACGTGGGACCAGAGCGGTCCCGCGACCTTCATGGAGCGCCACCTGATCGCCTGGACCGCCCAGCGGGTCGGCCTCGACGACACCGCCGACGGCATCTTCACCACGGGCGGCACGCAGTCCAACCTCCACGCGCTCCTCCTGGCACGCGGGGAGGCGCTGGCGGCCGGCGCGGAGCTCTCCGACCTCCGCGTCGTCACGTCGGCCAACGCCCACTTCTCGAGCCGCAAGGCCGCCATGGTGCTCGGCATGGGCGAGGACGCCGTCCTCGCGACACGGGTCGACGAGCGGGGTCGGCTCGACGTCGACCACCTCGACGAGGTGCTGCGACGCCAGCGCGCGGAGGGCCGCACCGTGATGGCCGTCGTCGCGACCGCCGGCACGACCGACCTCGGCTGCATCGACCCGCTCGCGTCCGTCGCCCGCGCCTGCCGGCGCCACGACGTCTGGCTGCACGTCGACGCGGCGTACGGCGGTGGCCTGCTCACCTCGCGCCGCCGGCGCCACCTCCTCACCGGCATCGAGCGGGCGGACTCCGTCACCGTCGACTTCCACAAGACGTTCTTCCAGCCGGTCGCCTGCAGCGCGCTCGTCGTCGCCGACCGCCGCACGCTGCGCCACGCGACGCACCACGCGGCCTACCTCAACCCCGTCGACGACGTGGCCGAGGAGATCCCCAACCAGGTCGACAAGAGCCTCCAGACGACCCGGCGCTTCGACGCGCTCAAGCTCTGGACGACGCTCCGCACGCTCGGCCCCGACCGCATCGGCGAGCTGCTCGACACGGTCGTCGACCTCGCCGCGCAGGTCCGCGAGGACCTCGTGGGCGACCCCGACTTCGCGGTCGTGCCCCACGGTGACCTCTCCACGGTGCTCTTCCGCTTCGTCGAGTCCGACGTCGCCCCCGCCATGCTCGACGCGGTGAACGAGGCCGCCCGCAAGCGGCTCTACGCCACCGGGCTGGGCGCGGTGGCCCGCACCCGCCACGGCGGGCGCACCTGGCTGAAGCTGACGCTGCTCAACCCCGCGACCACGCTCGGCGACGTGCAGCACGTGCTCGACCTGGTCCGCGGCCACGCCCGGGAGGCGCTCGCGGCGACCGACCGGCCCCAGCACACCGGGGAGGTCGCGTGATGCGCGTGCACGACCTCCTCGGCATCGGTCTCGGACCGTTCAACCTCGGTCTCGCCTGCCTCGCCGAGCCGCTGCCCGACCTCGACTGCGTCTTCCTCGACGCGCGGGAGGAGCTGCGCTGGCACCCCGGGATGATGCTGCCCGACGCCACGCTGCAGGTGCCGTTCCTGGCCGACCTCGTGTCGCTGGCCGACCCGACCTCCCCGTTCTCGTTCCTCGCGTGGCTCAAGGAGACCGGGCGCCTCTACCCCTTCTACGTCCGCGAGTCCTTCTACCCGATGCGGGCCGAGTACGACGCGTACTGCCGCTGGGCGGCGTCCCGCCTCGGCGACACCGTCGTGCTCGGTCGCGAGGTCACCTCGGTGGAGTGGGACGCCGCGGCCGACGACGGCTCCGGTGCCTACCGCGTGCACGCCCGCGACGTCCGCACGGGTGCGACGGAGACCCGGCTCGCCCGGCGGCTCGTGCTCGGTGTCGGCACCCGCCCGCACCGTCCCGCACCCCTGCAGGACCTGCCCGGCCCCGCGTGGCACTCGGCGGACTACCTCGCCGTGCGCGACGCCCTCCTCGACCACGACGACGTCACCGTCGTGGGCTCGGGCCAGAGCGCCGCCGAGATCGTCAGCGACCTGCTGGCCTCCGCGCGGCCCGACGTGCGGCTGCGCTGGGTCACCCGGTCGCCGCGCTTCTTCCCGCTCGAGTACACGAAGCTGACGCTCGAGCTGACCTCCCCGGAATACAGCCGCCACTTCCAGTCCCTCGACCCCGCGCGCCGTGAGCGGCTCCTCGCCTCGCAGGCCGGGCTCTACAAGGGCATCAGCTCCGACCTCGTCGACCAGATCCACGAGCAGCTCTACCGCCGCAGCCTCACCGACGCCGTCCCGCCGCAGCTCGTCACCTCCGCGGAGGTCGTCGACGCGACGTACGACGGGGCGCGGTTCCGGCTCGGCCTGCGGCACCGCGACACCGACGAGGACTTCGCCCTCACCACCGGGGCGGTCGTGACCGCGACGGGCTACCGCTCCGAGGTGCCCGCCTTCCTCGCGCCCGTCGCGGACCGCATCCGGTGGGACGAGCAGGGCCGTTTCCTGGCCACGCCCGACTTCACCGTGGACGTCGCGGACGGCGGCATCTTCGTGCAGAACGCCGAGCTGCACACCCACGGGTTCGTCGCCCCCGACCTCGGCATGGGCGCCTGGCGCAGCTCGGTCATCCTCGCGAAGGTGCTGGGCCACGAGCCCTACCCGGTCGAGCGTCGCGTCGCCTTCCAGGAGTTCGGCGTGCCCGCCGAGCTCGCCCGACCAGCCGACGTCCCGGCGGGGGTGGCGCGATGACCACGACCACCGCTCGACCCGAGCTCACCACGCGCCCGTTCGACCTCGACCGCGACGTGCCGCTGCTCCACCGGTGGGTCACCAACCACCGCGCCCGGTTCTGGGGCATGGAGCACGCGACCGTCGAGGACGTCCGGCGCGAGTACGCCGCGATCGCCGCCAGCGACCACCACGAGGCCCGCCTCGGCCTGGAGGGCGGCGAGCCGGTCTTCCTCATGGAGACCTACGACCCCCGGCACCACGAGCTCGCCGCCCACCTCCGCCTGCTCCCGGGCGACCGCGGCATGCACTTCCTCGTGGCGCCGACCGACCGCCCCCGGCACGGCTTCACGCGCGCCGTCATCACCGCGGTGCTCGCCGAGTGCTTCACCGACCCGGCGGTCGGCCGGGTCGTCGTGGAGCCCGACGCCCGCAACACGGCCGTGCACGCCCTCAACGCCGCCGTCGGCTTCGTCGTCGAGGCCGAGGTGCGGCTCAGCGACAAGACGGCCCTGCTCAGCACCTGCACCCGCGCGGCCTTCGAACGGAGCAGCCGATGACCTCCACCACCAGCAGGCCCACCAGCAGCCCCACCCACCACCTCTCCCCCGAGCGCATGGCCCGCGCCCAGCGGGACCAGGCCGCGAAGATGCTGGGCGAGCTCAGCCACGAGTGCCTCCTGCGGCCGGAACCGCTGCCCGCCACCGACGGTCCGCCGCGCTGGCGCGTCAGCGGCGACGACCCCGCGGTGGCCTGGGAGTTCACCGCCCGCCGTCTCCCGCTCGACCACTGGTCGGTCGCCCCGGGCTCCGTCCGGCGCACCGTCGACGGCGACGACCGTCCGGTCGACGCCCAGCAGCTCGTGCTCGACCTCCGGACGACCCTCGGCATCAGCGCGACGGTGCTGCCGACGTACCTCGAGGAGATCGCCTCGACCCTCGCCGGACGCGCCTGGAAGCTGCGTCCGGAGGCGCCGACCGCCGCGGAGCTCGCCGACGCCGACTTCCAGACGATCGAGGCGGCCATGACGGAGGGGCACCCCTGCTTCGTCGCCAACAACGGGCGGATCGGCTTCGGGGTCGACGACTACCTCGACTACGCGCCGGAGGTCGGTCCCCGCGTGCGCCTGGAGTGGGTCGCCGTGCGGGCCGAGCACGCGGTGTACGCCGCGGAGCCGGGCCTCATCGACCAGCGCACGCTGCTCGCCGAGCAGCTCGACCCCGACGAGCTCGACGCGTTCGAGAAGGTGCTGCGCGAGCGGGGCCTGGACCCCGACGGCTACCTGCTGGTGCCCGTGCACCCCTGGCAGTGGCGCAACAAGCTCGCGATCACGTTCGCGCCGCAGGTCGCGACGCAGGACCTCGTGCACCTCGGCACGGGCCGGCACGCGATGCAGCCCCAGCAGTCGCTGCGCACCTTCTTCGACGTGGACGAGCCGGGGCGGCACTACGTGAAGACGGCGCTGTCGGTGCTCAACATGGGGTTCATGCGGGGGCTGTCGGCGGCCTACATGGAGGTCACCCCGGCCATCAACACCTGGGTCGACGAGCTCGTCACCGGTGACCCCACGCTGCAGGACGTGGGGTTCTCGGTGCTCCGCGAGGTGGCGGCGGTCGGCTACCGGCATCCGATCCACGACCAGCACGCGACCTCGCCGTACCAGAAGATGCTCGCCGCGCTCTGGCGCGAGAGCCCGGTGCACCGGGTCGGCGAGGACGAGGGCCTGGCGACGATGGCGGCGCTGCTGCACGTCGACGCCGACGGCCGCTCGCTGGCCGCCGAGCTGGTGGCCCGGTCGGGTCTCCCCGCCGACGAGTGGGTACGGCGCTACCTCCGCGCCTACCTGACCCCGGTGCTGCACTGCTTCTACGCCCACGAGCTCGTCTTCATGCCGCACGGCGAGAACGTGATCCTCGTGCTGCGCGACCACGTGCCGGTGCGCGCGATCATGAAGGACATCGGCGAGGAGGTCGGGCTCTTCGACACCGCACGGGAGCTGCCGGAGCCGGTGCGCCGGATCCAGGGCGAGTTCCCCGTCGAGCGCCAGGTGCTCGCCATCGCCTCGGACGTGCTCGACTGCTACCTGCGCTTCCTCGCCGCCCGGCTCGACGAGGCGGGGACGCTGCCGGCCGAGGAGTTCTGGGCCGTGGTGGCCGGGTCGGTCGCGGACTACCAGGCGGCGCACCCCGATCTGGCGGAGCGGTTCGCGCTCCACGACCTGTTCGCGCCCACCTTCGAGCGGATGTGCATGAACCGCCTGCAGCTGCGCGACAACCAGCAGATGGTGGACCTGACGGACCCGGACAGCGCGGTGATGCTCGCCGACGTGCTGCCCAACCCGTTGAGCGCCCACCGGCCCCGGACCAGGTAGGCGTACTCAGGCGCGCCCGGCGGCGGCGCGGGAGGCTCGGGGTCATGTCCACGACGACCCGCACCCCCCTCTCGCCCGCCGCCCTGGCCGACGCGACGCCCGCCTCGCGCAACCGCGTCGTCGACCTCCTGCGCGGCGCCGCCATCCTCGTCGTCTGCCTCGGCCACTGGCTGATGGCGGCCGTCTACGTCGACGGCGACGGCGCCCTGCACCGCGCCGGCCTGCTCGGCCAGGCCACCTGGATCCACCCCGTCACCTGGGCGCTGCAGGTGATGCCGGTCTTCTTCCTGGTGGGCGGCTACGCCAACGCGATCTCGTGGCGGGCGGCGCGGGAGCGCGGCACGACGTACGGCGGGTGGCTCCGCGCCCGGCTCCGTCGCCTCGTGCTCCCCCTGCTGCCACTCATGCTCTTCTGGGCCGTCGTGGCCCCGGCGGCCCACGCCCTGGGGGTGAGCGCCTCCACGCTCCGGATCGCCAGCATGGCGTCGCTCGTGCCGACCTGGTTCCTCGCCGTCTACGTGCTCGTCGTCGCCATCGCCCCGGCCACGCTCGCCCTGTGGGAGCGCTGGGGCTGGTGGACCGTCCTCGGCGGCACGGTGCTCGCCGGGACCGTCGACGCCGTCAGCATCAGCCAGGACCTGCTGCTCGTCGGCTTCCTCAACTACGTGCTGGTCTGGGGCACGGTGCACCAGCTCGGCTACGCGTGGCGGGACGGCGCCCTCGGCTCGACCGCCCTGCGCCTGTCGATGGCGGCGGTCGGCCTCGTGGGTCTGCTCCTGCTCGTCGGCGTGGGGCCCTACGCGGTGAGCATGGTGGGCGTGAACGGCCACGGCGTCGACAACTCCTACCCGGCGCGCGTCACCCTGCTCTTCCTCGGCTTCCTCCAGGCCGGCGTCGTCATGGCGCTCGAGCCGCGCCTGCAGCGGCTGGTCGCCCACCGCCGCGTGTGGATGGCGACGATCCTCGTCAACGCACGGATCATGACCATCTACCTGTGGCACCTCACGGCGCTGACCTTCGTCGTCGCCGGGTCGCTGGCGCTCGACGGGTTCGGCCTCGGCCTGACCCCGGACACCGGCACGTGGTGGGCGACGCGACCGCTGTGGTTCGCCGCTCTCGCGCTGGTGACGACCGCGCTCGTGGCACTGCTCGGCCGCTTCGAGCAGCCCCCGGCCGACGACCGTCCGGCCCCGCACGCCGTCCTGCCCGTCCTGGCCGTGGTCGCCGTCTGCGCGCCGCTGGCGGTGATGGCCGACCTGGGCATCGCCGGCACCGACGGCACCGTCAACTGGTGGTTGCCGTGGCTGCCGGTCGTCGCCGCCGCCGCGACGGGTCTGCTGCGTCGCCCACGGGCGCTGCGCTGATCGGGGCTTCGGCCGCGCCGCGGCAGGTCCGCGTCGTAGGCTCCCCGCGGGTGCTCACACGCGCGGGTGCTCGCGGAGGAGGACAGCGTGGAGCTCGGTGATCTGTACCGTCAGGTCGTCCGGTCCCTCAGCGACGGCATCCTGGTCCTCGACCTCGACGGCACGATCCGCTACGCGAACCAGTCCTGCGCCGCCCTCGTGCGCGTGGCGCCCGACGAGCTGGCCGGTCGGCACATGCACGACTTCCTCGACGCGGACGGGCGGGTGCACTCGCAGGCGTTCCTCGACCAGGCCGCCCGGGGCCAGCTCCTCGCGGACGAGGTCGACACGCTTCTCATCGCGGCCGACGGCACGCCCGTGTGGGTGCGGCTCAAGCAGACCGGGCTGTTCGAGGGCGATCGCGTCGTCGGGGTCATCCTCCGGCTCACCGACAACATCGAGACCAAGCTCCTCCTCGACGAGCTGACCGCCAGCCGCGGCACGCTCGAGCAGGCGGAGCAGATCGCGCGGCTGGGCAGCTGGAGGTGGGACCTGCGCACGGGCGACGTGCACGGATCGGAGGGACTGGTCGAGCTCTTCGGCGAGTTCACGAGCTCGCTGCTCTCCCGCGACATCGCGAAGCTGCAGTCCATCACCCACCCCGAGGACCACGACCGCCTCGTCGACGCGATCACCACGCTGGTGGACGGCACCAAGCCCCGGGTCGACATCGAGCTGCGCCAGCGTGGCGAGTCGGGCTGGATGTGGATGCGGATGCGCGCGCTGGCGGCCTACGACCGCGACGGCGAGACGATCGCGATCTCCGGCACCCACCAGGACATCACCCGCGCGCGGGCGACCGAGGACGAACTGCAGGACCAGGTCACCCAGAACTCCCTCATGCAGGCCATCGCGAGTGCCGCCAACGAGGCGACGACGCTCGACGAGGTGCTGGTGCACGCCCAGACGATGGTGGTCCTCCACGACGACTGGGAGCGCGGTCGGGCGTTCCTGCCGGTCGCGGACGGCACCGACGTCGAGCCGCGGTACTACTCCGACGAGGACGAGCAGGCCGACCGCGAGCGTCCCGACGTGGCCGCCCGGGAGCTGGCCACCGCCCGACGCTGCCTGGAGCTGCGCGAGGCCGTCTGGGACGACGACGTCCGCCTCACCATCGCCGCACCCATCATGCTCGGCGACGAGGTGGTCGCCGTCGTCACCATCACCTCGTTCCCCCCGCTCTACCGCCACGACATGATCCGGGGCCTCGTCGAGCAGGCCGCCGTGCAGCTGGCGCGGGTGGCGGAGCGGGAGCGCACGGCACGCGAGCTCGCGGAGGCGCGCGACCGTGCACTGGAGGCGTCGCGCCACAAGTCCGAGTTCCTCGCCACGATGAGCCACGAGATCCGCACCCCGCTGAACGGCGTGCTGGGGCTCACCGAGCTCCTGGCCCGCACGCCGCTCGACGCCCAGCAGCGCCACCTCGCGTCCGGCATCGCCGTCTCCGGTCGCTCGCTGCTCGGGATCATCAACGACATCCTCGACTTCTCGAAGATCGAGGCCGGTCGGCTCGATGTCGAGAGCGTCGACCTCGAGGTGCGGGACGTGCTGGAGCAGGTGACGGGCGTGCTCGCGGAGTCGGCCCGCGCGAAGGGCCTCGACCTCCAGGTCTCGTGCAGCCCCGAGGTGCCGGAGATGCTCTCCGGCGACCCCACCCGGCTGGCGCAGGTGATCACCAACCTCGGCTCCAACGCCGTGAAGTTCACGTCGCGGGGCTCGGTCTCGATCCGGGCCACCTCCACCCCCGGCGACGACGGCACGACGCTGCTGCGGGTCGAGGTGCGCGACACCGGCGTCGGCATCCCGGAGCAGCAGCGCCTCCACATCTTCAAGCCGTTCGCCCAGGCGGACACCTCGACCACCCGGCGCTTCGGCGGCACCGGGCTCGGTCTCGCGATCTCCGCCGAGATCGTCGAGGCCTTCCACGGCGAGATCGGCGTCGACAGCACCCTCGGCGAGGGCAGCACCTTCTGGTTCACGGCACGGCTGGGCCGCCCGACCGGCGCGCGCCGCGACGCCCGCCTGCGCCGCACGCGGGAGCAGCTCGGGCGCACCCGGGTGCTCGTGGTCGACAACGACCTGCAGAACCGGCTGATCCTCCGGGAGCAGCTCGGCTGGTGGCACGTCACGTCGACCGGCGTGGCCAGCGCGGTCGAGGCGCGCACCGCATTGGTGGCCGCGCGCGAGGCCGGCGATCCCTACGACGTCGTGCTCCTCGATCTCGCGATGCCCGACGAGGACGGGATCGACATCGCCCGCTCGCTCCACCTCGACCCGCGGTTCGTCCACGTCCCGCTGCTGCTCCTGTCGTCGGCGTACCTGCCGCTCACCGACGACCTCCGCGGGATCGGCATCACCGCCTGCCTGACCAAGCCCGTCCAGGCCGCCCAGCTGCGCGAGGCGCTGGTGCGCACGGTCGTGGGCGAGGAGGCCGGCGCGATCGAGCCGCTCCCCGCCGCGGCCAGCGACGCCGCCCGGGGCAAGCTCGTCCTGGTCGTCGAGGACAACCCGGTCAACCAGGTGGTGGCGCGCGGCCTCCTGTCCTCGATGGGCTACGACGTCGACACCGCCGACGACGGCGCCGAGGCCGTGGAGCTGACGGAGGTCACGGCGTACGACGCCGTCCTCATGGACCTGCAGATGCCCCGCCTCGACGGGTACGCCGCGACCCGCGCCATCCGGGAGCGCGAGGCCGCCACGGGGACACGCCGCACCCCCGTCCTCGCGATGACCGCTGCCGCGATCGCCGGTGAGCGCGAGAAGTGCCTCGCCGCGGGGATGGACGACTTCATCACCAAGCCCGTCGCCCCGGCGACCCTTGCGGCGGCCCTGGCACGCTGGACCGGGAGCACGGACGGCGACGGCGAGGGGGGTGGGACGGTGCAGGAGACGAGCGCGCCGGACGACGTTCCCGACCCGGCCGACGGCAACCTCGACATCGAGCGCCTCGAGCTGCTGCGGGAGCTCTCGCCGGAGGACACGGCGTACCTCGACCGCGTCATCGGGGGGTTCCTCGGACGCCGCGCCGACGCGCTCGACCGCATCCGAGCCGCCGTGGACGACGACGACCCGGCACGGCTGGCCGCCGAGGCCCACGGCGTGAAGGGCTCGGCCCTCAACATCGGGCTGCCCGTCGTCGGGGGGCTCGCGGGCGATCTCGAGCACCTCGGTCGGGCCGGCGGCACCGCGGGCGCCGACGACCTCCTCCTGCGGTTCGAGGCCGCGCTCCAGGACGCTGAGGAGGGACTGCTGGCCTACCAGGAGTGGTACCGGTCGCTGACCGGCGGCGCCTGAGGCCCGGCCCGCGGCGTCGCCAACGACCCTCGCTTGGACCCGGGGGCTAGGTTCTCCGCATGGAATCGAACACGCATGCGAACGAGGGTGAAGTGCTCGGCGCCGAGAAGGCCGACCCGACCGCCACGGAGAAGGACCCGCAGGACTGGGTGACCGGCGACGACCCGGCGACCGGTGCGCAGAAGAGCTACCTCGACACGCTGGCCCGCGAAGCCGGGGAGACCATCCCCGCCGACGGCCTGACGAAGGCCGAGGCCTCCGAGCACATCGAGCGGCTGCAGGAGGAGCGCGACTCCTGAGACGGGGCGCCCGAACTGTGCGGATGGGACGGGTTCGACCGGGTCGGACCCGCACCGTCGTCACAGTTCGGGCACGCCCCGGGCGAGGTCGAACGAGTAGGGCGGGTGGGGCTCGAACCCACGACCCAAGGATTATGAGTCCTCTGCTCTGACCGACTGAGCTACCGCCCCTCGACGGGCGAGCCTAGTGGTCCCGGCTCACCTGTCGACACGCGCCTCGATCATGTGTGCGCGATCGACGAGCACGAACCCGAAGGCCCGGTTCACGGCCTGCATCGCGGCGTTGTCGGTGGACACCCACGTGTGCACCGACGTGCGCTCCGGGTAGTCGTCGGCGAGCAGCTCGAGCGTCGTCACCTTGAGCAGCGTGCCGAGCCGTCGGCCGCGGTGCTCGGGCATGACGAGGGTGTCGCCCTGGTAGACCGCGGTGTCGTCGGGCTGCAGCACGAGCACGGTGTAGCCGGCCATCTCGCCGTCCTCCACGCGCCGTACCGCCGCCGTGATCACCGTGTAGTCCGCCGCCCGACGGCGCTCCTCGTCGCGCCGGAGGCGCTCCGGGGTGACGACCGCGGGCTCGACGTCGGCCTCG
Organism: Nocardioides zeae; assembly: GCF_030818655.1. Classification (NCBI taxonomy): domain Bacteria; kingdom Bacillati; phylum Actinomycetota; class Actinomycetes; order Propionibacteriales; family Nocardioidaceae; genus Nocardioides; species Nocardioides zeae. The sequence continues at coordinate 815,931 of NZ_JAUTAN010000001.1, read as the reverse complement.
CCGCGCGGGACGTCCTGGTTCATGCGGGTGCGCATCGCGCAGAAGGCCTCGACGTGCTCGTCGGGGCAGCGGTCGACCCAGGTCACGACCTCGTAGCCCGACGACGCCGCCAGCGCCTGCTCGGCCAGGCGCGCGAGGTGGTCGGCGTCGACCGGGACGGGCAGCTGGAGGTGCTCCTCGACGTGCACCGTCGGGATGCCCATGCCGTTGACGAAGGCGAGGCCGGGCGCCGCACCGTCGACCGGCACGATGATCTCGAGCGCGACGGTCGTGCGTCCCAGGGCGCGGGTGCGCTCGACGACCGCCTCCCACAGCAGGCGGCCCACGCCCTCGCGGCGGTGCCGCGGCAGCACGTGGATGTCCGCCTCGACGAGGTGCTCGTTGTCGTCCAGCGGCCAGCACATCTCCGCGACCCCCGCGACGTCCCCGCGGTCGTCGCGCGCGATCAGGTGGACACCGTCCTCCCCCGCGCCCCAGGCGTCGCGCGTGGCGCGCAGCGCCTCGAAGGTGCGGTGGGGCGCGTCGGGGTCGGTGTCCGTGACCGAGGCGCGCTCGATCTCCCAGAACGTGCGCAGCCCGGCGTCGTCGCCGGCCTCCACGACGTGCACGTGCACACGGGTCGGACGAGTCATCCCCCCAGCCAACCATCTCGCCGGTAGCCACGGGGGGAGGTTGGCCGCGGACCTCCCGAGTGCCGAGACGGCCGGCCCGAGGCAGCGCCGGAGACGCACGAGGGCCCGGTCGGCGTGCCGACCGGGCCCTCGTCGTGCTGGCTCCCCCAATTGGACTCGAACCAATAACCTGCCGATTAACAGTCGGCTGCTCTGCCAGTTGAGCTATGGGGGATCGCTCTCGACAGCGGGCAGAGCCTAGCAAGGCGGCACCCCCGGTGCGAATCGGGGTGGTGCGGACGCGCGAGCTGGAAAGAAAACGCGGACCGGTGCGCGCCAGGGGCCGGGTTGGATCGTTCCAGACGCGCCGACCGTCCGCGTTTTCTTTTCCGCGTCCGCGTTTTCTTCCCCCGGCGCGCCGATGCCGCGGACCCCTCGCGTCAGGCGCCCACGTCGTCGCGCGCGCGGGCGAGGGCGTCGGCGGCGACGCGGCGTACGGCGGGGTCGTTCGGGTCGATCCCCACGTCGAAGCGGAAGCCCCAGGCGAGCGCTCCCCCACCCGGCGGCCGGCGCGCGACGACGTGCAGGCCGGCCCGGCCCACGACCCGCACGTGACGCTGCAGCACGACGGAGGCGGTGACGCGCTCCCGCACCACCTGCAGCAGGCGGTCCCGGGCGCGCGGATCGGCCTCGTCGACCACGACGACGTGCCGTGGCGCGGCCGCGACGTCGGGGGCCACCTCGGTGACGGTCAGCGTGCCGGCGTCCGCGTCCCACTCGGCGGCGTCGACGCGCTCCCACGGCACCCGCGCGGGCGTCGCGTGCTCCCCCGGCAGGTGCAGCGCGTCCCGGTCGGCCACGACGCCGCCGGCCGCGGCGAGCACGCGGCCGCCGCTGGGTGACCGGCGCGAGCGGGACAGTCCGACCACGCCCGCGTCACCCGCCGATGGCGCGCTCGCGCAGGGTGCGGCGCTGCTGCTCCAGGACCATGAGGTCACCGAACATCCGGTTGTAGTCGTCGGCCGCGTCCACGGGGTTCGTGCGCTGCAGCCTCGACTTCAGGTCCGCGATGCGCCGCTGCACCGTCAGCTCCTGCAGGCGGTAGACGTGGGCGTTGACGTACGCCGGGTCGGGGCTCGCATTGCCGACGAGCGGCTCCGTCGCCAGCTCCCCCAGGGCCCGGCCGACGACCTCGTCCGTCGTCGCGTCCCGCAGCCGCGCCACCCACGCCGGGTCGGCGCTCCCGGCGGTCACCCCGCCGGCGTCGGCGGTGAGCTGCCAGACGCTCCGGTACGTCGGGTGCGTGAAGTCGTCCGCGTCCACGTCGTCGATCGTGCGACCGACCGAGCCCGGGTGCTGCACGACGAGCTTCAGCGTCTCGCGCTCGATGGCGAACCGGGGGTCGCGCAGCGGGGGCAGCTGCCGCTTCGGGGCCTGCGGCGGCGCCGCCTCCTCGGTGCGGTGCTGGGGAGCGGCACGCTCGGGCGCCTTCTGGGGGCCGCGGGCGAGGGCGCGGCGCACCTCGGCGCGGGCCTCGTCGACCTCGACCCCGATCATCTGGGCGAGCTCCCGCGTGAACGCCTCCACCTTCGACCGGTCGCGCACGCTCGTGACCAGCTTGGCCGCCTCGCGCAGCGCGTCGATCCGGCTGTCGGCGCGGTCGAGGTCGAAGCGCGCCAGGATGCGCGCCAGCACGAAGCGGTAGAGCGGCACGCGCCGGGCGATGAGCTCCCGCACGGCCTCGTCGCCCTGGGCCAGCCGGAGGTCGCACGGGTCCATGCCGCTCGGCTCCACCGCGACGTACGTCTGCGACGCGAAGTTCTGGTCGCCCGCGAAGGCGCGCTCGGCGGCCTTCTGGCCCGCCTCGTCGCCGTCGAAGGTGAACACCACCTCGCCGCGGAACTCGTCGTGGTCGAGCATGAAGCGCCGCAGCACCCGCGCGTGGTCGTCGCCGAAGGCGGTGCCGCAGGTCGCGACGGCGGTGGTGATGCCGGCGAGGTGGCAGGCCATCACGTCGGTGTAGCCCTCGACGATGACCGCCTGCGAGAGGCGCCCGATGTCGCGGCGGGCGAGGTCGATGCCGTAGAGCACCTGGCTCTTCTTGTAGAGCGTCGTCTCGGGGGTGTTGAGGTACTTCGCCTCGATCCGGTCGTCGTCGAACAGTCGCCGCGCACCGAAGCCGATCGTGCTGTTCGAGGAGTCGCGGATGGGCCAGAGCAGGCGACCGCGGAAGCGGTCGTAGGCCGAGCGGCCCACCGCGGTCACCCCGGCCGCCACGGCCTCGTCGGTGGTGAAGCCCCGCCCCTGCAGGTGCCGGGTCGCCGCCTCGCCGTCCCGCGGTGCGAAGCCGAGGCCGAAGTGCGCGGCCGCCGCCTGGTCGAAGCCGCGCTCCGCGAGGAACCGCCGCGCCTCGACGGCCGCGGGCGTGGCGAGCTGCTCGGCGTAGAACTCCTGCGCCACCCGGTTGACCTCGACGAGGCGGCTGCGCTGGGGGCCCCGGGAGCCCGGCTGGTCACGCTCGCCGCCCTCCTCGCGCTCGAGCCGCACCCCGAACCGCTCGGCCAGCCGCTCGACCGCCTCGACGAAGCCGAGCCCGTCGTGCTCCTGGAGGAACCAGATGACGTCACCGCCCTTGCCGCAGCCGAAGCAGTGGCAGAACTGGCGGGCGGGCGTGACGTTGAACGACGGCGACTTCTCGTCGTGGAAGGGGCAGAGCCCCTTCATGGAGCCCCCGCCCGCGTTGCGCAGCATGACGTAGTCGCCCACGACCTCGTCGATGCGAGCCCTCTCGCGGACCTCCTGGATGCTGGAGTCCTTGATCTTGCCCGCCACGTCGCGGAGTCTACGCGGACGTGCCGTGCCCGCCGGCCAGTCGTCCCCACCAGGCGACGGCGCTGCCGTCGGTGAGCGACGCCACCTGGTCGACGACCACGCGGAGCCGCGCGGCGTCGTCGGCCGCGGCCTTCCAGTCCTCCGCGAAGGCGGGCTCCAGCGCGTCCGGCCCGCGGCGCAGCAGCTCCGCCATGAGCTCGGCCAGCAGCTCGCGCTGGCGCCCCATGAGCGCGATCCGGTCGTCGGTGCGCATGACGAGGTGCGCAGCGATGCCCTTGAGCACCGTGATCTCCAGACCGGTGCGCTCGGGCACCACGAGGTCCGCCGAGTGCCGCACGGGCACGTCGCCGTCGAGCGCCGCGAACGTCGCCGTCTGCACGGCCCCGCAGAAGCGCCCCACGAGGTCGCTGGTGAGGTTCTTGAGCGCGGCCTGCGAGCGGCGCGTGCCGTCGTACGGCGCGGTCGGCCACGAGCCGACCGCCCGGAGCCCGGCGAGCACCGCGTCGAGCGTGTCGTCGTCGACGCCGGGCGCGTACCACTCCCGCACCGTCTGCCACACGCCCTCGCGGTGCCGGTCGAGCGCGGTGAGGTCGATGCGACCCGCGGCGACCCCGTCCTCGACGTCGTGCACCGAGTAGGCCACGTCGTCGGCGAGGTCCATCACCTGTGCCTCGACGCACTGCCGGCGGGGCGCCGTCGCCGGCACGCCACGACGCAGCCAGTCGAAGGTGGGACGGTCGTCGTCGTACACCCCGAACTTCACGACCAACCGCGGCGAGCCGTCGCCGTGCACGCCCCGGGGGGCGGGCGCGGAGGCGCGGTCCCACGGGTACTTCGTGCAGGCGTCGAGCGTGGCCCGGGTCAGGTTGAGCCCGACCGACGTGCCGTCGGGCGCGAACGTCTTCGCCTCGAGCCGTGTGAGCAGGCGCAGGGTCTGCGCATTGCCCTCGAAGCCGCCGCACGGCGCCGCCAGCTCGGCGAGCACCGCCTCGCCGTTGTGCCCGAAGGGCGGGTGGCCGAGGTCGTGGGCGAGCGCGGCGGTCTCCGCGACGTCGGGGTGGGTGCCGATCGCCCGTGCCAGGTCCCGGGCCACCTGCGCCACCTCGAGGCTGTGGGTGAGCCGGTTCCGCACGAAGTCGTCGGTCTGCGGACCCATCACCTGCGTCTTCGCCGCGAGGCGCCGCGTCGAGGCCGCGTGCACCACACGCGCCCGGTCACGCTCGAACGGCGCCCGCTGTGGGGCGTCGACCCGCTTGGGCGGCTCCGGCAGGTAGCGCTCGCGGTCCGCGTCGTCGTACGCCGCGGCGGCGTGCGCGTCGGCCGTGGGGGCGGGGTCGGGTCGGGTCGTCATGACCCGCCCGACCCTACGACGCCCGCGGGGCTCGGCGCCGACCGACGTGGGTCAGCGTCGGTCAGTAGACGCTGACGTGCACATGGTCGTAGTGGTTCGCCGTGTCGGAGCCGCGGTCCTCCATCGGCCGCCAGCCCTCGCTCGAGCGGTCCACCGACCAGATCTTCTGCTCGTAGATCACGTAGTTGACGTCCCACTGGGTGTAGTTCGCGCGGACGTACTCCGCGATCTCCCAGCCGAGGTCGCCCCGCACCATGATGTCGAGGGCGAGGCCGCGACCGTGGTCGCCGTCGCCACGCCAACCGCCGTAGGACGTCACCTCGGGGTAGGCCGCGCACACGGACTCGTGGAGCGCGGCGATGTTGGCCGAGACGCTCGACGGGGTCGAGCTGGTGGTGCACTCGCCGCCGGTGGCCCGAGCGGCGGCGGACCCGCCGGGACCTGCCGCGGCGGGCTCCTCGCTGTCGAGGTAGCCGGCCGTGACCCAGCGCGAGGCGCCGTCCTGGACGACCTCCTCACGACCGTTGGCGGTGCGGCCGGTGACGAGCACCTCCGCGCCCTCCTCGAGGAGCCCGACGACCTCGGCGGACGGCGACGCCGTCGTGTGCAGGTTGAGGTCCGTCGTCGCCCAGCGGGTCGTGTCCGCGGCGGCCACGGCCTCCGCGGTGGCGGCCTCCTCGGCCGCGCGCTGCTCGGCCGCGGCCTGGGCCGCCGCCCGCTGCGTGGCGAGGGTGTCGACGGAGGCGCGCCACGCGTCGTACTGCTCCTGGACGGAGGCGGCGGCCTGCTGCTGGGCCAGCGCGGCGCGGTCGACCGAGCGGCTCGTCGCCGCCTCCCGCTCCTCGAGGGCGGTGGCGACGTCGGAGATCTCGGTCAGGGCCGACGCGGTCGTGGCGGGCGCGGGGTCGGCGTCGGTGAAGCCGACGCCCACGGCGACGACGCCGACGGTCGCGAGCGTGGCGAGGGGTCCGGCGACGACGACACGGCGGGGGGCGCCCCGCACGGCGCCGCGGGCCTCGCGCACCAGGGCGCGCACGCGGCCGGGGACCGAGGCCGCACGGACGGCGCGGCGGCCCGAGGCAGGCTCGCGCTCGGCGGCGACGGGGGTCGGATCGGTGGACTCGGGGAGGTCGTTCGTCGGGGCGAGACGGTCGTCCCGCTGGTGGCTGGGTTCGGCCACTGCGCTGATTCCTTCGGTTGCCGGCAGGGGGATGTGGCCCCGCAGGTCGTGCCGAGCCGCCGACGAGTAGAGCACACCCACCCCGGGGGTGGGCAAGAGCGCGTCCCCAGGTCGGGCCCGGCCCCCGGAGCGGCGGGGCGGTGCCAGGACGGGCCGTGACCTGCGCGGACCGACGCCGGGCGCGTCAGCCCCCGGAGGTCTCCCCCGCGTCCTCGGCGAGGCACAGGTCACGTCCGTCGGTGTCGTCGAGCCAGCCCTCCGGCAGCACGACGCGCTCCCGGGGCGAGCCCTGGCGGCCGCGCGGGGCGCCGAGCTCGGAGACGGGGTACGGCGCGGCGGGGTCGAGCTGCGCGAGCAGCTCGTCGAGCTCGGCGAGGGAGGCGGCGAGGGCCAGGGCGCGGCGCAGCTCGCCCCCGGCCGGGAAGCCCTTCAGGTACCACGAGACGTGCTTGCGGAACTCCTTGCAGCCGTGCAGCTCGTCGCCGACGTGCTCGACGAGCAGCTCGGCGTGGCGGCGCATGATGGCCGCGACCTCGCCGAGCGTCGGGAGGACCTGCACGTGCTCGCCGGAGAAGACGGCGGCCAGGTCCCGGAACAGCCAGGGGCGCCCGAGGCAGCCGCGGCCCACGACGACCCCCGCGGCGCCGGTGTGCTCGACCATCCGCACCGCGTCCCCGGCCTCCCAGATGTCGCCGTTGCCGAGCACCGGGATGTCCACGGCGTCGACCAGGGCGGCGATCGCGTCCCAGTCCGCGACGCCCGAGTAGGCCTGGGCGACGGTGCGCCCGTGCAGCGCGATCGCGGCGCAGCCGGCCTCCTGGGCGATCCGGCCGGCATCGAGGTAGGTCAGCCGGTCCGCGTCGATGCCCTTGCGGGTCTTCATCGTCACGGGCACGCCGAACGGCTCCGCCGCGCGCACCGCGGCGGTGAGGATCTCCTCGAGCAGCCCGCGCTTCCACGGCAACGCGCCGCCGCCACCCTTGCGCGTCACCTTGGGCACGGGGCACCCGAAGTTGAGGTCGACGTGGGCGACGCCGTACTCCTCGCAGAGGATCCTGGTCGCCTGCCCGACGTAGGTGGGGTCGGTGCCGTAGAGCTGCACCGAGCGCGTCGACTCCAGCTCGTCGAAGACCAGCATGCGCCGGGTCGTCGCGTCGCCCTCGACGAGGCCGCGGCTGGTGATCATCTCGCAGACGTAGAGGCCCGCGCCCTGCTCGGCGCAGAGCCGCCGGTACGCCGCGTTCGTGATGCCCGCCATCGGCGCCAGCACGACGGGGACGTCGACGACGAGCGGACCGAGGTGCAGCGGGCCGGGGAGGCTCACCGTGCCGGCCGGGATCGTCGCAGTGCTCATCCCGCCATTGTCCTCGTGACCTGGCGCGGCACGGAATCGTCGTGTCGAGATGGGTCGGGCGGCCGCGGCGTACGCGTCGAGTTGGGTCGAACGGCCGCGGCGTACGCGTCGAGTTGGGTCGGACGGCCGCGGTCAGCGCGGCGCGACGGCGCCCCAGGTCACCGGCGCCACGTCGCCGGTGGCCTGGAAGGCGACAGCCGTGACCGGCTGGTCGCTGGGAGCCAGGTACACCAGGCACCCCTCCGTGGCGGCACCCGGCTCGAACGGGATCGGCAGCGGGGTGCTGGGGCACGGCTCGAACGTCGCGGCGAAGCCCGAAGCGGCGACGAGGGCGCCCTCCGCGCCGTACCCGAGGAACAGTGGCATCGCCGCCGCCGCGAGGTCGTCGTCGCCGACGTTCTCCACGGCATAGGTGACGAAGTACGGCGCGACCTCGTCCGCCACGCCGTTGAGCAGCCAGCCGTCGAAGAGCTCGAGGGGCGCGGGCTGCACGCCCACCACCGTCAGGTCGACCACCGCCTGTCGGTCGGCGCCGACCTGCCACGCGACGGTGGCCTGCTCCCCCAGCCCGAGCTCGGTGCCCGCGGCGGTGGTCGTCACGCCGTCCGGCAGCGCGGGCGCAGCGGAGGTCGGTGCCGAGGGCGGCGGTACGGCGACGGTGGACCCACCGTCGCCGCCCGCGCCCTCCGGTCCGTCGGCACCGTCCGACCCGTCCGAGCCGCCGCAGCCCGCCAGTGCCAGCGCCGGGCCCGCGGTGAGGACGGCGGCGAGGAGCGCGGGCCGAGAGCGCATCATGCGGTCATTGTGCACGCGCCGTTCGACCCACCTCGACGCCTACGCCGCGCCGTTCGACCCACCTCGACGCCTACGCCGCGCCGTTCGACCCACCTCGACGCAGGTCCGCGGGTCAGGCGCCGGCGAGGCGCTCCGCGAAGTAGGACACGACGCCGTCGAGGCTGACGCGCTCCTGCGACATCGTGTCGCGCTCGCGCACCGTCACCGCGTTGTCCTCGGGGGTGTCGAAGTCGACCGTCACGCAGTACGGCGTGCCGATCTCGTCCTGGCGGCGGTAGCGGCGACCGATGGCGCCGGCGTCGTCGAACTCGACGTTCCAGTTGCGCCGCAGGTCGGCCGCGAGGGCCTTGGCCTTCGGGGACAGGTCGGCGTTGCGGCTGAGCGGCAGCACCGCGACCTTGACCGGCGCGAGACGCGGGTCGAGGCGCAGCACGACCCTCTTGTCGACGCCGCCCTTCGTGTTGGGCGCCTCGTCCTCGGTGTAGGCGTCCACGAGGAACGTCATGAGGCTGCGCGACAGGCCCGCTGCCGGCTCGATGACGTACGGCGTGTAGCGCTCGTTGGCGGCCTGGTCGAAGTACGACAGGTCCTGGCCCGAGTGCTGCGCGTGGGTCGAGAGGTCGAAGTCGGTGCGGTTGGCCACACCCTCGAGCTCACCCCACTCCGAGCCCGCGAAACCGAAGCGGTACTCGATGTCGACGGTGCGCTTCGAGTAGTGCGACAGCTTCTCCTTCGCGTGCTCGTAGTGGCGCAGGTTCGCCGGGTCGATGCCGAGGTCCGTGTACCACCGCGTGCGCTCGTCGATCCAGTACTGGTGCCACTCCTCGTCCTCGCCCGGCTTGACGAAGAACTCCATCTCCATCTGCTCGAACTCGCGCGTGCGGAAGATGAAGTTGCCGGGCGTGATCTCGTTGCGGAAGCTCTTGCCGATCTGGGCGATGCCGAAGGGCGGCTTCTTGCGGCTCGAGGTCACCACGTTGGCGAAGTTGAGGAAGATGCCCTGGGCCGTCTCGGGGCGGAGGTAGTGCAGGCCGGACTCGTCCTCGACCACACCGAGGTGGGTCTTCATCAGGCCGGAGAACTGCTTCGGCTCGGTCCAGGCGCCGCGCGTGCCGCAGTTGGCGCAGACGACGTCCGACATCGGGACCGCGTCGGGGTCGTCGAGGCCCTTCTTCTCGGCGTACGCCTCCTGCAGGTGGTCGGCCCGGTAGCGCTTGTGGCACGACTGGCACTCCGTCAGCGGGTCGCTGAACGTGGCGACGTGGCCCGAGGCCTCCCAGGTCTGGCGCGGGAGGATGACGCTCGAGTCGAGACCGACGACGTCCTCGCGGCCCTGCACCATCGCCTTCCACCACTGGCGCTTGATGTTGTCCTTGAGCTCCACGCCCAGCGGGCCGTAGTCCCAGGCCGAGCGGGTGCCGCCGTAGATCTCCCCGCAGGGGTAGACGAAACCTCGGCGCTTCGCGAGGGAGACGACGTGGTCGACGGTGGTTGCGGGCGGCTTGGCCACGAGTGCTGCTCCTGCTGTGGGGACGGGACGCCGGCTGGCTGCCGGCTGCTCGGAGCAGGCTATCGAGGAGCGGACGTCGACGGTCGGGCCCCCCGGGGTCCGACGTCACAGGGACGGCGAGTTGACAAGCATTCTCATCGCTCTTGAGAATCGCTCTCATGGCCACTCGACGCTCCCCCCTCGTCCGCCGCTCCCTCGGAGCGGCCGTCGCCCTCCCGCTGCTGCTCAGCGGGTGCGGCGCCCTCGGGATGGGTGACGGCGACGGGGGCGACGGGGGCAGCGGGGCCAGCGCCTCGGGCGACGTCGGCACGGTCGTGACGGCGTTCTACCCGCTGACCTGGATCACGGAGCAGGTCGCCGGCGACGGCGTCGAGGTGGTCAACCTCGTCGAGCCGGGCGGCGAGCCGCACGACCTCGAGCTGAGCGTGGCCCAGACCGGCGAGGTGGCCGACGCGGGCCTCGTCGTCTACCTCTCCCAGTTCCAGCCGTCGGTCGACGCGGCCGTGGAGCAGTCCGCGGGCGACCGCAGCCTCGACCTCGCCTCGGCCGTCGACCTGCTGACGCCCGCCGAGGAGGACGAGCACGACCACGCGGACGAGGGCCACTCCGAGGACGAGCACGCGGACGAGCACGGGGACGAGCACGCGGACGAGGGCCACTCCGAGGACGAGCACGCCGAGGAGGGCCACTCCGAGGACGAGCACGCGGACGAGGAGGGCCACGACCACGGCGACGAGCACGACCACGGCGACCTCGACCCCCACTTCTGGCTCGACCCGCTGCGCCTGGCCGACGCGGGCGACGCCGTCGCGGAGCGGCTCGCCGAGGTCGACCCCGACAACGCGGCGGCCTACGAGGACAACGCGGCCGCCGTGCGCGCCGAGCTCGAGGCCCTCGACCAGGAGTACGTCGCGGGCCTGGCCTCCTGCGAGCGCGACGTCGTCGTCGTGAACCATGACGCGTTCGGCTACCTGGACCGCTACGGCCTCGACTTCCACTCGATCACCGGCATCACGCCCGACGCCGAGCCCACGCCGGCGGTGCTGGCCGAGCTGCAGGAGCTCATCGCGTCCGACGGCATCACGACCGTCTTCGCGGAGCGCCTCGCGTCGAGCCACGACGCCGACGCGCTGGCGGCCGACACCGGGCTGGAGGTGAAGGTGCTCGACCCGATCGAGGGCCTCACGGACCAGACGGCCGACGAGGACTACCTTTCCCTCATGCGCAGCAACCTCGAGGCACTGGTGGAGGCGAACGGCTGTTGAGCCAGGCTCCGCCCGTCGTGGCCACCGACTCGATCACGGTCGAGCTCGGTGGCCGCGCCGTTCTCCGCGACGTCTCCGTCAGCGTCGACGCCGGCGAGTTCGTCGCCCTGATGGGCCCGAACGGGTCCGGCAAGTCGACGCTCGTGCGGACCATGACGGGCCTCCTGCCCGCCGCCTCCGGCACCGTCCGGCTGTTCGGCACCGAGGTCGAGCGCTTCCGGGACCGGAGCCGGCTGGGCTACGTGCCGCAGCGCGCGGGCGCCTCCAGCGGCGTACCTGCGTCGGTGGCCGAGGTCGTCACCTCCGGGCGCATCTCGCGGCGCGGCCTGCTGCGGCCGGCGCGGCAGGCCGACCGGCGGGCCGTGCAGGAGGCGCTGGAGGTCGTCGGGCTGTCCGACCGGGCCCGTGACACCGTGACCGCCCTCTCCGGCGGCCAGCAGCAGCGCGTGCTCATCGCGCGGGCGCTCGCTGCGCAGCCCGATGTCTTCTTCCTCGACGAGCCGATGGCCGGCGTGGACCTCCCCAACCAGCAGGCGCTGGCCGACGCCCTCGGCCTGCTGGCGCAGCGCGGCGCGACGATCGTGCTCGTCGTGCACGAGATCGGCGCCGTCGGCGACCTCATCGACCGCTGCATCGTCATGCGCGACGGCCGCGTGGCCTACGACGGGCTGCCGCTGACCGAGCTGCAGGTGCACGCGGCCCACCTGCCGGGCATCCCGTTGACCGTCGAGGACCACCTGCCCCACGGCGCCGACCACCCCGACCACCTCGACCACCTGGACCACCTGGACCACCCCGAACCGCACGCCCAGCAGCACGCGCACCACCCCGGCGACGAGCACGCGCACGAGCGCGCGCCCCACGACTGCCCGCCCGGGCACTCGGACGTCGCACCGGGGGTCGTCGGCCCCCTCGACGGCGCCGACGGCGACGCGGGAGGACGTCGATGATCGAGCTCCTCGGCTACGAGTTCATGCAGCGTGCCCTCATCGCGGCCATCGCCACCGGGATCGCCGCGCCGGTGATCGGCACCTACCTCGTGCAGCGCCGGCTCTCCCTCATGGGCGACGGCATCGGGCACGTCGCCGTCACCGGCGTCGCGATCGGGCTCCTCACCGGCTGGTCGCCGACCTGGACCGCCGTGCTCGTCGCCGCACTCGGCGCGCTGCTGCTGGAGGTGATCCGCGAACGCGGGCACACCTCCGGCGACCTCGCCCTGGCCCTCCTGTTCTACGGCGGCCTCGCGGCCGGCGTCATGATCACCGGCATCGCGGGGCAGAACGCGGCGCGGCTGCAGCAGTACCTGTTCGGCTCGCTCACGACCATCTCCGTCGCCGACGTGTGGTTCACGATGGCCCTGGCGGCGGCCGTCGTGCTGCTCGGCCTCGGACTGAGCCCGCAGCTGTTCGCCGTCGCCCAGGACCGCGACTTCGCCGTGGTGGCCGGTCTGCGCGTGCGGGTCTACAACATGCTCATCGCTGTGCTGGCGGCCGTCACGGTGACGGTCGCGATGCGCACCGTCGGCCTCCTGCTCGTCTCCGCGCTGATGGTGGTGCCGGTCGCGGCGAGCCAGCAGGTGGCCCGCTCCTTCCGGGGCACGCTGCTCCTCGCGATGCTCGTGGGACTCGTGGCCGGCGTGGGCGGCCTGCTGGTCTCGGCGGAGCTCTCGTTCCACGCCACGGTGGCGCCCGGGCCGGCGATCGTGCTCCTCGCGCTCGCGATGTTCGTGCTGGCGTGGCCGCTCGGGGCCTGGCTGCGACGCCGGGAGCGCGGGCGTAGGTTGTCCGCATGACCGACTCGACCGCCCGCGTGTCACCGGGGGTGCCCGGCACCCGCCCGACCCGCCAGCGCCGCGCCGTCAGCGAGGTGCTCTCCTCGTTCGAGGACTTCCGCTCCGCCCAGGAGATCCACACGCTCCTCGGCCAGCGGGGCGAGTCCGTCGGTCTCGCGACGGTCTACCGCACGCTCCAGCTCCTCGCCGACGCGGGCGAGGTGGACGTGCTGCGCAGCGAGGACGGCGAGTCGATCTACCGCCGCTGCTCGACCACGCACCACCACCACCTCGTGTGCCGCTCCTGCGGCGCCACGGTGGAGGTCGAGGGTCCCGCGGTCGAGCGCTGGACGGCGGGCATCGCCGCCGAGCACGGCTTCACCGACATCAGCCACACGCTCGAGATCTTCGGCACCTGCCCCGCCTGCTCCTGACGGGGCTCAGGCGCTCCCGAACCGGCGGTCGCGCCGCGCGTAGACCTCGATGGCCTCCCACAGGTGGCGCCGGTCGACGTCGGGCCAGAGCACGTCGGTGAAGACCATCTCGGCGTACGCCGCCTGCCACAGCACGAAGTTCGAGAGCCGCTGCTCCCCCGAGCTGCGCCACACGAGGTCGGCGTCGGGCAGCTCGGGCACGTAGAGGTGCCGGGCCAGCGTGCGCTCGTCGACCTTGTCGGCCTTGAGACGCCCCGCGGCGACCTCCTGCGCGATGGAGCGGGCCGCGTCGGCGAGCTCGGCCCGGCCGCCGTAGTTGACGCACATCGTCAGCGTCAGCACGTCGTTGTCGCGGGTCAGCTCCTCGGCGACCTGCAGCTCCTTGATGACCGACCGCCACAGGCGCGGGGCGCGACCGGCCCAGCGCACCCGCACCCCCAGCTCGTGCATCTCGTCCCGCCGCCGCCGGATGACGTCGCGGTTGAAGCCCATGAGGAAGCGCACCTCGTCGGCGGAGCGCGACCAGTTCTCGGTGGAGAACGCGTAGGCCGAGATCGCCTTCACGCCGATCTCGATGGCGCCCTCGACGACGTCGAAGAGCGAGGACTCCCCCGCCTCGTGGCCGGCCGTGCGCGGGAGCCCGCGCTCCTGCGCCCACCGTCCGTTGCCGTCCATCACCACCGCGACGTGGTGGGGCACGAGCTCCGCCGGGATCGCGGGGGGCCGGGCTCCCGACGGGTGCGGCCGAGGGGCCCTCACGGGCGGGCGCGCGGACGGGCGGGCAGACGATCGGGCAGACGATCGGACGGGGCGGCTCACGGGGATGCAGCCTATGCTGAGCCCGGACCACGCCAGGGACGACGGAGGTGACGTGACGACCGAGGACCAGGCCCCCTCGAGCCAGCGGGTGATCGAGCAGCAGCTGCTCACGCTCTACCGGCGCACCAACTCGGTGCACGTGGAGACCTCGCACGGTGACACCGAGCTCGACCGGTCGACGTACGGCATCCTCTGCCTCCTCGACGACATCGGCCCGATGCGCCTGGGGGCGATCGCCGCGACGTACCACCTCAACCCCTCGACCGTCACCCGCCAGGCCCAGGCCGCGGTGCGCCTCGGTCTCGCGGAGAAGCGCCCCGACCCCGACGACGGCCGCGCCGCCCTGCTGGCGCTGACGCCGGAGGGCGAGACCGCGATCCGGCAGGCGCGGGAGCACCGGCGCACGATGCTGGAGCAGATGATGTCCGACTGGTCCGCCGAGGAGCGGGACGAGCTGGCCCGGTCGCTCCAGCGCTTCAACGCCGCCGTCGACCGCTGGGTGGAGTGAGGCTCAGACCTGCACGCCGCGCGGGCGCCCGCGCTCGACGTACGGCAGGGAGCGCAGGTCGCGCTCGAGGTGCCAGGAGAGGTACGCCGCGACCAGACCGCTGGCCTCCCGCTCGCAGCGCGGCTCCGTGGTGGTGAGGCGCTCGACCTCGGGCCAGTCGCCGGTGAGCAGCGCACCGAGGAGCAGGAGCGTCGCGGGGGCCGGGGTGGCGCAGCCCGGGATCCGGCAGGTCACGCACAGCACGCCGCCGGAGGCGTTGCTGAAGTAGCGGTGGGGGCCCTCGATGCCGCAGCCGGCGCAGTGCTCGAACGTCGGCGCGTAGCCGGCCACCGCGAGCGAGCGCAGCAGGTAGGAGTCCAGCACGTGCCCGGGCGCCCGCTGGCCCGTCGCCATCGCGCGGAGGCCACCGACGAGCAGCAGGAACTGCTGGACGGCCGGCTCCTTCTCCTCCATCACGAAGCGCTCGGCCGTCTCGAGCATGACCGTGCCGGCGGTGTAGCGGTCGTAGTCGAGGCCCATGCCGGCGCCGAACGGCGTCAGCGTCTCCGCCTGCGTGATCGTGTCGAGGTTGCGACCGTCGGCCAGCTGGAGGTCGACGTGGGTGAACGGCTCGAGGCGCGAGCCCCAGCGCGACGTCGTGCGCCGCACACCCCGCGCCACGGCGCGGACCCGGCCGTGGTGGCGGGTCAGGAGGGTGACGATGCGGTCGGCCTCGCCCAGCTTGTGGGTGCGGAGCACGACGGCCTCGTCGCGGTAGAGGGGCACCCGACCATTGTGCCTCGCACGCCCCCGTGGACCGTGCAGGACACTGGTGCCATGTCGTCGCCCACGCCACCGCTGAGCGCCTACCCCACCAAGCCGCCGCGGCGGTTCGTCGAGTGGACGATGCTGCTCCTCGCGATCGTCTCGGTGGTGCTCCTGCTGTGGGTCACGATCTGGGACGTCGACGACAGCACCGAGATGTGGGTCTTCCGCATCGACACCGCCATCTGCGGCATCTTCGCGATCGAGTTCGGCATCCGCTGGTACCGCGACCGCGGCGGCTGGAAGTACCCCTTCCGCTACTGGTACGAGGTGCTCGGCATGATCCCGCTCGCCCACCCGGAGCTGCGTGCGTTCCGGCTCATCCGCATCGTCGTCATCCTCGCCCGGCTCGGACGCGCCACCGACCGCGCCCTGGGCGACCGGATCACCGCGGCGATCCTCGAGCACTTCATCGACACGATCGTGCGCATCGTGAAGCGTCCGCTGACCATCGCGGTGGTCGACGAGGTCATCGCCGTGCTGAAGACGGGCCACTACACGGCCAACATCGCGCGCGCCGTCGGCGAGCGCGAGGACGAGCTGAAGGCGACGATCCTCGAGAAGGTCAAGCAGGACCCCGTGACGGGCCGGCTGCGCTACTTGCCCTTCCACGACGACGTCGTCGACCTCGTCGCCGACACGACGTTCCGGATCATCTTCGAGGTGCTGGCCGATCCCCGCACCGACGCCATGGTGACCGGCATCATCGAGGAGAACACCGACCAGATCCGCGCGGCCGTCGCGGCCCGCGACCACGAGCGCCACACCTGAGCCGACCCGATCCCCCACCGACGGGTGGTCGTCGGGGAGTATGTCCCGCGTGAACGCAGCACGGGGGCTCGGCGACACGAGCGTGAACGCACGCCGCACGACGCTCGTGGTGGTCGCGCTCGCGCTGCTCGGGGTCGCGCTCCGGCTGCCGTTCCTCGGCGTGCCGCCCGGTCCGGACGAGTCCGGCTTCTTCATCATCGGGCAGCAGTGGCGCGACGGCACGTCGCTCTACGGCGACTACTGGGTCGACCGTCCCCCGCTCCTCGTGACCATCTTCTGGCTCGTCCCCTCGATCACGGGGCTGCGCATCGTGGGCTGCCTGGCCGTCGCGGCGGTCGTGCTCCTCGTCGGCCTCGCGGCGTACGCGGCCCGCGGCCACCGCGCGGCCGTGGCGGCCGCCGCCACCGCGGCGCTGCTGAGCGCCGCTCCCTGGTTGGGCGTCGTGCGCGTCAACGGCGAGCTGCTCGCGTCGCCGTTCGTGGCCGGCGCGATGGTCCTCACCGTGCTCATGCTCCGCGACTCCGCGCGTCGACCGCACCTCCTGGCCCTCGGCGCCGGCGCGGCCAGCGCGGCGGCCTTCGGCGTCAAGCAGTCGAGCGTCGACGGGTTCGTCTTCGGCACCGTGGCGCTCGCCGTGCTCGCGCTGACGCGCCGCGAGAGGCGCACGCAGGCGCTGACGCTCCTCCTCGCCGCCGCGGGCGGCGCCCTCGCGTTCGCGGCGCTGCTCGTCGCCTGGGGCGCCACGCGCGGCACGGACCCGGTCGGGCTGTTCCACGCGGTGGTCACCTTCCGGGCGGACGCCGGCGAGGTCATCCGGGAGTCGGCGTCGTCGGCGACGACCGACCGGCTGCGCGAGATGGTGCTGGCCTGGCTCGTCAGCGGCCTGTCGCTCCTCACCGTCGTCGCGCTCGCCCTCGGCGTCCGGCACCGGCGCGACCCGGTCGTGGTCGCGACGCTCGCCACGCTCCTCGCGGGCTCGGCGGTCGCCCTGCTCGGCGGCAGCTACTGGCTGCACTACCTGGCCCAGCTGATCCCGGCGGCAGCGCTCACCACGGCCTGGCTCGTGGGTGGACCCGGTGACGGGTCCGGTGACGGATCCGGTGCAGCGCCCGAGACCGACCGTGGCCCGGGCCGCACCCGGCGCCTGGCCGTGCTCCTCGTGGCGGTGTGGCTGCCCGTCGCCACCGTCGTCACGTTGTCCGACGAGCTCTCCCACCCGATCGATGACGGGCCTGCGGAGGCGACCGGGGCCTTCATCCGCGAGGCCTCCGCGCCGGGCGACACGATCGTGGTGGCCTACGGCCAGCCCAACGTCGTGCTCGACTCGGGGCTCACCGCGCCGTACGAGCACCTCTGGAGCCTGCCGATCCGCGTGCTCGACCCCGACCTCGCGGACCTGACGGCGCTCGTGGAGAGCCCCGAGCGCCCGACCTGGGTCGTGCAGTGGGGCAGGGACGGCTTCGCCACCTGGGCGGTACGCACGGACGCGTTCTCCGAGGCCGTGCACGAGCACTACCGGGAGGCGGCCACGGTCTGCGGCCGCACGGTCTGGCTCCGCGACGACGCCGACCGCTCCCTCCCCGCCCCCGAGGCCTGCTGATGACCGCGGGGGCGGAGACCAGCGCCGAGCGCGACGGCTCCACCGACGCGGTCGGGGAGGCGGTCACCTCCCTCTCCCGGATCCCCCGGTGGTGGCGACCCGCCGCGATGGGGGCGTACGGCATCGCCGTCGTCGTCTGGATCGTCGAGGCGGGCATGCCCAAGGACCCGTTCGTGATGTTCGCGATGCTGTGGCTGGCGAGCGTCGCCTGGTACGCCGGGCACCCGTGGCGCCAGCACGCCCAGTTCTTCAAGGACTGGTGGCCGGCGTTCGCCGCGCTGGTGCTCTACATGTACAGCCGCGGGCTCTCCGACGAGCTCATCGGCATGCCGGTGCACTGGGTGATGCCGATCGAGGTCGACCGGTGGATGTTCGGCGGCCACCTGCCCACGGAGGTGCTGCAGGAGCGCCTGTGCGGAGATCCCTGCCTGTCCTCGAGCGCGCCGCGGTGGTACGACCTGCTCCTCACGAGCGTCTACAACACCCACTTCGTCCTCGGCCTGGGCCTGGCGCTCGTGCTCTACCTGCGCAACCGCCGGGAGTGGATCAGCTGGCTGACGAGGTACGTCGCGATCAACGTCGCCGGCCTCGTCGTCTACGTCTTCTACCCGATGGCCCCGCCGTGGCTGGCCGCGCAGGAGGGTCACCTCGACCCGGTCGCGCGGCTCACCGGTCGCGGCTGGCGTGACATCGGCCTGGGCGGCTTCCACCACGCGCTCGCCGCCGTCGGCAACCCCGTCGCCGCGATGCCGTCCCTGCACGCCGGCGTGGCGATGCTCGTGACCATCTACGCCGTGAGCCGGCTCCGCGGCCGGGGCTGGCGCTGGGCGCTCGTGCTCTACCCCCTGACCATGGCGTTCGCCCTCGTCTACTACGGCGAGCACTACGTCATCGACGCGATCGCCGGGTGGGCGCTGGCGCTCGTGGTGCACGTCGGCGTGACGGTCTGGGAGCGGCGCTACTTCGCGGAGCACCCCGTGACGACCCGGTCCGGAGCCCTGCTGTCGCTGCCCCCGCCGGGTCTCGGGGACCCGACGGGGACAGCGGGGACGGCGGACGAGCTGCCCGGCCCGGTCAGGCGCGGTTGACCGCGGAGACGATCGCCTTCATCGAGGCGCGCACGATGTTGGGGTCGATCCCGACGCCCCACAGCACCTGCCCGCCGACGGCGCACTCGACGTACGCCGCGGCCTGCGCGTCGCCGCCGGACGAGAGGGCGTGCTCGGCGTAGTCGAGGACGCGCACGTCGTGGCCCAGGCTGTTGACCGCATCGACGAACGCGGCGATCGGCCCGTTGCCCCGGCCCTCGATCGTGCGCTGCTCGTCCTCGACGTACACGTTGACCGTGAGCACGTCCTGGTCGCCGGACGTCGACGAGGAGTGCACCGAGTTGAGCTGCAGCGGGGCGGTGCGGTTGAGGTACTCGCCCGAGAAGATCTCCCAGATCGCCTCGGGGGTGGCCTCGCCGCCCTCGGCGTCCGTGCGCTCCTGGATGACGCGGCTGAACTCGATCTGCGCGCGGCGCGGCAGGTCCAGCTTGTGCTCGGCCTTGAGGATGTAGGCCACGCCGCCCTTGCCGGACTGGCTGTTGACGCGGATGACCGCCTCGTAGCTGCGACCGACGTCCTTCGGGTCGATCGGCAGGTAGGGCGCCTCCCACGGCATCTCGCCGACGGGCTTGCCGGCCTCCTCCGCCTGGCGCTCCAGGTCCTCCAGGCCCTTCTTGATGGCGTCCTGGTGGGAGCCGGAGAAGGCCGTGTAGACCAGGTCGCCGGCGTAGGGGTGGCGCGGGTGGACGGGCAGCTGGGTGCAGTACTCGACCGTGCGGCGCACCTCGTCGATGTCGGAGAAGTCGATCATCGGGTCGATGCCCTGGCTGAACAGGTTCATCCCCAGCGTCACCAGGTCGACGTTGCCGGTGCGCTCGCCGTGGCCGAACAGGCAGCCCTCGACGCGGTCCGCGCCGGCCATGACGCCCAGCTCGGAGGCCGCCACGGCGGTGCCGCGGTCGTTGTGCGGGTGCAGGCTGATCGCGGAGTGCTCGCGACGCGACAGGTTGCGGATGAAGTACTCGATCTGGTCGGCGTAGGTGTTCGGCGTCGACATCTCGACGGTGGCCGGCAGGTTGAGGATGATCTCCCGGCCCGCCTCGGGCTGCCACACGTCGGAGACGCGCTCGCAGACCTCCAGGGCGTAGTCCGTGGGCGTCTGCGTGAAGATCTCCGGCGAGTACTGGTAGCCGAAGTCCGTGCCGTCCAGCAGCGCCTCGGCGTGCTTCATGACCCACTCCGTGCCCCGCGTCGCGATGGCGATGCACTCGGCCTCGCTGACACCCGAAGACCACGCGGCGGAACAGCGGCGCCGTGGCGTTGTAGAGGTGGACGGTCGCCTTGTCCGCACCGACCAGGGACGCCACCGTGCGCTCGATGAGGTCCTCGCGCGCCTGGGTCAGCACCGAGATCCGCACGTCGTCGGGGACCAGGTCCTCCTCGATCAGCTGGCGCACGAAGTCGAAGTCGGTCTGGCTCGCCGCCGGGAAGCCGACCTCGATCTCCTTGAAGCCCATGCGGACCAGCAGGTCGAACATCGAACGCTTGCGCGCCGGGGTCATCGGGTCGATCAGGGCCTGGTTGCCGTCACGCAGGTCGGTGGAGAGCCACCGGGGCGCCTGGGTGATCTTCCGGTCGGGCCACGTGCGGTCGGGCACGGTCACGGGCTCGAAGGCTCGGTAGCGGTGCACCGGCATGCCGCTGGGCTGCTGGCTGGGGATGGTGGTCATGAGGGTCCTCGCTGTCGCGTCGTGGGGCGGTGCGAGCCGGGCGCAGCACGATCTCCGCAGCGAGGGGGTCCGGCGTCCGCGTCTCCCTGTGGGAGCGGGTCAGACCTCGCTGCGGCAGCGAAGAAGAAGCTGGCGCATCATGACGGTCGGTGACTCTACCACCGGTCGCGGGAGCCCCCGGCCCCGGAGGTGCGCGGGGAGGTACGCCGGAGGGCCCGGCCTGCGCCGTACGCCCCCGTCAGGGCCACGACCACCGCGAGCGGCACGACGGCCCACCACCAGCCGCCGGTCGCGCCGGCACGGAGGGCCAGCGCGACCATGAGCAGGACGAGCACGAGCCCCGCGACGACATCGGTGAAGCGGCTCATGGGGCGAGGGTAGGCGGCCGTTTGCGCGGGGGTGGTCGGGGTAGGGCGGGTCCATGTCCGACGCCCAGGTCGAGCCGCTGATCAGGATCATCCGGTGGCCTTTCGCGGTCCTCTTCCCGTTCGTCGTCCTAGGGCTCTGGTTCAACAACTGGCTGACGCGGGCGGACCAGGTGGTCGCCAGCGTGGGCTTCCTGCTGCTCTGGATCTTCTCGGTCGTCGTCTACTTCACCGCGCGCGGGCAGGCATGGCTCGCGGGTCCCCACCGCAAGCGCTGGGCAGATCGCCGGACGGGCTGGCTGCTGGCCGGCTGGGCGGTCGGGCTGGCGGTCGTCATCGTCGGCGTCCTGCTGTGGGTCGGGGCGCCGCTGTCGTCGTACCTCTTCATCGGCGGGTTGTCGTGGACCCTCCCGATGATGATCGGTGAGCGGCTGATCCCCCTGACCGACTCGACGCGCGGCCGCGGTGTGCCGTTCCCGTGGGAGGACCCCGCGCAGCTGCCCGAGAGCTGGCGTTCGTGAGCAAGCCGCGGTGGAAGCAGCGGCGGGACCGGTGGCGGCTCCTGTTCGTGGCGGTCTGGCCGGCGCTCATGGCGCTGGGGTTCGTGCTGGACGTTCCGACCGCGGAGCTCGTCGTCGGCCTGGTCGTGTCGGGCCTCGCGGGGTGCTGCTCCGCGTTCCTGGTGTTCAGCGAGTGGGGGCGCCGGCGGCTCGGGAGGGAGCGCTACGTCCCCGAGATCATGACGGTGCGCAACTGGTTGGTGCCCACCTGCGTGCTGGCGTTCGGCATCGCCGCTCTGCAGGCCGCGCCCGACGTGCTGGGCATCTCGCGGTGGACGACGTTGGCGGCCGGCGGGCCGATCGTGGCGCTCTGCTACGGCCTCATCGCGGCTCGCCTCGCCCGCGGCGAGCGCGAGCGGCAGGAGGCCATCGTCTCCAACAGCGAGTTCCGCACGCCGCCCCGCGACGAGCGCACCTGAAGCGCGTCGAGCTGGGTCGTACGGCGCGGCGTGGGCGTCGAGTTGGGTCGTACGGCGCGGCAGGCGCGTCGAGTTGGGTCGGACGGCGCGGCAGGCGCGTCGAGTTGGGTCGTACGCCGCGGCAGGAGCGCCGAGTTGGGTCGTACGGCGCGGCGAGTTGTCATGTACGCCGCGGTTGTCCACAGCCGGCACGGCGCTGTGGGCCGCGCTGGTCAGAACTGTCGGTGGTCACGGGTTGAGTGGACGCCATGACGGGGGTCAGCTCTTCTGGGGACGCCGGCGGCTTCGGGCCACCGGTGCCGGAACCCCCTGCCGACTTCCTGGTCGACCCGCCGGAGCCGGACTGGTTGGAACACGCGTTCACCACAGGTGAGTGGCCGGTCGAGGCGACGCTGGGGTGCCGGGTCGTCGCCCGCGGCGAGGGCCGGTACGACGCGGCTGAGCCCACCGCGGACATCGAGCCGACCTGGGCGGTGCCCGGCGTAGGTCCCGGCGTGGGTCCCGGTGCGGGCTCGGATCCGGTCGACCGGGGGCACCCGGTCCTCGAAGCAATCCGGATCGCCACGGACGTGCTCGCGACCGACGGCCGCACCGGGCTCGGCTGGTTGAGCGACCAGCAGACCGGCATCGCGCTGATCGAGGCGCATCGGCTGGTCGCGCGGGCCTCCGCGCTGGTCGCGGTACTGGTACAGCACGCCGACGAGGTCGAGCTCCACCGGAGCAACGGCGCCTCGACCTCAGCGGTGTGGCTGGCCAACGCTGCGGCGATACCCCGGCGTGACGCCTACCGGCTCGAGCGCATCGGTGACGCGATCACCGGCGACACGAGCCGCTACCGGACCCACCTCGCACCCGCGTGTGAGACCGGCACGGTGGACACCGAGCAGGCCGACGTCATCGTCAAGGCCCTCGACGCGCTACCCGACGACCTCGACCCCGACCTGCGACTCCAGGCCGAACAGGCGATGGTGGGCCTTGCGGCCGATCACGACGCCCGCGCCCTGCGCGCGATCGGGAAGAAGATCCTCACCGTCATCGCCCCCGAGGTCGGCGAGGCCCACGACGCCGCGATCCTGGAACGCGAGGAACGTGAGGCACGGGCCGCGTCACGCCTGAGCATGGTCTCCGACGGACTCGGCCGCGTCTGGGGACGATTCGTGATCCCCGAGCTCCACGGCGCCATGCTCCGCAAAGCCCTCGACGCCTACGCCGCACCGCAGCACCTCAACACCGCCGACGACCCCGACCAACGCTTCCAACGGGACCGGACGACCCCCGAACGCTACGGACAGGCCTTCCAACAGCTCCTCGAGATGCTCGACCACAAAGACCTCCCCAACACGGGCGGCACCGGAGCGACCGTCGTGGTCACGATGACCCTCGAGTCACTCCTCGGCGGCCTCACCTCGGCCTCCCTCGACACCGGCGGCCAGATCAGCGCCAGCGAAGCGAGACGCTTGGCCTGCGAGGCCGGCCTCATCCCCGCCGTCCTCGGCACCAAGTCAGAGGTCCTCGACCTCGGCCGCACCGCGCGCTTCCACACCAGAGCCATGCGACTGGCCATGGCGACGAGAGACCGGGGCTGCGTCGCGGAGGGCTGCGACCGTCCGCCCCACCAGTGCCACGCCCACCACCTCCACGCGTGGTCAGCAGGCGGCCACACCAACACGAGAGACGGCTGCCTCCTCTGCGACCAACACCACCACCAGATCCACGACCCGCTCTACCTCGTCGAACGCCTCGGCACCGGCAAGCTCCGCTTCACCCGACGCGAGTGACTACGTTCGACGCATGTCCACGCTGCTCGTCGTCCACCACTCGCCCACACGCTCCGTGCGTGCGCTCACCGACGCGGTCCTCGCGGGCGCGGGTGACGACGCGCTCGAGGGCGTCGCAGTGCGGGAGGTCCTTGCGCTGGAGGCCTCCGCCACCGACGTGCTGGCGGCGGACGGCATCGTCCTCGGCACGAGTGCGAACTTCGGGTACATGAGCGGAGCGCTCAAGCACTTCTTCGACAGCACCTTCCTCGAGATCGGAGGTTCCCTCGACGCGGGCGGCGCCGCCGGCACCAGCACGAGCACCGGCGGCGAGAGCGCGCGACGCATCCCCTTCGGCCTCTACGTCCACGGCCGCTACGACACCGAGGGCGCCGTGCGCTCGGTGCTCGCGATCGCCGGCGCGCTCCCGTGGCGGCAGTCCGCGGACGTGCTCAGCGTGCTCGGCGACGTGGGCGAGCGTGACGAGGCGGCGGCCTACGAGCTGGGCGGTACGATCGCGGCGCTGACCACCGCCTGACCTGTTCCACCTGCGTCCGCCGAGCACCCGCAGGCGATCCGACCGACGTTCCGACCGACGTTCCGACACACCGAGGAGTCCCGCACGTGCCCCTGACCCACCGCCGGGCAGCGAGCGTCGTCGGGATCGCCCTGGGCCTCGTGCTGACGGCCTGCTCGGGCAACGGCGACCAGGGCTCCGACGCGGACCCCGACCAGGTCGACGCGGTCGAGACGCCCGAGCTGGGGGCCTGCCGCGACCTCACCCCCGACGATGTCGCCCTGCCCAGCAACGCGACCCGCACGGTCGACTGCAGCGAGCCGCACACCGCCCAGACCTACAAGATCGGGAACCTCCCCGACGAGTTCGACGATGCCGCCTGGGACAGTCGCGACCTCGGCGCCTGGGCCTACCGCACCTGCAGCGACGCGTTCGCGCAGTTCCTCGGTGCCGACGAGAGCACGGTCATGCGTGCTCGCGTCACCTGGGCCTGGTTCCGCCCCTCGGAGCAGGCGTGGGAGGAGGGCGCGCGGTGGTACCGCTGCGACATCGTCGGCGGCGGCGAGGCCTCGGAGTCGTACGACGACCTTCCCGAGACCGCGGAGGGTCTGCTGACCGGCCTGCCCGCCAACGACGACTGGATGACCTGCGCGAACGGCGCGGACGTCGACACCGCGCCGCGGGTCGCCTGCTCCGAGGAGCACACCTGGCGGGCGGTCACGACCGTCCAGGTCGGCACCGCGGAGGACGAGTACCCCGGCGACGAGGTCGTCGCCGCCCGCAGCCGCGACTACTGCTCGGAGTCGGTGAGCGCGTGGCTGGGCTACCCGCTCGACTACGACTACGGCTACACGTGGTTCGGCGAGGGCCAGTGGGACGCCGGCAACCGCCGCACCATCTGCTGGGCCAGGACCGACCGGTGACGCGCTCCCGCCTGCGCCACCCCGCCGCGACCACCGCGGCCACGGCGGTGGTCCTCGCGCTCACGACCGCGCTCGCCGGCTGCTCCGGCGGGAGCGACGACGACGCCACCGCGACACCGTCCACCAGTGCCACCCCGACCGCGACGCCGACCACGGCAGCGCCTGCGGAGCGCCCCGCGGCGGGCGCCTGCTACGACCTCGGCTTCGAGGAGGCGCTCGCCCCCACGACCACGAGCGAGGCCGTGGACTGCGCCGCCGACCACACGGCACAGACGTACGCCGTGGGTCAGCTCGCGACGTACGCCGACGGCCACCTCCTCGCCGTCGACGACCCGGCCGTCCAGGCGGGCCTGGGGGCCACCTGTCGGTCGTCGCTGGCGGAGTACGTCGGCGGTGACACCGACGCCTTGCGTCTCTCGGTGCTGCGCGCCGTGTGGTTCTCGCCGTCGATCGAGGCGTCGGACGCGGGCGAGGACTGGTACCGCTGCGACGTCATCGCCGTGGTCGACGACGCCACCCTCGGCACGCTGCCGCCGACGATGGAGGGTGCGCTGGGCGGGGACGGCCTCGACAGCCTCGGCCTGTGCGGCACGGCCGCGCCCGGCGCCGACGGCTTCCGCCGCATCGCCTGCGGCCTGGAGCACACGTGGCGCGCGATCGACGTGGTGGACCTGGGCTCGTCGTACCCCGGCGAGGACGCCGCGGCGGCCGCGGGCTCGGCGCAGTGCCAGTCCGCCGCGGGCGAGCTGGCGGCGGACGTGCTCGACTACGAGTGGGGCTACGAGTGGCCCACGCAGGAGCAGTGGGACGCGGGCCAGACCTACGGCCTCTGCTGGGCACCCGCCTGACGCCCGCCCAAGCCCCCCGGCGCGACGACCGGCTCAGAACCCCAGGCGGCGCAGCTGGCGTGGGTCGCGCTGCCAGTCCTTGGCGACCTTGACGCGCAGGTCGAGGTAGACCGGCGTGCCCAGCATCGCCTCGATCTGGCCGCGGGCGGCGCTGCCGATCTCCCGGAGCCGCGAGCCCTTGTGGCCGATGATGATGCCCTTCTGGGACTCACGCTCGACGAAGACGTTCGCGTGCACGTCGAGGAGCGGCTTGTCCTCCGGACGGTCGGGGCGCAGCCGCATCTCCTCCACGACGACCGCGATCGAGTGCGGCAGCTCGTCGCGCACGCCCTCGAGCGCGGCCTCGCGCACCAGGTCGGCGACGATCGCCTCCTCGGGGGTGTCGGTCAGCTCGCCGTCCGGGTAGAGCGCCGGGCCCTCGGGCAGCAGGGCGAGCAGGAGGTCCGCGAGCAGGCCGACCTGCTCGCCGCCCGTGGCCGACACCGGCACGATCTCGGCCCACTCCGTGTCCGTCGCCCGGCCGAGCTCGGCGATGGCGAGGAGGTGCTCGGCGAGCCGCTCGGGCGTCACGAGGTCGGTCTTCGTCGCGACGGCGACCTTGACGGTGCGGCGCACCTTCGTCAGCTCGTTGACGATGAACCGGTCACCGGGACCGATCTTCTCGTCGGCCGGGAAGCAGACGGCGACGACGTCGACCTCGGACCAGGTGGACAGCACGAGGTCGTTGAGGCGCTCGCCGAGGAGCGTGCGCGGCCGGTGGAGCCCCGGCGTGTCGACGAGCACGAGCTGGCCGTCGGGCCGGTGGACGATCCCGCGCACGACGGTCCGCGTGGTCTGCGGGCGCGAGCTGGTGATCGCGACCTTGGTGCCGACGAGCGCGTTCGTCAGCGTCGACTTGCCCGCGTTGGGTCGGCCGACGAAGCAGGCGAAGCCCGAACGGAAGCTCCCGTCGCCATCCGGTGCGCTCATCGGCTCTCCTCCTGCTCCCGGGCGGCGTCGTAGTCCGCCCAGATCTGGTCGTCGGTCTTGCCCGCGGCCTTGCCGGCCCGGTAGATCGGGCCGGGATCGACCGCACGGGGCTGCCGCTTCTGGCCGCCGCCCCGCCAGTAGCCCATCACGTCGTACGCCGTGCTCGGCAGTTTCACGACGCGCATCAGGTGCTTGCGGATGGCGCGCATCTGCGCCGACTCGCCCGCCATCCAGAAGTACCCGTCGCCCGCGGGCCAGGTGATGCCCTCCACGATGTCCGCGAGGGCGCTCTCTCCCTCACCGGGCGGGGCGGACCAGGTGACGTCCGTGCCGGCGGGCAGGTAGGACGCGAGCAGCGCCGGGTCGTCCGGCACCTCCGCCCAGACGCGCACGGGCAGACCGGGCCGCGTGCGGCGTACCTCCTCGACGGAGCGCGCCATGGCGGGCAACGCCGTGAGGTCGCCGACCAGCAGCAACCACGCCGCGTCGGGGGCCGGCAGGAACGACGCCTTCGGGTCGGTGACGGTCACCGTCTCGCCGACGCAGTCGCGCCGCGCCCACTCGGTGACGAGGCCGACCTCGTGGACGACGATGTCGAGCACCAGCTCACCGCGACCCTCGCGCGCGGCGGGGTCCCACGAGCGCACCGTGTAGTAGCGGCTCTGGAACTGGCCCGGGACGACCAGCCCGACCCACTCGTCGGGCATGCCGGTCGAGCGGAAACGCTCCAGACCGGGGCCGGTGAGCACGAGGCGCACCAGGTGCGGGGTGAGCTGCTCCCGCGACGCGACGACGGCGGTGTGCTGCTCGGCCCGGGTGCTCACCGGCCAACGGTAGGTCAGACGCCGAAGGTGTGGCGCAGCGGGTAGCCGCTGTTCCCCCGCTCGTCGGTGCGCGTCGCGAGCACCTGGTGGAGCTGGATCTCGTTGCGCTCGAACGCGATCCGCGAGCCCGTCATGTAGATGCCCCACACCTTGGCGGTGCCCTCGCCGACCTCGGCAACGGCCTCGTCCCAGTTGCGCTCCAGGTTCTCCGACCAGCCCCGCAGCGTCCGCGCGTAGTGGGTGCGGAAGTTCTCCGTGTGCTGGACCTCGAGGCCGGCGTCCTGCGCGTCCATGACCATGCGCCCCGACCCGGTCAGCTCGCCGTCGGGGAAGACGTAGCGGTCGATGAACGCCCCCGTGCGCGTCGGGAGGTTGTTCGCCCGCGTGATCGAGTGGTTGAGCAGGCGTCCCTCCGGCTTGAGCCGGTCGCGCAGCGTGGCGAAGTACGCCGGGTAGTTGCGCACGCCGATGTGCTCGCTCAGGCCGATCGAGCTGACCGCGTCGAAGTCGCTCTCCACGACCTCGCGGTAGTCGAGGTGGCGCACCTCGGCGAGGTTGGACAGGCCGGCGGCGTCGATGGCCTCCTTCGCCCACTGCGCCTGCTGGAGGCTCAGGGTCACGCCGAGCGCCTTGACGCCGTACTCCTTCGCGGCGTGCATGACCATGCCGCCCCAGCCGCAGCCCACGTCGAGCAGGCGCTGGCCGGGCTTCAGGTCCAGCTTGCGGGCGACGAGGTCGAACTTCGCGGTCTGCGCCTCCTCGAGCGTCGCGTCCTCGGTCTCGAACACGGCACAGGTGTAGGCCATCGACGGGCCGAGGACGAGCTCGTAGAACCGGTTCGACACGTCGTAGTGGTGGTGGATGACCTCGGCGTCGCGGGTCAGCGAGTGCCGCAGGCCCTCGACGGCACGACGCCAGCGCGGCAGGTGCTCCTGCGGCGGCACCGGCGGCGGCTTCAGGTGCTGCAGGCCCAGCCCGCGGAGCAGCCGGATGGCCTCGGTCGCGCTCGGCCGGCGGAACGACAGGTTGCTGAGGAGGAGGGTGAGCCCGTCGTACGGGTTGCCGGGGTGGATGCCCGAGATCTGCAGGTCACCCATCACGTAGGCCCGCGCCATGCCGAGGTCGCCGGGGGCCGTCAGCAGGTAGGACAACCCGCGCTCGTTCGCCAGGTGGAGGTGGACGTCGGAGTCCTCGGGACCGGCCGCGGACCCGTCGTACGCCGTGAAGCGCACCGGCATCCCGTGCTTCATCAGCGTGCTGATCGCCTCACCGATGGTGATCGAGCCGTTGCTGGTCGTGCTCACTTCCTGCGCACCGCCTTCTCGTAGAGCGTCGACAACCGGTCGTCGGGGTCGTAGGTCTTCTTCACGCGGGCGAGGTTCGCGCCCTCGTAGAGCGCGTCGAAGGTGGCCTCGTCGTAGAACGCCTCGGAGTAGAGGGACTTGTGGCCCTCCAGCTCGTGCACCCGCTGCTCGATGGCCCGGTTCACCGGCGCGTCGGGCGCCTCCGGCCCGACCGCCACGGTGCCCCAGAAGCCGACGTTGACGTAGGTGCGGCCGGGCTCCAGCGGGTAGGTGGCCCACGTGCGGGCCGACCCCGGCCCGTCGGGCTCGCGGAGCCGCAGCGGGCACAGCCACACCGGCCGCATCCCGACCTCGCGGTCGAACCACTCCAGGAACGCGGGCAGCCGCTCGACGGGCACCTCGATGTCCTGCACGACGCGCTCGCGCTCGGGGAGCTTCTTCAGGCGGTCGAGCCTCGCGATGATGCCGAGCCGCGTGTCCAGGCCCACGAGTCGGTGGTAGACGTCCGAGCGGCGCTTCGACCGCGGCCAGAGCCGGCGGATCCGCGGGTTCTGCAGCCCGAAGGCACCCGAGCACCAGAACCAGTCGGTGTCCCACCGCCACAGGTAGTCCTCGACCGTGAGCAGGTCGGTCGTACGCTGCTGGATCGAGCGGTAGTAGATCTCGTCGACGTACGTCGAGGGGCGGTCCCCGGCGCGGGCCGTCTCCGGCGCGTCGGTCCAGCGGGCGAGCGTCAGGTAGAGCTCGTCGGGCGAGAAGGCCGTGCCGTCGAGGCCGTCGACGCGCTCGCCGTCCCACTCCCCCGACACGCTGATCGCGGCCGCCGCCTCCGTCAGCGCGGCGGCGTCGGAGAATCGGACGTGGCGGAGCGCGGCGTACGCCGGCACCGGCTCGAGCTCGATCCGCAGCCGCGTCGCGTAGCCGAGCGACCCGTAGGAGTTGGGGAAGGCGTCGAAGAGGTCGCGGTGCTCGTTGGTGGCCGTGGCGGTGACGATCTCGCCGGCGCCCGTGAGCACGTCCATCTCGAGCACGCTCTCGTGCGGGAGGCCGTTGCGGAAGGACGTCGACTCGATGCCGAGACCCGTGACGGCGCCGCCCAGGGTGATGGTGCGCAGCTGGGGCACGACGAACGGGATCAGCCCGTGCCGCAGCGTGACCGTCACCAGGTCCTCGTAGGTGCACATCCCCTGCACGTCGGCCGTGCGCGCCTCGGGGTCGATCGAGATCACACCACCGAGCCCGCTGACGTCGAGGCCCGGCGTCGTCGTCGCGGTGCGCGGCCGGAACAGGTTCGACGTGCGCTTGGCCAGCCGGACGGGCTCCCCGGACGGGATGGCCGCGTACGACGCGAGCAACACCCTCGTCGCGGCCTCGTGCGCTGCGGCTCCGACGGTCTCCACCTGGTCGAGGCTAGTGCGAACAGGGGCCGCCGGGTAGCGACTTTGGTCTCATCAAGTTGCGGGGTGCAAACAAGTGGCGCGCCCCCTCCGGCGGGAGCGCCCTCGGGAGACCGCCCTCAGGAGAGCGCTGTGCCGCGGAGCGTGCCGCGCGGGTCCGCGAGGTGCACGGGCACACCGGCGCCCGAGAAGTCCCGCACCACCGCGAGGTCGCGGTCATCGACGACCTCCGCGTCGCCCAGCACGACCGCCGCCTCGAGCGACCGGGCACCGGACGCGATGGCCATCGCGACGCAGACGCCGAGCGCGCTGACCTCCAGGGAGGGCAGCGCGACCGTCGCCGCGGCGTACGTGCGGCCGTCCTGGTCGCGCACCGCGGCACCCTCCGCCGCCCGCGCCCGCGCCCGCGTCGCGCGGGCCAGCGTCACCAGCTTGCGGTCCTCGGGGCCTGCCACCTGCTCCTGCTCCGTCGTCACACCCGCTCCTCGTCCTCGTCGTCCTCGTCGGCCAGCCGCGTCACGAGGACGGTGCTGACCTGGTTGCGCCGGCCCTTCGTGCCCTCGGCGCGGAAGCCGAGACCGTGGGCCTCGACCGTGGAGCCGGGGATGGGCACGAGGCCCAGGTGCTTGGCCATGAGGCCGCCGACGGAGTCGACGTCCTCCTCCTCGATGTCGTAGCCCGCGAACAGGTCGTCGAGGTGGTCGATGGGGAAGCGGGA
The DNA here is from genome assembly GCF_030818655.1 of Nocardioides zeae. Taxonomy (NCBI): domain Bacteria; kingdom Bacillati; phylum Actinomycetota; class Actinomycetes; order Propionibacteriales; family Nocardioidaceae; genus Nocardioides; species Nocardioides zeae. Next base: position 784,946 of record NZ_JAUTAN010000001.1, on the reverse strand, counting down.
GGAGACCCGGTACGACGCCTCGTCGACCCGCTCGACGTCGACCTCGTCGTCGTACTCGTCCGTGATCTCGCCGACCAGCTCCTCCAGCACGTCCTCGATGGTGACGATGCCGGCGGTCCCGCCGTACTCGTCGACGACGACCGCGATGTGCTGGCGCATCGCCTGCATCTCCGCGAGCAACGCCGCGACGGGCTTGGAGTCGGGCACGAAGTGGGCGGGGCGCATGTGGTCCTCGATGCGCTCGGTGATGTCGGCGCCGCCCTCGCGGTCCTCGAAGTCGAGGCGGGCCAGGTCCTTGAGGTAGGCGAAGCCGAGCACCTCGTCGAGGTTCTCGCCCACGACCGGCACGCGGGAGTAGCCCGAGCGCAGAAACAGCGACATGGCCTGCCGCAGGTTGCGGTGGCGCTCGAGGAACACCACGTCCGGTCGCGGGACCATGACCTCGCGGGTGATCGTGTCGCCGAACTCGAAGACGGAGTGGAGCATCTTGCGCTCCCCCGACTCGATGACCGCGCTGGCCTCGGCCAGGTCCACGAGCTCCCGCAGCTCGGTCTCCGTCGAGAAGGGACCCTCGCGGAAGCCCTTGCCGGGCGTGATCGCGTTGCCGACCAGGATCAGCAGCCGCGGAAGCGGGCCCAGGAGCCGCGTCAGGAGCCACACCGGGAGCGCCGAGCTGAGCGCGACGACCTCCGGGTGCTGGCGGCCCAGCGTGCGGGGCGCGACGCCGATGACGACGAACGACACGACGAGCATGCCGGCGACGGTGAGGAGGATGCTGCCCCAGAAGCTCTGCACCGCCTCGTCGACCCGCAGCGTGACGAGCACGATCGCGAACACCTCGGCGAAGAGCCGCAGCAGGATCAGCGAGTTGAGGTAGCGCGGCGGGTCGTCGAGCACGCGCACGAGGTACCGCGCCCCTCCGCGTCCCTCCGCCCGCAGCTCCTCGGCGCGGGCAGGGGAGAAGACCGAGAGGGCCGTGTCGGCCGCGGCGAGCAGACCGGCCACGACGACCAGGCCCGCGGCGGCCACGACCACCCAGACGTCATCCATGGACGACGATGCTCTCAGGTGGTCGCACGCCACCGGGCCAGCAGGTCGTCCTGCAGCCCGAACATCTCCTTGTGCTCCTCCGGCTCCGCGTGGTCGTAGCCCAGCAGGTGGAGGATGCCGTGCACCGTGAGCAGCTCGAATTCGGCAAGCGTGCCGTGCCCGGCCGTCTCGCCCTGGCGGGCCGCGACGGTGGGGCTGAGCACGAGGTCGCCGAGCACGCCCTCCTCCGGCTCCTCGTCGATCAGGCCGGGACGCAGCTCGTCCATGGGGAACGAGAGGACGTCGGTCGGCCCCTCCTTGCCCATCCACTGCTCGTTGAGCTCGGCGATGGTCGGCTCGTCGACGAGCTTGATGCACAGCTCGGCCTCGGGGTGCACGCGCATCGCGTCCATCACGAACCGGGCCAGCCGCACCGTGCGCTCGCCGTCGACGAGGTCGGTGTCGGACTCGTCGATGATCTCGATGGTCACGAGGGTCGTCCTCCCTGCGCCTGCGGCCGACCGGTACGCCGCGGGGCCGCGCCCCGCGGTCCGTCGACCCGCTCGGGGCGGTCCGCGCCGCTCGACCGGTCGGAGTCGTAGGTGTCGTAGGCCGCCACGATCTTGGCGACCAGCCGGTGGCGCACCACGTCGCCGCTGGTCAGGCGGTTGAAGGAGACGTCGTCGACGTCCTGGAGGATGCTCTCCACGACGCGCAGGCCCGACGCCTGCCCGTTGGGCAGGTCGGTCTGGCTCGTGTCGCCGGTGACGACGATCTTGGAGCCGAACCCGAGGCGGGTCAGGAACATCTTCATCTGCTCGGGCGTCGTGTTCTGCGCCTCGTCGAGCACGATGAAGGCGTCGTTGAGCGTGCGGCCGCGCATGAAGGCGAGCGGAGCGACCTCGATCGTGCCCGAGGCCATCAGCTTCGGGATCGTCTCGGGGTCCATCATGTCGTGCAGCGCGTCGTAGAGCGGCCGCAGGTAGGGGTCGATCTTCTCGCTCAATGTGCCGGGCAGGTAGCCCAGGCGCTCGCCCGCCTCGACCGCCGGTCGCGTGAGGATGATCCGCGTGACGTCCTTGCTCTGCAGGGCCTGCACCGCCTTGGCCATCGCCAGGTAGGTCTTGCCCGTGCCGGCCGGGCCGATGCCGAACGTGATCGTGTTCTGGTCGATCGCCTCGACGTACTTCTTCTGGTTGACCGTCTTCGGGCGGATCGTGCGGCCGCGGTTGGAGAGGATGTTGAGGCTCAGCACGTCGGCCGGGCGCTCGGTGGTCTCCGCCCGCAGCATCGCCACGACGCGCTCCACGGTCTCGCCCGAGACGCCCTGGCCCGTGCGGATCAGCGTCACCAGCTCGCCCAGCAGGCGCTCGGCGAGCGCGATCTCCGGGGGCTCGCCCTCGAGCGTGATGCGGTTGCCGCGCACGTGGACCTGGAGCCCGAAGGCCTCCTCCAACGCCGCGAGGTGCTCGTCACCCGGTCCGAGGAGGCTGACCATGTCGATGCTGGTGGACACCGTCACGGTGTGCCGGGCGGCAGTCTGCGATTCAGTCATGGAGGCCCGTGGGGGCGGCCTTTCGGTGCGGGAGACGAACTCCTCCATCGTACGCCGCGGCCCCACCCCCGGACCCACCGCTTTTCAGGCGGGCCAGCTTCTCAGGCGGGCCAGCCCATCGTCGTGCCGCCGATCACGTGGAGGTGCGCGTGGAAGACGGTCTGACCGGCGTCGGCCCCGGTGTTGAAGACGAGCCGGTAGCCGTCGAGGCCCTCCGCCTCGGCGATCGCGCTCGCGCTCGTCAGCAGGCCCGCCGCCGTCGCGGGCTCGCCGGCGGCGAGCGCGGCGGCGTTCTCGTAGTGGCTGCGCGGCACCACGAGCACGTGGGTCGGCGCGACCGGGTTGATGTCGCGGAAGGCCAGGGTCGTCGCGGTCTCGTGGACGACCGTGGCGGGGATGTCGCCCGCGACGATGCGGCAGAAGAGGCAGTCGGTGGTCACGTGGTCAACCTAGTGGCCGACCGCGTGGCCGATCGAGCGGCCGACCCACGCAACCGCGGGCGCGGTTCGCGCGTCGTACCCACCAGGCAGCCCGGCCGGCGACTACCGTCGAGCCGACCCCACCCGAGGAGGCACCTGACATGTCCATCCGTCGCACCGTCGCCCCGCTCGCGACCAGCGCCGTGCTCGCCCTGACGCTCGCCGCCTGCGGCGGGACCGACGACTCCGACCGCGCCGGCGCCTCCGGTGACGGCGCGAGCAGCGACTCCTCGCCCTCCGCGCCGGTGAGCACGTCGTCGGACGCGGGGTCCGGGGACGGCGGGGGCACCGACGCCGGCGAGGGCGACGGCGGCGGGGACGCCGCGACCGCGGTCTACTTCGTGACGCCCGGCCCGCTCGGGGACCGCCTCGTCCGCGAGTTCCAGCCCGGCGGGGCCGACCTGGCCTCGGCGGTCGACCTGCTGTCGGGCACGCCGCAGGACCCGGACTACACGAACCCCGCGAGCGGATGGGTGCAGGAGGCGACCCAGGACGGCGACGAGATCGTCGCGACGGTCGCGGGCGCGGCGCCGGGCGGCGAGGGCGCGGCCCTCGTGGTGCAGCAGGTCGTCTACACCCTGCAGGCCGCCGTCGGCGACACCCTGCCCGTGCGCTTCGTCGACGCCGACGGCGGTGACGTGACGGTGGCCTCCGGCGCCGCGAACCCGGTGGAGGCCGCGCCGCAGCTCGACACGCTGCTGCTGGTCAACGTCACCGACCCCGCGGAGGGCACGACGGTCTCGGGCAGCTTCACGGCGACGGGCCGGGCCAGCTCCTTCGAGGCGAACGTGCCGTGGGAGCTCCGCCGGGGCGACGAGGTCGTGGACTCCGGCTTCGTGACCCACGAGGGCGACTGGGCCACCGGGCTCGGCCCCTGGGAGGTCACCGTCGACGTGAGCGCGCTCGACCCGGGCACCTACACGTTCGTCGCCCGCACCGACGACCCCTCGGGCGGCGAGGGCCCCGGCCCGGCCGAGGACACGAAGGACGTCGTCGTCCGATGAGGCGCTGACCCCCTGACCCCCTGACCCCCTGACCCCGGGTCGTGGTGCGAGGCCACCGGAATACGCAGGTCTCACACCACGACCGGGGTGGGAAGGGGGGGGTACGCCGCGGCTCAGCCCCAGCGGGACGTGCGGGCCAGCAGGGCCGCGACCGCGGCGAGCCCGGCGGTCGAGGTGCGCAGCACCTCGGCACCGAGCCGCACGGTCGTGGCGCCGGCCGCCTCGAAGGCGGCCACCTCCTCGGGGGCCAGGCCGCCCTCGGGACCGACCACGACGCCGATGCTCGCGCCGGGCGCGTCGGGCACCACGAGCCCGCCCAGCGCCGCACGGGCCTCCTCGTGGAGCACGACGACGAGGTCGATGGCCGCCACCAGCTCCGCGACCGCAGCCGTGGAGGCCAGGGGGGTCACCTCGGGGAACCACGCGCGCCGCGCCTGCTTGGCCGCCTCCCGCGCCGTGGCGGCCCACTTCGCGTGGGACTTCACCGCCCGCTCGCCGCGCCACACGGCGACGCTGCGCGACGCCGCCCACGGCACGATCCGCTCGACGCCGACCTCGGTCAGCACCTCGACGGCCAGCTCTCCGCGGTCACCCTTCGGCAGCGCCTGCACGACCGTGATCGCGGGGCCGGGCCGGGGCTCGTCGACGACGTCGCGGACCTCGACGTCGAGCACCCGCTTGCCCGTCGCGACGACGACCCCCGTCGCGGAGCGACCGCGGCCGTCCACGAGCCGCAGCTCCTCGCCCACCACCGTGCGCCGCACGGCGACGGCGTGGTGCGCCTCGTCGCCCCCGAGCCGCACGACGACGCCGGGGCGGGCGTCCGCGAGCGCCGGGCAGAGCTGGACCGGGAGGCTCACCGGCGCCCGCTCAGTGGTTGAACTTGTCGCGCAGCCGGTCGAAGAACGACCCGCGGCGCATCTGCACGGACCCGTCGTCGGCCTGCTGCTCGCCCCGCAGCTCGGCGAGCTCGCGCAGCAGGGCCTCCTGCCGCGAGTCGAGCTTCTGCGGGGTCTCCACGGCCACCGTCACGACCAGGTCGCCCCGGGCCGCGCCGCGGAGACCGGGCACGCCGCGCCCGCGCAGCACCTGCTCGGTCCCCGACTGCGTGCCGGGCTTCACCTCGATCCGCGTCTGGGTCTCGAGGTCGCTGTCCGCGCCGTCCGTGACGAGGTCGGCCTCGAGGAGGGGCAGCGTGATCGAGGCGCCGAGCGCCGCGGCGGTCATCGGCACGGTGACGACGCAGTGCAGGTCGCCGCCGTCGCGCACGAAGAACTCGTGCTCGGCGACCCGGATCTCGACGTACAGGTCGCCGGCGGGACCACCGCCCGGGCCCACCTCGCCCTGACCGGTCAGCTGCACGCGGGTGCCGGTGTCGACGCCCGCCGGGATCTTGATCGTCAGGTTGCGGCGCGAGCGCACGCGTCCCTCCCCCGAGCAGGTGCGGCAGGGGTCGGGGATGATCGTGCCGAAGCCGCGGCAGGCGGCGCACGGCCGCAGCGTGCGGATCTCGCCCAGGAACGAGCGCTGCACGTGGGCGACCTCGCCCGCGCCGCGGCAGGTGCTGCAGGTCTGCGGGCTCGAGCCCGGGGCGGCACCGTCGCCCGCGCAGGTCTCGCACACGACCGCGGTGTCGACCTTCAGCTCGCGGGTGACCCCGAACGCGGCCTCGGCGAGCTCGACGTCGAGGCGGATGAGGGCGTCCTGGCCGCGGCGCTGCCGCGGTCGCGGACCGCGGCCACCCTGTCCCTGACCGCCGGCACCGCCCCCGAAGAAGGCGTCCATGATGTCGGTGAACGAGAAGCCCTGGCCCTGCCCGGCGCCGCCGAAGCCACCGCCGAACGGGTCGCCGCCGCGGTCGTAGGCCGCCCGCTTCTGGGGGTCCGACAGCACCTCGTAGGCGCGGCTGACCTCCTTGAACTTCTCCTGCGTCTCCGGGTCGGGGTTGACGTCCGGGTGCAGCTGACGGGCCAGTCGCCGGTACGCCTTCTTGATGGCGTCGGCGTCGGCGTCACGGCTGACGCCGAGCAGCTCGTAGAGGTCCTGGCTCACGTGTGTCCTGTCCATCGCTTCCGTCGTTCTCGTGTCGGTCGGTGTCCGGGACCGGCCCGGAGGAGTACGTCGCGGCTCAGCTGCCGCTCTCGTCGAGGATCCGCGACATGTAGCGGGCCACGGCGCGCACGGCGGCCATGCTCCCCGCGTAGTCCATGCGGGTGGGCCCCACGATGCCGAGCGACGAGAGGGCCTCGGGGCCCGCGCCGTACCCCGCGGTGACGACGCTCGTGCCCGCCAGCTCCTCGACGGGGCCCTCGGCCCCGATGCGCACGGTCACCCCGCCGCCGGTGGTGGCCTCGCCGAGCAGCTTGAGCAGCACCACCTGCTCCTCGAGCGCCTCGAGCATGGGCCGCAGCATCGTGTCGAAGCCCTCGCCCGCGCGCGCCAGGTTCGCCGCGCCGCCGACGACGACCCGCTGGTCGGAGGAGTGGTGGGCCAGCGCCTCGACGAGCACCGTCACGACGTCGTCGAGCACGGCGTCGCGGATCTCGCCCGGCCCCGTGGCGTCCGGTCCGTCCGCGCGCAGCGACCGCAGCGCCGTGCTGGCGGCGACCAGCCGCTCCCCCACGACGGCCTGGTTGACCTGCGCACGGAGCGTGGCCACCTGGTCGTCGGCGAGGTCGTGCTGGAGCTCGACGAGCCGCTGCTCGACGCGCCCGCTGGAGAGGATGAGCACGACGAGGAGCCGGCGCGGCGCGAGCGCCACCACCTCGACGTGGCGGACGGTGCTGGCGGACAGCGTGGGGTACTGCACCACGGCCACCTGGTGGGTGAGCTGCGCAAGCATGCGCACGCTGCGGCGCACCACGTCGTCGACGTCGATCGCGCCCTCGAGGAACGTGGCGATGGCGCGCTTCTCGGCGGTCGACATGGGACGCACCGTGGTGAGCCGGTCGACGAACAGCCGGTAGCCCTTGTCGGTGGGGATCCGACCGGCGCTCGTGTGGGGCTGGTGGATCAGTCCCTCCTCCTCGAGCACCGCCATGTCGTTGCGCACCGTGGCGGGCGAGACGCCCAGCCCGTGCCGCTCGACCAGCGCCTTGGAGCCCACCGGCTCCTCGGTCGCGACGTAGTCCTCGACGATGGCCCGCAGCACGGCGAGCCGACGCTCCTCGACCACCCTCGCTCCTTCCGCCGATGTCCGCGCCGAGCCTGGCACTCCTCGCGCGCGAGTGCCAATGCTACGACCACCGACGAATTTCGGGAGCCTGGGTGACAGACCGACGACGCTAGGTTAGCCTTGCCTAAGTCGCTCAGGAGGTAGCTCGTGTTCCCCATGCTCACGTCGGCCGATCCCGACCAGCTCGCCGCTCGTGCACGCAGCGCGCTGTCCTGCCCCGCCGCCGCCAGCATGGTCATCAAGGGCACCGAGCACCTCTTCGGCGGCGACGACCTCGGGCTGCAGGACCGCTCCGGCGTGCCGACGCTCGTCTGCCGCGCGGGCTCCGTCGTCGAGCAGGCCGGCCAGTCCCGCCAGAAGGCCCTGCTCCGCATCATCTCGGGCGTCGTGGAGGAGGACGGCACGACGGAGTCGGTCGTCATCGCCGGCAAGCTCGCCGCGCCGCGTCCGTGCTGCGACCCCGCCATGAGCGCCGTGGCGATCGAGCCGACGATCATCATGCTGATCCGCACGCAGGCCGACGGCTCGACGCGGCAGTACCGGGTGCCCGCCGCCCTCTTCACGAGCCCCGCCCACGCGCTCAACCGGGGCTACCTGCGGCGCTGCACCGAGCACCTCAACGAGTGCCACGACGCCGAGCTGCGCCAGGCCGTCTCGCTCTGCACCGGCACCCCCGCGCCCCGCCTCATCGGCGCCGCGCTCCACGACCTGTCCCCCGCCGGGGTCGAGGTGCGGTGGGTCGACGGGGACGGCGCCCACCTGCGCCGCGTCGACTTCGACGGCGACGCCACGACCCCCGACGAGCTCGCCGCCGCGCTCCGCGAGCACCTGCACGCCGGTCTCTGCTGACGCACCCGGCCGACCCACCCACCTAGGGTGGGCCCCGTGCAGGACGGGACGTTCACCGAGGTCGCGGACCGCGTCTGGGTCGCCCGTCACGCCTGGTACGACGTCAACGTCACCCTCGTCGCAGGCACGGCGGGCGCCGTGCTGGTCGACACCCTCGCCTCCGAGCGCGCCGCCGCCGGGCTCGTGGAGCGGGTACGCCGCGTGCTCGCCCCCGGCACCCCCCTGCTGGCCGTCGTCGCCACCCACGAGCACCACGACCACGTGCTCGGCAACGGCACCGTCCTCGACGCCTGGCCCGCCGCAGCGCTCGTCGGCCACGAGACCGCTGCCGCACGCATGGCCGCCAGCGTGCCGGCGCAGCTCGACGCCGAGGCGCTCGCCGCTCCCGACGACCCGCGGCTCGAGGAGATGCGTGCGAGCCGCGTCGTCCCGCCGACCACCACGTTCTCCGGGGTCCACGTGGTCGACCTCGGCGACCGCCACCTCGAGCTCCTGCACCCCGGACGGGGCCACACGGCCGGCGACCTGGTGGTGCGTGTGCCGGACGCCGACGTCCTCGTCGCCGGCGACCTCGTGGAGGCGCTGCCCGCCTACGGCCCCGACAGCCACCCGCTGGAGTGGCCCGGCTCCCTCGAGCTCCTGCTCGGCCTGCTCTCCCCCGCCTCGGTCGTCGTCCCCGGGCACGGTGCCGTGACCGGTCGGGACACCGTCGCGGCGCAGCACGACGACGTCGCCCGGGTGGCGGCGACGATCGCGGAGCTGGCGGGCCGCGGCGTACCGGCGTCCGCGGCACTCGCCACCGGCGACTGGCCCTACCCCCGGGAGGCGCTGGAGCACGCCGTACGGCGCGGGTACGCCCACCTGCCGCCGGGGGCGGTGCGCCTCCCCCTGCTGTGAGGTCGGCCCGGCGCGGCGTGGCTCGCCAGGACCGTCGGTGGCGCCCCCTAGCGTCTACCGACGTGAACGACCGCTACGGAACCGACGTCCTCTCCGGCGACTGGCGTGCCCCCAAGCGCGGCCGCGCGGTGGAGCACCCGGCCGACCTCGGGCTCGTCGTCGAGGAGGTCACGACCGACTGGTGCGGCGAGATCGTCACCGTCGACCGCGACCTCGACGTGCTGACCCTCGAGGACCGGCGTGGCAAGCGCCGCACGTTCCCGCTCGGGCCCGGGTTCCTGCTCGAGGGCAAGCCGGTGATCCTGACCGCGCCCGTGCGGGCCGCGGCGGCGCCGGCGCGACCCGCGCGCACGGCCTCCGGCTCCATCGCGGTCCACGACGCGAAGGCACGGGTCGCGCGCGAGTCGCGGATCTTCGTGGAGGGCCGGCACGACGCCGAGCTCGTCGAGAAGGTGTGGGGCGACGACCTGCGCATCGAGGGCGTGGTCGTGGAGTTCCTCGGCGGGGTCGACGACCTGGCCGACCACCTCGTGGACTTCAGGCCGGGCCCGGGGCGCCGCGTCGGCGTGCTCGTCGACCACCTCGTGCGGGGCTCGAAGGAGAGCCGCATCGCCGACTCGATCGCGCGCTCGGCCGTCGGCGGGCACGTGCTCATCGTCGGCCACCCGTTCGTCGACATCTGGCAGGCCGTGAAGCCCGACCGCATCGGGCTGCGCGCGTGGCCCACGATCCCGCGCTCCGTCGAGTGGAAGCACGGCGTGTGCCAGCACCTGGGGTGGCCCCACCGCAACCAGGCCGACATCGCCCGCGCCTGGCAGCAGATCCTCGGCCGGGTGTCCTCGTTCGCCGATCTCGAGCCGGCGCTGCTGGGCCGGGTCGAGGAGCTCATCGACTTCGTGACGGACCCCGCCGGCTGATCGCGGGCGGCCCCTCCCGGCTCAGGCCAGGAGGTCCCGCACGACGCCGTCGGCGAGGAGGCGACCCGCACGGGTGAGCACGACCCGGGCGGGCCCGTGGGAGCCCGGCGGCTCCACGAGCCCCCGCGCCACCAGGTCGGACAGCGCGGCGCGTCCGTCGTCGTCGAGCACGTCCGTCGGCAGACCGTCGCGCAGCCGGGTCTCGAGCAGCACCCGCTCGACGCGCCGCACCTCGGCGTCGAGCAGCTCGCGCTCGTGGCCCGGTGACACTCCGGCGCCGAGGCGGTCGGCGTAGGCCACGGGGTGGCGCACGTTCCACCAGCGCACGCCGCCGACGTGGGAGTGGGCGCCGGGCCCGACGCCCCACCAGTCGTCGCTGCGCCAGTAGGCCAGGTTGTGGCGGCACTCGCTGCCGGGGCGCGACCAGTTGGAGACCTCGTACCAGGTGAGGCCCGCAGCGGTGAGCACCTCGTCGGCGAGGTGGTACTTGTCGGCCAGGTCGTCCTCGTCGGGCGCCGCGACCTCGCCGCGCCGCACCCGGCGGGCCAGGGCGGTGCCGTCCTCGACGATGAGCGAGTAGGCCGAGACGTGGTCGGGCGCGCAGGCCAGGGCCGCCTCGAGGCTGGCGCGCCAGTCGGCGACCGACTCCCCCGCGGTGCCGTAGATGAGGTCGAGGCTGACCTCGTCGAAGCCGGCCGCGCGGGCGTCGGCGACGGCGCCCGGGACCCGCTCGGGGTCGTGGGTGCGGTCGAGGACCCGCAGCACGTGGGAGACCGACGACTGCATCCCGAACGACAGGCGCGTGAAGCCCCCGGCCCGCAGCACGTCGAGGTCGGCGCGGGTGACCGAGTCGGGGTTGGCCTCGGTCGTGACCTCGGCGTCGGGCGCCAGCCCGAACTCCTCGGTGATCGCGCCCAGCACTGCGGTGAGGTGCTCGGGCGGCAGGAGCGTCGGCGTGCCGCCGCCGAAGAAGACGGTGTCGACGGGACGGCCCACGTCGCCGAGCACCCGGCGGGCCATCCGCACCTCGGCGACCGCGGCGTCGACGTACGACGCCCGTGACGCCCCCCGCGGGGCGTCGGCGCCGCCGAGCTCGGCCGCGGTGTAGGTGTTGAAGTCGCAGTAGCCGCAGCGCACGCGACAGAAGGGCACGTGCACGTAGAACGCGAACGGCCGGTCCCCCAGCGCCGCGAGCGCGTCGGTCGGGAGCGACCCGTCCGCAGGGACGGGATCGCCGGGCGGCGGGGTGGACGGCACCGGCCGAGTGTTCCAGAGCAGGTCCCGGCACGCACGTCACGGGGGCCGCCGGCGATCGCCGACGGCCCCCGTGACCGGCTCAGGCGTACAGGTTCTCGATCGTCTCCTGGTTGTTGCGCTCCACGACGGGGCGCTTCACCTTGAGCGACGGGGTCAGCTCGCCCGACTCGATGGTGAGGTCGTGGTCGAGGATCGTGTGCTTCTTGACCGTCTCCCAGCGGTTGAGCCGGCCGTTGAGCTGCTCCACGTAGCCGTCGATCAGCTTCTGCATCGCCGGCGAGCTGACGACCTCCGTGTAGGACTTGCCCTCCATCCCGTTGTGGCTCGCCCAGTCGGCGACCTGGTCGGGGTCGAGGGTGATGAGCGCGACGCAGTAGTTGCGGTTGTTGCCGATGACGAGGAACTGGCTCGCGTAGGGGCACAGCGCCTTGAACTGCGACTCGATCGCGGACGGCGCGATGTACTTGCCGCCCGAGGTCTTGAACAGGTCCTTCTTGCGGTCGGTGATCCGCAGGAAGCCGTCGGCGTCGAGCTCGCCGATGTCACCGGTGTGCAGCCAGCCGTCGGCGTCGAGCGTCTCGGCGGTCTTGTCGGGCAGGTTGTGGTAGCCCTGCATGACGTTGGGGCCCTTGATGAGCACCTCGCCGTCCTCGGCGATCTTGACCTCGCCGCCGGGGAACACGTGACCGACGGAGCCGAACTTGTACTGCTCCGGGTGGTTCACGAACGCGCCGGCGGCCGTCTCGGTGAGGCCGTAGCCCTCGAGCACGAGGATGCCCGCCGCGTGGAACCACTCCGCCACCTCGCGGTTGAGCGCCGCGGAGCCCGAGATGAAGAAGCGGACGCGTCCACCGAAGCGGTCGCGCACCTTCGAGAACACGAGCTTGTCGAAGATCCCGTGCTGCACCTTCAGCAGCGGCGGGATCGACTGCCCCTCGCGCTTGCGCCGGTCGACCTCGAGACCGACGGCGAAGGCCTTCTTGAACAGCTTCTCCTTCGCGCCGCCCTCGTTGGCCTGCATCGTCACGATCTTGCCGTGGGCCTTCTCGAAGATGCGCGGCGCGGCGCCCATGAAGGTCGGCTTGACGACCCCCAGGTTGTCCACGATCCGCTCGACGCGGCCGTCGATGGCGGTCGCGAAGCCGCACGCCATCTGGACGCTGAGGAGCACCTTGCCGAACGAGTGCGCCATCGGGAGCCACAGGAACTGCAGGTCCGTCTCGTCGAGGATGCCCTGGCTCTTGATCGCCTCGCCCTCGTACACCCACGCGCGGTGGAGGAGGCGGACGCCCTTCGGCCTGCCCGTCGTGCCGGAGGTGTAGATGAGCGTGGCCAGGGCGTCGGGCTCGATCGACTCGGCGACCTTGCGCACCGCGTCCGGGGTCTGTGCGAGCAGCCCGTCGCCCAGCACCGCGAGGTCCTCGAGGCCGATCACCCAGTCGCCGTCGGCGGTGCCGTCGAAGGTGACGACCTTGGCCACGCTCGGCAGCTCGTCGCGGTGGGCGCGCAGCTTGGCGATCTGCTCGTCGTCCTCGGCGAACACGACCTGGCACTCGGCGTCCCCGACGATGTACGCCGTGTCGTCGGCGTTCGTCGACGGGTAGACCGTGGTGGTCGCGGCACCGGCCGCCATCACCGCCAGGTCGGCGAGGATCCACTCGTAGCGCGTCGCCGAGGCGATGCCGACGCGCTGCTCGGCCTCGATGCCCAGCGCGAGCAGGCCGGCGGCGAGGCGGTTGACCCGCTCCCCCGCCTCGCGCCACGTGACCGACGCCCACGTGTCGCCCACCGGGTAGCGGTAGGCCTCGCGGTCGGCGGACTTCTCGACGCGGTCGAGGAACTGGACGGCCACGTTGCGCGGCATGCTCTCGAGGAACGAGGCGTCGTGGTTGATCGGCATTGCGGTCTACCTGCTTTCTCGGGGTCCGTGCCCACGTCGCGGGCCCTCGGGGGTTGCCTCCGTAACCTAGATCACTTTGCCTACTCGGCGGTAGCGCTCGGCGGGGAATGTCCAGGACTGCGGCCGGATCCGGCCACCCGACCGCCACTTTCTAGCTTGCACAAGCGGAAAGCGATAGCTACGGTTTCCGACATGGAAAGCGATGACGTCCGGGCCCGGCTCCACGACCTCGAGCGCGCCGAGGCCGCGCCGTACGTGGACCAGCGGCCCTCACCCCGGTGGTTCGCCCCGGCGTTCGGGCTGTGGTTCGGCGTGATGGCGGCCGTCCAGGACCTCCACTGGTCCGACGAGATCGACAGCACGTGGCGGGCTCTGGTCACCGTCGCGATCGTCATCCCCATGGCCGCCCTCGTCGGGGCGTACTCGGCGTGGCACCAGCGCTACCACGGCGCCCTGCCCCGGCTCGTCGGGCCGAAGCCGCCGGAGATCCGTCGGGTCTACCGGCTCTACTTCCTGGCGTTCGTCGTCGTGGCCGCCGCCCTCGTCGGCCTGGCCCTCCTCGTGCCGTGGTGGGTCACCGGCGCGGTGACGGCCGTCGTGGCCTGGGGGTTCCTCGCGGCCTACGAGCGCATCTACGAGCGCGCGGCCGCGGCGGTGCGGGAGCGGCTCGCGTGAGCGAGGCGGAGCGCACCAGCGGCTCCGGTTTCGGCGACCTCGACCCTGTCATCCACGCCCCGAAGCGGCTCGTCGCGATGGCGGTGCTGTCGTCGGCCGACCAGGTGACCTTCCAGTTCCTCAAGGAACGGCTCGGCATCGCCGACTCCGACCTGTCGAAGCAGATGTCCGCGCTCGAGGCGGCGGGGTACGTCGCGGTGCACAAGTCCGGCCGCGGACGTGGGGCGAGCACGTCGTTCAAGCTGACCCGCGCCGGGCGCACGGCCTACCGGGCGCACCGGGCGGCCCTGCAGGCCCTGCTCGGGGAGGACTGACCTGCCGGGTCCCGTCCGTCAGTCCTGCACGGCCTTGGCGATGGTGAGGCAGCGCGTCACGTGGTCGCGGTCGTCGGCTCCCCGGTGCGCGGCGAGCACGCTCCGCACGACGACCCAGTCGCGCGCCCGGTGCTCGTCGAGGCCGGCCGTGTCGACGAGCGTGTGGAAGCGGCGGCGGATGCCGTCACGCACCGAGTCGCCGGGCACCGCGCCGTACTCGTCGAAGCGGTGGCGGAGCATCGGCTCCGGCTCGTAGTGCGGGTCACCCGACACCGGTTCCGGGGCGATCGCGACCCACCCCCGGTCGGCGGCGTGCAGCACGTGGGCGAAGTGCAGGTCGGTGTGCACCATCCGTCCCGTGCTCGCGGGGTCGCTCACGAGGTCGCGTGCGAGGCCGAGGGCCTGGTCGACGAGCCGGCGCGGGAGCGGGACCCGGCGGGCGTCGCGCTCCAGGTCGGCGACCCGCCGACCCACCAGGTCGGTCAGGAGACGCAGCTGCGGGGTCGCGGGGCGGTGGAGCGCGCCGTACAGCCCACCCACCACCTCGCAGGCCTCCACGTCCCAGGCGTCCGTGAGGTCGACGCTCTCCAGCCGCTCGAGCAGCAGTGCCGAGCGCCCGGGGTCCGCCCGCAGGAGGCGTACGGCGCCCCGACCACCCCACCGCTGGAGGGCGAGGTGCTCGTGGGCCGACTCCTCGTCGGGGAGCCCGACCTTGAGCATGGCGGTCTCCGCTCCGCGCGCGCGTCCCGCGACCGGCACGACGAGCGAGGCGGCCCCGTGGAGCGCGGGCCCCGTGACCACGAGCTCCCACGCGTCGAGGAGGTCCGCGACGCGGCGCGGGAGCAGCGCGAGCCAGTCCGCCCAGTCCTCGCCGAGCGCAGCCTGGGCGAGGAGCCCCGGAGGTACGACGACGGAGCCGGTCACGCGCCACCTCGCGGTTGGTCCGCCAGGGAGGCGCCCGGGGTCGTGCCCGTGACGGTGCGGAAGTCGCGGGTGAAGTGCGCCTGGTCGGTGTAGCCCAGCTCCGCGGCGAGACCGGCGAGCGACCGCGTCCCCGCCTTGAGCGCGAGCACCGCGTCGTGGAGCCGGCGCCGCTGCACGAGCCACTTCGGGGAGAGCCCGAGCCGGTCGGTGGTGAGGCGGTGGAGCGCACGCTCCCCCAGCCCGACGGCGTCCGCCACGTCGCCGACGCGGGTGACCTCCGGGTGCTCGCGGAGCCAGGCGACGAGGTGGTTGACCAGCAGGCCCGGCTCGAGCTCCTGGACCGGCTGTGCGTCCCCGTCTCCCGCCACGTGTCCGATTGTCACAAGCGGGCGGCTGCGGCCCGGCCTAGCGTGCGGCCCATGACCGAGACCACCGCACCCACCACGCCCGCACCCACCACGCCGGGACCCACCACGCCCGCCGCGATCCGGGCCGACTACCTGGCGCGGGCCGCGCGGTTCGCCGGCGTGCTCGACGGCGGCGACGGGCGCTGGGACTCCCCCGACCTGGGCGAGGGACCGCAGGGCGACGTCGCCGCCGCGTGGCGCGCGCACGTCGCCGCGACGGCCGACGTGCTCACGGACGACGTGCTGGACCGCACCTACGACGGGTTCTTCGGGCCCACGACGATCGGCGCCACCCTGCGCGACTTTCCTCCACGTGGGACCTGCTCGTCCACGGCTGGGACGTCGCCCGGGCCACGGGCCAGGCCTACGACATCTCCGACGCGGACGCGGTCGCGCACGACGCGACGGCGGACGGGTGGGGCGACGCGTTGTACGCCGAGGGCATCTGCGGCGCGGCGGTGGCCGTGCCGGACGGCGCGAGCCCCGGCGAGCGGCTGCTCGGCCGCCTCGGCCGCGACCCGGGGTGGACCGCGGCCTGAGGCGTGCCGGAGGGGGCTACTTCTTCTTCTCGGCGGGCTGCGTGGTGGAGAGCGCGGCCACGAAGGCCTCCTGGGGGACCTCGACGCGGCCGACCATCTTCATCCGCTTCTTGCCCTCCTTCTGCTTCTCCAGCAGCTTGCGCTTGCGGCTGATGTCGCCGCCGTAGCACTTGGCGAGCACGTCCTTGCGGATGGCGCGGATGTTCTCGCGGGCGATGACGCGGGCGCCGATGGCTGCCTGGATCGGCACCTCGAACTGCTGGCGCGGGATGAGCTCCTTGAGCTTGCCGGCCATCATCACGCCGTAGCCGTACGCCGCGTCCTTGTGCACGATCGCGCTGAAGGCGTCGACGGGCTCGCCCTGCAGGAGGATGTCGACCTTCACGAGGTCGGCGGCCTGCTCGCCGGAGCGCTCGTAGTTGAGCGAGGCGTAGCCCTTGGTCTTCGACTTCAGCTGGTCGAAGAAGTCGAAGGCGATCTCGCCCATCGGCAGCGTGTAGCGCATCTCCACGCGGTCCTCGGACAGGTAGTCCATGCCGAGCAGGGTGCCGCGCTTGGCCTGGCAGAGCTCCATGATCGTGCCGATGTAGTCGGCCGGGGCGAGGATCGTGGCGGAGACGACCGGCTCGCGGACCTCGTGGATCTTCCCGTCGGGGTACTCGCTGGGGTTGGTGACCGTCAGCTGGGAGCCGTCCTCCATGACCACCTCGTAGACCACGTTGGGCGCGGTCGAGATCAGGTCGAGGTTGAACTCCCGCTCGAGCCGCTCGCGGGTGATCTCCATGTGCAGCAGCCCGAGGAAGCCGCAGCGGAAGCCGAAGCCGAGCGCCCCGGAGGTCTCCGGCTCGTAGGTGAGCGACGCGTCGTTGAGCTGCAGCTTCTCCAACGCGTCGCGCAGCTCGGGGTACTGGTCGCCGTCGATCGGGTAGAGCCCGGCGTAGACCATCGGAGTGGGGTGCGCGTAGCCCCCGAGCGGGTCGGTGGCTCCGTGGTGCTGGCTGGTGACGGTGTCGCCGACGCGGGACTGGCGGACGTCCTTCACGCCGGTGATGAGGTAGCCGGTCTCGCCGACCCCGAGCTCTCCGGCCTTGAGCGGCTCGGGGCTGATCACGCCGACCTCGAGCATCTCGTGCACGGCGCCGCTCGACATCATCTTGATCCGGTCGCGGTGCTTCAACGAGCCGTCGACCACCCGCACGTAGGTCACGACGCCGCGGTAGGTGTCGTAGACGGAGTCGAAGATCAGCGCCCGGGCCGGAGCGTCCGCGTCGCCGACGGGGGCCGGGACCTGCTTGACGATCTCGTTGAGCAGCGCCTCTACCCCGACGCCGGTCTTGGCGGAGGTGAGCAGCACGTCCTCCGGCTCGCAGCCGACGAGGTTCGCCAGCTCGAGGGCGTACTTCTCGACGTTGGCCGACGGCAGGTCGATCTTGTTCAGCACCGGGATGATGTGGAGGTCGGCACCCATCGCCAGGTAGAGGTTCGCGAGCGTCTGCGCCTCGATCCCCTGCGCCGCGTCGACCAGCAGGATCGCCGCCTCGCAGGCCTCCAGCGACCGGGACACCTCGTAGGTGAAGTCGACGTGCCCGGGCGTGTCGATCATGTTGAGCACGTAGGTGCCCGGGCCGGCCTCGACGCCGTGCTGGTCGGCCGCCTCCGCGGTGATGGTCCAGGGCATCCGCACGGCCTGCGACTTGATGGTGATGCCGCGCTCGCGCTCGATGTCCATCCGGTCGAGGTACTGGGCCTTGGCCTCGCGCTCGCCCACGACGCCGGTCAGCTGCAGCATGCGGTCGGCAAGGGTCGACTTGCCGTGGTCGATGTGCGCGATGATGCAGAAGTTGCGGATGATCGCGGGGTCGGTGCGCCCCGGCTGGGGCACGGCGGACGCAGGCGTAGCAGGCACCGGCAGATTCTCCCACGAGGTCGGGACGCGCACCGAACCCGCGGGTGGCATGCTCGCGCCGTGATCACGCGGCTCGGTCTCCACCTCGAGGACGGAACGCTGCGGGTCACCGTCGACGGACGGCCGCTGGTGCAGGACGTGGCCGGGGTGGAGCGGCGGATCATCGACCACCCCGACCGCTCCCTTGCGGGCGACTACGCGGACCTGGGCCTCCACGAGGTCCCGGATCGCGACGTGACGGCGTACCTCGCGACCGACGGGGCCGAGCGCGAGGTGCTGGGCTGCACGTGCGGCAGCGCCGGCTGCTGGCCGCTCCTCGTGCGCATCACGGTCGGACCACGCGAGGTGCGCTGGTCCGACGTCCGCCACGGGTTCCGTGATTGGGACTACGGCGGGTTCGGCTACACCTTCGCCGCCGACGAGTACCTCGCCGAGCTGGACGCCGTCGACCGGCTGCTGCGGGCCGATCCCAATTCGACGGGCACACGCGGCCCTTGGTAGCGTGACTCCTCGCGTGTCTGGATGCTGCCTGCCCTCGTGGTGGCGTGCATCGAACGCCACCGTACGACGACCCGACTGACGAGCGACGAAGGCAGAGAACCACCAGATGGCAAACATCAAGTCCCAGATCAAGCGCAACCGCCAGAACGAGCTGCGTCACGAGCGCAACAAGTCGGTCAAGACCGGCCTGAAGACCGCCGTGCGCAAGTTCCGCGAGGCCGCCGAGGCCGGCGAGAAGGAGAAGGCGGTCGAGCTCGGCCGCGACGCCGCCAAGAAGCTGGACAAGGCCGCCTCCAAGGGCGTCATCCACAAGAACCAGGCCGCGAACCGCAAGTCCGCGATCGCCAAGCGCGCCGCGTCGCTCTGACGCCAGGCACACCCCCCGTCGTACGCGCAGGGCGCCGACTCCCCCGGGAGTCGGCGCCCTTCGGCGTGTCCGGGGACGTTCCCGGCCCGGGTGAGGGCGCTCAGCGCCCGCGCAGGCCGGCGATCGTGAGCACGAGGCGCTCGAGGGAGTAGGCCACGTCGCCGCCCGCGCCCTTCACCTCGGAGTCGGCGCGTGCGACGGCGCGGATGGCCTCGCGCAAGGCCTGGTCGTCCCAGCCCCGGGACTGGTCGCGCAGCGTGCGCAGCTTCCACGGGGGCACGCCGACCTCGCGCGCCAGGTCGGCCTCCCGCATGCCGCGCGGAGCCGACACGAAGCGGGCCAGGCCGCGGGCGCTGCTCGCGAACGCCGAGGTGACGAGCACCGCGGCCGTGCCGGTGTCGAGCGCCCACCGCAGCTCCTCGAGCGCGCGGGCCCGCCGACCGAAGAACGCGTGGTCGGCCACCGCGAAGGAGGTCGCCTCGGCGCGGCCCCCGAAGTACCGCCCCACCTCCGCCGTGCCGATCCGACGGCCGGTGAAGTCGCTGACGAGCTGGTCGGCGGCGGCAGCCAGCGAGCGCAGGTCGTTGCCGACCGCCTGCACGAGCACCTCGGCCGCCTCCTCGTCGATGGAGCCGCCCGCCGCCCGCACCTCGGAGGCGACGAAGCGGGGCAGCTCGTGGGCCTTCAGCTCCGCGGACTTCACCTCGGTCACGGTGCCGACCTTGCGCAGCTTCGCCAGCGTGCCGGTGCCCTTCTGCCCGCCGCCGTGGACGAGGACGAGCGCGACGTCCTCCGCCGGGGCCGTGGCGTAGTCCAGCAGCCCCGCGACCGAATCCTCCGGCAGGTTCTCCAGCGCGCGGACGACGACGCACCGCGTCGTCGAGAACAACGACGGCGCCGCCATCTCCCCCAGCGTGGCCATCGTCAGCTCGCCCGCCGCGGCCTCCGAGAACTCGGCCTCCGCGTCGTGCTGCCGCACCGCGGCCCGCACGCCGACGACGGTGCGCTCGTTGAGGTATTCCTCCTTGCCCGTCACCAGCGTCACCCGGCCGAGCACGTCCGCCGGCGACGGCGGACGCGGAGCGGCGGGCGCGGAGGAGCGGGAGCGCGGCGGCATGGGAGGCAGCCTGTCACAGGCGACCGACACCCCTGGAGCGACCTCACCCCCGTCCGGTGACGACGCCGATCGGACCGTCGGTGCGGACCGGCCGGGTCACGACGAGGTCGCCCGCGAGGTCGGTGCGGAGCACCCGGGTGCCCCCCGCCTCGAGGGCGTGGAGCAGGTCGGGATCAGGGTGGCCGTAGGTGTTGTCGGCGCCGACAGAGACCAGCGCGACCTCGGCCGTGACGGCGGCCAGCAGCTCGTGCACTTGGTGGCGGCTGCCGTGGTGGGGCACCTTGAGCACGTCGACGTCGAGGCCGCCGGGCCGCGCCGCGACCGTGCGCAGCAGCGTGCGCTGCGCCGGCGGCTCGACGTCCCCGGTGAGGAGGACGCTCACCCCGGCGACCTCGGCCAGCAGCACCAGGCTGGCGTCGTTGGCTCCGCTGCCCTCCCCGTCGCGCTGACGGGCGCCGCCGGCGCCGGACGGGGCGGGGCGGACGGCGCCCGGCACGGGGCCGAGCACCTCGAGGCGCACGTCGCCCACCTGCCGCACGCTGCCGTGGGCGGGGACCGTCACCGGGATGCCCCGCGCGGCGGCCAGGTCCCGGACCGCCGCGGCCGTCGTCGCCGGCTCGTCGAGCGGGCTCACGTCGATGGCGTCGACAGCGCGGCCGTCGAGCACGCCCTCGACCGCGCCGGCGTGGTCGTCGTGGAAGTGGGTCAGCACGAGGAGCGCCACCTGGTCGACGCCCAGCCGGTCGAGGCAGCGGTCGACGGGCCCCGGTTCGGGGCCGGTGTCGACGACCACGGCGGATGCCGGGCCGGCCCGCAGCACGAGCGCGTCGCCCTGGCCGACGTCGCAGGCCACCACCGCCCAGCGCTCCGGCGGCCACCCCGGGGTCGGGGGCCGCACCAGCACGACCACCGCGGTGAGGGCGCAGCCCAGGAGCACCAGCCGCGGCCGGGCGAGGAACCGCGGCGCGAGCGGCACCGCCGCGAGGCACAGGACCGTGAGCGCCCCCAGGGCGACCGCGGACCGGCCCCACCCGACGGAGGCGAGCGGCAGCGCCGCGCCCCACCGTGCGACCGCGATGATCCAGCCGACGCACCAGGCGGCGACCGTGCCGGGGATCCGCGACGGCGGAGTCCACACGAGGCCCACGAGCCCGCCCGCGAGGCCCAGCACCGTGGCCGGCCCGACGACCGGCGCGACGAGCATGTTGGCGAGGACCGCGACGATGCTGACCTCCCCGGAGATCCCGGCCACGACGGGGGTGCAGGCGAGCTGCGCCGCGGCCGGTACGGCGATGGCCTCGGCCAGCCACCGGGGCATCCAGCGCGCGAGGGCGTCGCGCCAGGCCGGGGCCAGCAGCAGGATGCCGGCCGTCGCGAGCACGGACAGGGCGAAGCCGACGGTGGTGGCCAGCCAGGGCTGGAGGAGCAGGAGGACCGTGACCGCGACGCCCAGGCTGCGGGTGCCGCGCCGCAGGCCGTTGCGTCCCATCCCGAGGAGGGCGACCGTGCCCATCGCGGCCGCCCGCACGACGCTCGGCTCCGTGCGGGCGAGCAGGACGAACCCGACGATGCCGACGACGGCGACCACCACGCGGCCCCGCCCGCGCACCCCGGCCTGCTGCGCCAGCACCAGCAGGAACGCCGTGATGAGGGTGAGGTTGGTCCCCGACACCGCGAGCAGGTGGGTGAGGCCGGTCGTGGCGAAGTCCTCCGCCAGCCGCGGGTCGAGACCGGCGTCGTCCCCGACCACGAGGGAGGGCACGAGCACGGCCTGGTCGGGCGGGCGGTGGTCGACGCTCTCGCGCAACGCGGCCCGGACCGCGGCGGCGCCGCGCCACCACACGTCCGGGGCTTTGAGCACTTCGGGGTCGGCGCGCGCCCGGAGCACCGCCGCCAGGTCGCTGCCCTCGGCGGGCACGAGGCGGCCGGAGACCGCGAGCCGCGACCCGAGGGGCACGTCGACCCAGTCGGTGGGCGCCACGACCAGCACGGGAGACCGCACCTCCCAGGCCCGCCCCCTCCCCTCCACCACGGCGAGGCGGCCGCGCACCACGACGTAGTCCGAGAACGGACCGCTGCGCTCCCGCGGATCCCCCGTCACGACCAGCTCGCCCCGCACGGACGCCCGCTCCTCGGCCAGCGCCGACACCGGCCCGGTCGTCGTGCCGACGCGGTGCACGGTCGCGACACCGGCGGCGGCCGCCAGCAGGAGGCCGGCGGCGAGGGCCGTCCGGACCACCTGGCCGGTGCCGGGGCCAGCACCGGGGCCAGCACCGGGGCCAGCACCGGGGCCAGCACCGGGGAGACCGGCGGCGCGGAGCCGGCGTCCGACCCCGCGGTCGAGGAGCCGCGCCGCGACGCCCAGGACGGCGAGCAGCGCGAGCACCGCGACCGGGATCGCCCGCAGCGGGACCAGCACCCCGACCAGGGCGCCCACCCAGGTCGCCGCCCCGAGCACGGGCATGCGGAGGTCCGCGGACGGCGTCTCCTCCGGGGCGTCCGCCTCGCAGGGGCGCGTGCCGTGACCGGGCCCGACCACCTCAGACCGTCACGAGCGGGGCCAGCTCGGCCAACGTGGCCTCGCCGATGCCCTTCACCTCGAGCAGCTCGTCGACGTGGCTGAAGCCGCCGTTCTCCTCACGCCAGTTGATGATCGCCTGCGCGGTGACGGGTCCGACGCCGGGCAGCAGGTCGAGCGCCGCCAGGTCGGCGGTGTTGAGGTCGACGAGACCCCCGGCCGACGTCCCAGCGCCGGTCCCGCCGGGGGCAGCGGCGCCGGGCGCAGCGGGAGCGCCCTCCGACGGGTCGAGACCGACGAGCACCTGCTCGCCGTCGACGAGCACCCGCGCGAGGTTCAGCCCGGTGAGGTCGGTGTCGGGGACCAACCCACCCGCCGCCTCGACCGCGTCGGCCACCCGCGAGCCGCCCGGCAGCACCACGATGCCGGGGCGCACGACCCGCCCCGCCACGTGCACGACGACCTCGCCCGTGGAGGCGGCCGTTGCGTCCGCACCGCTCTCCGGCTCCCCCGCGGTCCCCGCCGCGGGATCGGACGGTGGCGTCGCCAGCGGCGTCCCGGCCGCCGACGTGGCCACCGCCAGCGGCTCCACGACCTGCTCCTCCGCCCGACCGGCCAGCACCCACCAGCACGTCACGGCCAGCGCCAGCGCCACGAGCACCGCGAGGACGGCGACCTGGGGCGGCCCGACCGCGACCCGCCGGCCCCGCCCCGGTCCGTCACCGCCTCCCGTCGCGGTGAGGGTCGGCCCCGCGGCGTACGGCTGCTCGGACGGTTGGGCGGAGGAGGGGCCGACCGGTGCTCGGTCGAGCAGGGCGAGGGCGGGGGCCGGCAGCTGCCCCCGCACGCGGCCGAGGACGCCCGGGCGAGCAGCCCGGGCGGCGTGGCGGCCCGGCACGGGGAGCACGTCGCCCGGATCCTCCGGCGCAGCGGTGTCTCCCGCGCGGGCGAGCACCTCCGCGCGCCACCGCTCCGCCCGCACGCGGGTGTGGTCGTCGGCCGGGGAGACGCCCGTCAGCCCCGGGAGCCCGGAGAGCCCGGACTCCTCCGCGATGCGGGCGAGACGGGCACGGACGAGGTCGATAGGGGGCGCGTCGTCGGCGGGCAGCGGTCGAGCAGGCATGACCGCCACGCTAGGAAGGAACGGCGCTGTCCCTCCGGCCGACGAGCCGGCCTGGGGACAACCCGGCCGGACCGGCGCGGTGGGGACTGCAAACGGGCCGAGCGCATGGTGTGCGCAGCATTAGTCACGTCCGATCGGCGCAACCGAAAGCAGCTTACATCCACGCCAATCTAATTTACCTCCGCTCGGCGAGACCGGTAGTTTCCGGCAAAGAAAATGCAGCCGACGACCTCCCGAATCGACAGCGCCGCACAATCCAACGCGCACCGACCACGCCTCAGTAGTTCTCCCTCACGTACTCGTAGGTCTGGTCAAATAGGGCGCCTTTTATCGGCAGACCGTATTCTTTCAGAGTTGCGCGAAGCTCCCGTCGAACACGCTTATCGCCAGCGTCACTCTGTGTCCAGCCTGTGTACGCTACCGCAATGACGATGACGTCAATGCGCTCGACGATGTCAGGCACGATCTTGTGCAGGCCCGGTGGCGTGTTCTCTTCGACGATCTGCGAAAGTGCCCCACGCTTTGAGTTCGACAGCCGCTCCAGGGTTGATTCGTCGCGAGCCTCGGCCGCACGGTCGGCGGCGACGACGTCCTGGGCGATCTTCAGGGCTTCTTCCAGGAAGGCGAGCGAGTCTTCGACGTTCTCGATCGCCTTGTTGCGGAGCTTCTCGATTCGCTCCGCCAGGGACTGGTACACCGGGCTCTCGGTCTCGGCGAGCCGTCGTCTGAGGCGGGTCTCGATCGAGTCGAGCACTTCCTGGTAGACATCGCCCGGCTTCGTCTCGGGTGTCTCTCTGTCCGGGAGCCTGAGCTGCTCGGCGATCCGCTTGACCAGCTCGAGGCCTGCCGCGTCGAGGGTGACGGTCTTCGAGGCGATGGAGCGCACGCGGACCGCGGCCATGTGCCCGTGGATCAGCTCGGTGGTCTTCGCGCCGAGGCGCTCCCACAGGAACGCCTTCGACACGTCCTTGGGACGGATCGACTCGTAGACCTTCGCCAGCCAGAAGTACTGCTGCTTGAACGGCGAGAGCATCGGATGCGGGTCGAGGAACTCCCAGACCGTCTGCAGAGCGACATAGGTCTCGATGAACGCGGTTCGCTGCTGGCTGCCCTCGACGACCCGCTCGTGCGCCTCGGCCAGTGCCTCGAACGAGGAGTCGGCCGTGTCGACGCCGTCGAAGAGCGCCATGAGCCGGGTGAGGTCGGCGACGAACTTCCCTGCCAGCTGGGAGGCATCGGTGATGTTGAGCTCTGATTCCTCGTCATTCCGGGTCTTCGGCCCGGCGATCGCTTCGCCGATGGCCTTCGCCAGGCCGATGTAGTCGACGACTCGGCCGTAGTCCTTGCGCTGGCCGGTGATGGGGTTCTTCCATGGGCGGTTCGGCCGGGTGATCGTCTGGAACAGGTTCGCGCCCTTGGCCGGCTTGTCGAGGTACAGAACGCCCTCGATCGGCGCGTTGAAGCCGGTCATCCACTTCGCCGTGACGACGACGAAGGACATCGGGTCGTCGACTTTCTTGAATCGCCGCTTCAGGGCTTCCTCCTGCTCGGGTGTGAGCAGGTGCTGCAGGAGCTCCTTCGGAGTGTCCTTGGAGTCGGCCACGTGCATGACGACACCGACCTCGCGAGCAGTGCCGTCCGGCATCATCGCGCCTCGGCGCTCCAGCTCCGCCCGGATCGCGTCGGCGTAGGCGACCACGAGGCGCTGGTTGTACGCGACCACTTGTGCCTTCTGGCCCAGCGGCGCGACGTAGGCGAGGAAGTGGTCGACGATGTCCGCGCAGACGGCGGCGACGCGCTCGGGGTTGGAGAGGATGGTCTCGATGTGAGAGGCCTTCCCCGAGAGGAAGACCTTCTCCTCCTCCTCGAGCTTCTCGTCCTCGGCGAGCTGGTCGAACGCCTCGTCGAGCTCCTCCTTGTCGAGATCGAACCCGACGGACCGTCCCTCGACAATGACCGGCTTGGTGAAGCCGTCTGCGATCGACTGCTCGGGCGTGTAGCGCGACATGACGAAGTCGGGATCGGCGGGATCGCCGAAGAGCTTGAAGGTCGAGCGGTCCTTGTCCTCGATCGCGGTGCCGGTCGCGCCGAAGAACTTGGCGTTGGGCACCGCCTTCCGCCACGCCTTGCCGAAGCTGCCCTCCTGGGAGCGGTGGGCCTCGTCGACGAGGACGATGATGTTCGACCGGTCGTTGAGGTGCCCGGCCTCGGCGAACTTGTGCACGGTCGTGATGACGACGCCGGGGTCGTCGCGGCGCAGCGTCCGGTGCAGGTCACGCTTGTTGGCCGGCACCGACATGCGAGGCATGCCGGCGGTCTCGAACATCTCGGCGGTCTGCCGCACGAGGTCCTTGCGGTCGGCGACCACGATCACCGTCGGCGCTCCGCCGTACAAGTCGATCACCGCGTCGTCGCGCAGCAGGCGCGCGGCGGCGAAGGCCATGAGCTCCGTCTTGCCGGAGCCCTGGTGGTGCCAGATCAGGCCGCCCGGGCCGTCGGCGAGGACCTTCGCGTGGATCGCGAGCGCCGCCTCGAACTGCGGATACCGGGGCAGGAACTTCACGTCGGTCTCGGAGGCGTCCCGTGCGTGCCGATACATCGCCAGGTCTTTGAGGATCGCCAGCACGGTCTGCGGCCGAAGGAGCAGGCGGGCAGCCCGCTCGACACGGGCCGGACCGGTGACCTTCCGCGGGTTGTCCTCGGTGGAGCCCCACGGGGCCCAGATCTCAGAGTCGGGGTCGGGGTACGCCCTGATCGGGGCCATCCGGAACTCCAGCCCCTCCGTGGCGACGTTGAAGACGTTGGTGGCGAAGAAGTTCGGATACTCCTCCTCGTACGTTCCATAGATGTCTCGGGCAGCGTTGACCCACGACACCTGGTGTTTCACCGGCGTCTTCGTCTCGGCGACGACGACGGGGAATCCGTTGACGTAGTAGACGAGGTCGAACCTGCGCGGCTTCACTGCACCGGCAATCGTGACCTCGTCGGCCACTATGAATCGGTTGTTGCCCGGATTGTCGAAGTCGATGAGCCGGCGCGGCACGTGCTTGCCGGCGATCGTCGGGAACGAGTGATCACCGCGCAGCATCACTGTCAGCAACTCGTTGGCAACTACGAGTCCGTTGTGCGCGTCGAGGATCGCCTGGTTGATCTCGTGGAGGACGAGATCCACCGACTCCGGATCATCGATGAGGTCCGGGTTCAGCGCGAGCAGCGCGTCGCGTGCCCAGCGTTCGATCTCCACGTCGTGCTCATCCCGTGGCAGGTCGATGCCCTGGACGTGCTCCCAGCCCGCTTCCTCCGCCCACTCGATCAGCGACTTCTGGATCGTGCTCGCCTCGTTCCAGCCCATGTCACGACACCTCCTCGAGGAGCCGGTCGTAGGACTGGGGAATCTCAAGTTCCTGCTGGAGCAGCGACGTCAAGAGGGCAGATCTGCAGGCGCGCAGACTGGCGAGTTCTGACTCGACCGCCAGGGCTTCAGCGACCAGGCCGTCCAAGGCTTTGCCAATAACCGCCTGTTGGCCGATGCTGGGCGCAGGAATAGTCAGTTGCCGAAGCGCCGCCTGCCCAATGTTCCGCATGTCGGAGCCAGCGGTGCGCTTGGCGATCTGCTCGCGGACACTTGGGGCGGCCATCGCATGCACCAAGTAATTGGGAAGTAGAACTTGCTCGTCCGGCACGAGTCGCAGAGTCTTGTCACACAAGTACAGGTTTCCGGGCACGTCATTCACCAAGCAGACCGTGCCGACGCGGTCGAGCACTGCGTTGCATCGGACAAGCAGAACATCCCCAGAGTTGACCTTCGTGGCTTCGGGAAGCGCAACGGTCGGGTCGACGGTTTTCACCTCGGTCGGGATGAACCGCGCACGGCCCACTGCACTGATCTTGAGCACCGCTCGCTCGTCGGACCGTGGAACTCGCTCTTGTCCCTTGGGACTCTTGCCGGCTTCAATAGCTCGGAGACCTTCCGACAGGAGAAGCTGATCGTCTGACTCGTCGAGGACTGCAACAGCCCCCTGCCATGTTCTCCAGGCCCGCCTCACCTCCTGCCCGAGCGCCTCGATCTGAGCATCGACGCTGGCCATGAGGTCGATCACGCGGCGTTGCTCTGGAATTGAGGGGAGGACGATCTCGAGTGTCAGAAAATCTGCCGGTTTGACCCGCTCTCGTCTTCCGCCCATACCGGTTGACAAGTGCTGCAGCGCGTCCCACAACTCCCTCGTGGTCGTGATGAGAGCGAAATAGGCGGGGAGTAGCTGTTCAGCACAGGTGAACGTCGGGAACTCCTGCGACGCGTAGACGTTCCCAAGATCGCGAGGCGCGACCGTGACAGCGCCCTCGAATGCCTTGAGACGGCTATAGACGATCTGATCTGGGCGGATCCGATTGAGTGTCTTGTACGACGTCTCGTATCCGCGGATAGGCTGCCGCCCAAATAGACCGCGGCCACGGTTCAGCACGCCAACGAGGTCGTACGAGGCGCTCGCCTCTACCGGAACAGCTTCGACGTCGAGTGCGACTACCTCCCCCAGCGAAAGGCGTTTCCAATCACTCATCGGACGCCTCGAACAGACTCACATCGATGCCGGCTGCAGCGAGTCGCCTGAACATGGCGGCCTCCGTTTCCTTGCGGTGCTCTCGGGCGTCCGCATACGCCACCAGCGCTGCGCCCAAGTCGGCGGTTTCCTCGGCTGCCACTTTGATGTAGCGCCCGACATTGAGATCGAAACCGTTGCTCTTGATCTCATCGAACGGCACCAGGCGGACGTTCGCGCTTCCGTGGTCATCGGTGTCCGCGCCGGATCGGTACGCCTCGACCAGAACTGTGATGTCCTTGTCCGTCATCTGGTTCTGGTTCGTGGCTTTCATGAACCTCGCGGAGCCGTCGATGAAGAGGACGTGGTCTTTGCGCTCGGCCGATTTTTGATCGCGGAAGATCAGCAGGCAGGCCGGGATCGAGGTCGAGTAGAAGAGATTAGGCGGCAACCCGATGACGGCCTCAAGGCTGTCCTGCTCGACGAGGCACTGCCGGATCCGTGCCTCGGCACCCCCGCGGAACAGGACGCCGTGGGGCATGACCACGCCGACGCGGCCCGTGCCCGGGTTCATCGACGAGATCATGTGCTGGATGAAGGCGAAGTCGCCGTTCTTCGCCGGCGGCACACCGCAGAACGCGCGCGGATCGGCGGGCCAGCGGTCCGCGCCCCAGTTCGAGAGCGAGAACGGCGGATTGGCGATCACCACGTCGAAGGTGCGGACCGCTCCCCTCGTGTCCTTGAAGGCCGGAGCGCGCAGAGTGTCTCCGCGCTTGATGTCAAAATCCTCGATCTCGTGCAGGAAGAGGTTCATCCGAGCGATCGACGCGGTCGTCAGGTTGATCTCCTGTCCGTACAGCCGCAGGGACCGGTGGTTCTTGCCGGCTTCCCGCAACTGGTTGATCGTCGCGACCAGCATCCCGCCCGAGCCGCAGGTCGGGTCATACACGGCCTCGCCCCGGCTCGGGCTGGAGGATCCCGACGAGCAGGTTGACGACCGACCGGGGTGTGAAGAACTCCCCTGCCTTCTTGCCGGACTCGTCGGCGAAGTCCTTCAGCAGATACTCGTACCCGGCACCGAGCAGGTCGTGGGACACGGTGCTCGGGTCGAGCGACAGCTCGTTGAAGGCGTCGATCAGCCCGAGTAGCGCCGACTCCGGCAGACGCTCCTTGTTGCCCCAAGATGCGTCGCCGAAGACGCCGGCGAGCGAGCGAGGGTTGGCCTTCTCGATGCGTTGGAACGCCTTTGCGATCTCGGCCCCGAGGTTCTTGACCTTCCCAGTGACCTCGGACCACGAGGTGCCCTCCGGCATCTCGAACCGGTGGTAGTCAGCCTCGACCTCGTCGTCCAGGTCGTCGCCCAGCTCGTCGAGTGCCTCGTCGTGCTCGTAGACCCAGGTGTCGGAGATCCACTTCCAGAAGAGCACGGGGAAGACGTAGGTCTTGAAGTCGGCCGGGTCCACAGGGCCGCGCAGCGCGTTTGCGGCAGCCTTGAGCCGGGACTCGAGCTCTGGCTGGGTGATCGTCACAGGTTGGGCACTTCCTTGGTCGTTGTGGTCACCACATGAAGGAGACCTCGACAGTTTCTCAGAGGCCATGGGCTTCCACCGGAGGGCCGCGGGATACGACCAGAATCGCGCTGACGGAGCCTGGCTGTCCGACGCGGCGCGTCGGCCTACTCGTCTCCGCTCTGAGGGTGCCTGGCGACGAAGTCTGCGAACAGCTCGGGGTCCGAGTACGGCATGACCGCCCAGTGCAGGTCTTCGGCGGAGTCGATCATCGAGACGTCCGGGGCGTCCTGCTGGCGGGTGTGATCCTCGATCAGGTGCATCTGCACCACCTTCGCGGTGCGCCGGATGGCGTTCGCGATGTCGTCGGCGGTGATGGCGAGGGGGCTGGTGATGCTCTCGCCGTCCCGGTCCACGTAGAAGCCCGCCTGCTTGTCGAGGTTGCGCTGTTTCGCGGTCGCGGTGAACGTCTCCAGGTCGGGACGCTCGTAGTACTCCATCCGCCGGTCGAGGCTCCAGAAGCCGGCGAGCCCCGAGGCGAACTGCTCGGCCACCTGCAGCTTCTCCGCGTGGGGCCGCCTGGCCGAACTCAAGCCCTCCGGCACGACCACGTCGCCCGCCGACCGCGGCTCGAGACCGTAGAGGCCCAGCGGTGCCGTCCACTCGTATTCAGCGGCCTCGTACAGCCAACGCGCCTTGGCGAGCTCCTCCATGGCGAGCACGATCAGCGCCTGCGCCCGACCAGGGCTGTCGTGGGAAGCGAGGAGAGCCGCGTCCTCGACCAGCGCGACCGTGTTCGCCATCAGCGACTTCCACCACCGCCGCGCGAAATCGGCGGTGATGGTCTCCGGCTCCTTCTCGCTCGTCTTCGCCATGATCCAAGTATCGGCCGGCCGCGCCTTGGCTCGTGCCACGATGTCGTGTCGGCGTTGAACCAGCCCGCCTATTGGCAGTCGGAGGTGGCCGACCGGCATCCGTCCCTTGACGCGATGCGGGCGAGGCGGGCACGGACGAGGTCGATCGGAGGGCCGTCGTCGGCGGGCAGCGGTCGAGCAGGCATGGCGGCCACGCTAGGAACGAACGGCGCCACCCGCTGGGCCGTCGAGCCGACCTGGGGACAACCCGGCCGGACGGAGGCCCTGGGACGACGAGCGGGCTCAGCCGCGCGTCTCCTCCACCTCGACGCGGGTCAGGCCGGGAGCGGCGCCACGCAGACGGCGACGGTGCCGGGGCCGGCGTGGACGCCGAGCACGGCGCTGAGCTCGCTGCACCGCACCTCGCGGCCGCCGAGCTGGTGCGCGAGCCGCGCGGTGAGCGCCTCGGTCAGCGTGCCGGCCGCGTCGGGGTTGGCCAAGTGGGCGACCCCGATCTCGACCTGCTGCTCCCCCGTCGCCTCGACGGCCAACGCCTCGAGCCGGGCCAGCGCCTTGGAGGCCGTGCGCACCTTCTCCTTGCTCGCGACCGTGCCGTTGGCGATCGTGAGGATCGGCTTCACGGCGAGCACGCCGCCGACGAGCGCGGCGGCGGCGCCGACGCGGCCCCCGCGGCGCAGGTACTCGAGCGAGTCGACGTAGAACAGCGACTCCGCGGCGGCCGCCCGGTCACGGGCGGCCTTGGCGGCGGCGTCCAGCGTCGCGCCCTCGCGCAGGCGGGCGACGGCGGACTCGACGGCGTACCCGGTCGCCGGGCCCACCTGCCGGGTGTCGACGGTGCGGATCGGGATGTCGACGGTGCGGGCGGCGAGCAGTGCGGACTCGTAGGTGCCGCTGACCGCGCCGGAGAGGTGGACGGAGAGGATCTCGTCGTAGCCCTCGGCCGTGAGCCGGGCGTAGAGCTCCTCCAGCACCGCCGGGCCGGGACGCGACGTGCTCACCGCGGTGCGGCCGCGCAGCGCCTCGGTGATGCGCTCGGCGCTGCCGGCGTCGGTGTCCTCGTCGTAGACCTCGTCGCCGATGACGACCTGCAGCGGCACGACGACGACGCCGAGCCGCTCCACGGTCGCAGCGTCGAGCTGCGCCGTGGAGTCGGTGACGACCGCCGTGCGCCGGGCCGCCACGTCAGCCGACCACCACGTTGACCAGCTTCGGCGCGCGCACGATCACCTTGCGCACCGTCTTGTCGCCGATCGCCGCCACCACGGCGGCGTCGGCCAGGGCCGCGGCCTCGAGGTCCGCCTCGGACACGTCCGGGGCCACCTCCAGGCGCGCCTTGACCTTGCCCTGCACCTGCACCACGGCGGTCACCGACTCCTCGACGAGCAGCGCGGGGTCCACGGCCGGCCAGCCGGCACGGGCGACCGTCGGCGTGTGGCCGAGGCGCTCCCACATCTCCTCGGCCGTGTACGGCGCGACGAGGCTCAGCAGGATCGCGACGGCCTCGACGGCCTCGCGCACGGCCGGGTCGGCCGGTCCCGC
Source organism: Nocardioides zeae (assembly GCF_030818655.1). Classification (NCBI taxonomy): domain Bacteria; kingdom Bacillati; phylum Actinomycetota; class Actinomycetes; order Propionibacteriales; family Nocardioidaceae; genus Nocardioides; species Nocardioides zeae. The sequence continues at coordinate 753,033 of NZ_JAUTAN010000001.1, read as the reverse complement.
ACCGGAGTCGATGACCTTGCGGGTGGCGTTGACCAGCTCCATCGTGCGCGCCACGACGACGTTGAACCGCATGCCGTCCAGCAGGGTCGCGACCTCGTCGAGCGTGCGGTGGGTGACGCGGCGCAGCGCGACGTCGCCGGTCGTCGGGTCGACCCCCGGCTCCGAGGTCACGTCGCCCGACAGGCGCCAGGCCCGTGCCAGGAAGCGCAGCGAGCCGGCCGGCGACACGTCGGCCCAGTCGATGTTGTCCTCGGGCGGTCCGGCGAAGACCAGCGTCAGGCGCACCGCGTCGACGCCGAACTCCTCCAGCTGCTCGCCCAGGTTGACGCCGTTGCCCAGGGACTTGCTCATCTTCTTGCCCTGGTTGATGACGACACCCTGGTTGAGCAGGGCCGTGAACGGCTCGGTGAAGTCGAGCAGCCCCATGTCGTGGAGCACCTTGGTGAAGAACCGGCTGTAGAGCAGGTGCAGCACCGCGTGCTCGACCCCGCCGACGTACTGGTCGACAGGACCCCAGCGCTTGAGGTCCGCGGGGTCGAACGGCGCCGTCTCCAGGTGGGCGGAGGGGTAGCGCAGGAAGTACCAGGACGAGTCGACGAACGTGTCCATCGTGTCGGTGTCGCGCTCGCCGGGGCCGCCGCACGCCGGGCACGGCACCTCGACCCAGTCGCGGGCCGCGCCCAGGGGCGAGGAGCCCTTGGGCTTGAGGTCGGCGCCCTTGAGGTCGGGCAGCGTGACGGGCAGCTGGTCCTCCGGCACCGGCACCTCGCCGCAGTCGGGGCAGTGCACGATCGGGATCGGCGCGCCCCAGAAGCGCTGGCGGCTCAGCAGCCAGTCACGCAGGCGGAAGTTGACCGCGCGACGGCCCCGGCCGTCCTCCTCCAGGTGGGCGACGACCGCGGCGATGCCGGCCGCCTTGTCCCCCAGCCCGTCCAGGTCGCCCGAGTTCACGTAGGTGCCGTCGCCCGTGGTCGCGACGAACGTCTCCTCGGGGTTCTCCTCGCCGGTGTCGACCACGCGGCGTACGGGCAGGTCCATCGCCTTCGCGAAGTCGAGGTCGCGCTGGTCGTGCGCGGGCACGGCCATGACCGCGCCGGTGCCGTAGTCGGCCAGCACGTAGTCGGAGGCCCACACCGGGATCTGCTCGCCGTTGACCGGGTTGGTCGCCGTCACGCCCAGCGGCACGCCCGTCTTCGGGCGGTCGGTGGCGAGGCGGTCGATGTCGGAGGCCTTCCGGGTCTCCTCCAGGTAGGCCGCCAGCGCGTCCGCCTGCTCCGGCGCGACGATCTCCGCAGCCAGCGCCGCGTCGGCCGCGACGACCATGAAGGTCGCCCCGTGCAGCGTGTCGGGCCGCGTCGTGTAGACCGTGACCCGCCGGGTCGCGCCGTCCGCCAGGTGCAGGTCGAAGTCGACGTGCGCACCCTCGGAGCGGCCGATCCAGTTGCGCTGCAGCGTCAGCACGCGGTCGGGCCAGCGGCCCTCCAGCTGGGCCATGTCGTCGAGCAGTCTCTGCGCGTAGTCGGTGACCTTGAAGTACCACTGGTTCAGCTCGCGCTTGGTGACGATCGCGCCGCAGCGCTCGCAGGCGCCGTCGACGACCTGCTCGTTGGCCAGCACGGTCTGGTCGTTGGGGCACCAGTTGACGGCCGAGTTCTTGCGGTAGGCCAGGCCCCGCTCGCGGAACTTCAGGAACAGCCACTGCGTCCAGCGGTAGTACTCCGGGTCGGACGTGTGCAGGCGCCGCGACCAGTCGAAGCTCAGCCCGTACTTGCGGAACGAGCCGGCCTGCGTCTCGATGTTGGCGTAGGTGTAGGTCGCCGGGTGCTCGTCGCGCTTGATGGCCGCGTTCTCCGCGGGCAGGCCGAAGGAGTCCCAGCCGATCGGGTTGAGCACCTCGTAGCCGCGCTGCCACCAGTAGCGCGCCAGCACGTCGTGCAGGGCGGTGACCTCGGCGTGGCCCATGTGCAGGTCGCCCGACGGGTAGGGGAACATCGTCAGCGCGTAGCGCTTCTCCCGCTCACCGGAGTCGACGAGCGCGTCGTCGGCACGGAAGGGGTCGAGCGACTCCCACACGGGCAGCCACTTGGCCTGCAGCGCCTCCGGGTCGTAGGTCTCCCGCTCGTCCGCGTGCGTCTCGCTCATCTCTCGCTCTCCCTGGTTCCCTGCTCGTCCGACTCCCGACATGAAAAAACCCCCCGCTCAGGGAGGGTTGCCGCGCGACCGGGTCGGTCAGCGCGGCGGGAGAAGAAGCAGGGGGTACGTCGCCACGGGAGCGATGCTACCGCCTCCGGAGGCCCGGGACGGGCCAGGGCGTCCGCACAGCCCGCGCGGGTGCACGGCGCAAGCACCCCCGTGCAAAGAGTTTGTAAAGACCGCGCCCCGGCGTGGGGGGCATGACCGGCGTCACACCTACGGTCCACCACTGTGCGGCGGACCCACCGGCCGTCCCCGCACGCTCGTCGACCGGCCGGAGAGGTGAGCGTCATGACCACATCCACCGTCCGCCCGCCCCACGGCGCGCCGCAGGGCCCGCCGAGCGTGCAGCGGGCCGTGCTCAACACCGTGAAGGGCTCCCTGGGCAACCTGGTCGAGTGGTACGACGTCTACGTCTACACGGTGTTCGCGAGCTACCTCTCCACCAGCTTCTTCGCCGAGGGCGAGCCCAACGCCGGCATCTACACGATGGCGATCTTCGCGGTCACGTTCCTCATGCGGCCGATCGGCTCGTGGTTCTTCGGGCGCTACGCCGACCGCCACGGCCGCCGCCCGGCGCTCGTCTTCTCCATCACGCTCATGGCGAGCGCCTCGCTCGTCATCGCGCTCACCCCGACGGCCGACACGATCGGCTCGGCGGCGATCGTGGTCCTCATCCTGTGCCGTCTCCTGCAGGGCTTCGCCACGGGCGGCGAGTACGGCACCTCCGCGACGTACATGTCCGAGGCCGCGGCGCCCGGCCTGCGCGGCTTCTTCTCGTCGTTCCAGTACGTCACGCTCGTCGGCGGGCACGTGCTCGCCCAGGTGACGCTCCTCGTGCAGCAGGTGTTCCTCACCGACGCGCAGATCTCCGCCTACGGCTGGCGCATCGCGTTCGGCATCGGCGCCGTCGGTGCCGTCGTGGTGCTGTTCCTGCGCCGCACCATGGACGAGTCGCTCCACGACGACGGCACCGAGCGTCGCTCGGGCTCGATGGCCGAGCTGCTCACCGCCTACCCGCGCCAGCTGCTCGTGTGCTTCCTGGTCACGCTCGGCGGCACCGTCGCCTTCTACACCTACAGCGTCAACGGCCCGCTCATCGTCAAGAGCACCTACGCCGACGACCCCATGACGGCGACGTGGATCAACCTGGCCGCCCTCGTGCTGCTCATGGTCATCCAGCCCCTCGGCGGGCTGCTCAGCGACCGGATCGGTCGCAAGCCGCTGCTCGTGGGCTTCGGCGTCGCGGGCGTGCTCTGGACGTGGACGTTCCTCCACCTGCTGCCCCAGGTCACGACGCCGATGGCGTCGTTCCTGCTGCTGGCGGGCACCTACGTCATCCTCACGGGCTACACCTCCATCAACGCCGTCGTGAAGGCCGAGCTCTTCCCCGCCCACGTCCGCGCCCTGGGCGTCGGCGTCGGGTACGCCGTGGCGAACTCCCTCTTCGGCGGTACGGCGCCGCTCATCTACGAGGCCGCCAAGGCCCGCGAGATGCTCGACGCCTTCGGCATCTACGTGACGGTCGCGATCGGCGTGTCGCTCGTCGTCTACGTGGTCGTGCTGAAGAACCGCGCCCCGACGTTCCTCGACCGGGAGCAGGCCGGTCGCACGGACGTCCCGCAGGCCGCGCGCCGCTGACGTCGCCCCACGGCGGGGTGCCCCGGCGCCCCGCCGTGTGCGACGCTGGGCCGCTGTCCGGGGCCGCAGCGGAGCGGCCGGAGGGGGTCCGGGGGGCGGAGGAGGTCGCGGTGCGCGCACTGCTCGTCGAGGACGACCGCGGCCTGGCCGACGCCCTCGTGCAGGGGCTGCGGGGCCACGGCTGGAGCGTCCGGCACACGACCACCGGTCGCGAGGCCGTCGCGATCCTCACGGAGCCCGGAGTGGACGTCGACCTCGTCCTCCTCGACATGGGGCTGCCCGACCACGACGGGCTCTGGGTGTGCCAGCAGGTCCGGGAGCGGTCCGCCGTGCCGATCGTCGCCGTGACGGCCCGCCGGAGCGAGAGCGCCGTCGTCGGCGCGCTGCGGGCGGGCGTCGACGACTACGTGACGAAGCCCTACAGCCTGGCCGTGCTCCTCGCCCGGATGGACGCCGTGCTGCGCCGCAGCCACGGACGCTCCACCGAGCCGCCGGCCGCCGACCCGGGCTTCGTCCACGACCGCACCGCCCGCGAGGTGCACCTGCCGGACGGCGCGGTCGTCCCCCTCACCGCGAAGGAGTCCGAGCTCCTCGCCGCGCTGGCCCGCACCCCCGGCGAGCCGGTCAGCCGCGCCGCACTCATGGAGGAGGTGTGGGACACCACCTGGGTCGGCGCCTCCCGCACCCTCGACGTCCACGTGGCGGCGCTCCGCGCCAAGCTCGCCGAGGGCGCGCGGATCGAGACGGTCCGCGGCGTGGGCTACCGGCTCGTCCGGCCCGCTCCGGGTGACGCTCCGGGTGACGCTCCCGGGACGGGTCCGTGAGACGTCGCCTGCTGGCCCTCAGCCTCAGCGTCACCCTGGCCGTGCTCGCGGCGCTCGTGGTGCCGCTCGTCGCGGCGTACGCCGAGGAGCGCGCCGTGCGCCTCCACGAGGAGCGCCTGGCGGCCGCCACCCGGTTCGCCACGCTCGCCGGGGCGCCCGGCCTCGACAGCGACCCCGCCCTGCTGGCCGCGGACCTGGCCCGGTTCGACGCCGTCACCACGACCACCCGCACCTTCCTCCTCGACACCGACGGCACGGTGGTGGCCCCGCCCGGGGCCGACCTCCCGACCGACGTGCCCGGCGTGGACGGTGCCGTCCGACGCGCGCTGGGCGGGGCGCCGACCTCCCCACCGGACCCCCTGTGGCCCTGGAACGACGAGCCGATGGTCGTCGCCACGCCGATCGGCCGCGACGCCCAGGTGCTCGGCGCGGTGCTGCTCGTCGAGGACACCGCCGCGCCGCGGTCGGAGGTGACCCGCCGCATGGTGGTGGCGGGCCTCGGCGGCGTGCTGTTCGTGGGTCTCGTGGCGTGGCTGGTGGCGGTGCCGCTCGTCGGCTGGGTCGTGCGGCCGGTCGAGGACCTGGAGGAGCGGGCCCGCGACCTCGCACGCGGGCGCACCGCGCCCGCCGGTCGGATCGAGGGCCCGCCCGAGCTGCGGCGGCTGGTGCAGTCGTTCAACGACATGGCCGCCAGCGTCGAGCACTCCCAGCGCCAGCAGCGCGAGCTCGTCGCCGACGTGTCCCACCAGCTCGCGAACCCGTTGACCGCCCTGCGCCTGCGCCTCGAGGCCATCAGCGCCCGCGACCCCGAGGTGGAGCCCGTGCTCGCCGAGACCGACCGCCTCGCACGGGCGCTGGAGTCGGTGATCGAGGTGAGCCGTGCCGGCGGGTTCGACCGGGTCGCGGTGCAGGTCGACCTCGCCGCCCAGGTGCGCGAGCGGATCGAGCTGTGGGCGCCGCTCTTCGAGGGTCATCTCCACGCCGACCTCCCCGGGGACGCCGGGGAGCCGCTGCCCGCCGTGCTCGAGGAGGATCTCGTCACGACCGTGCTCGACGTGCTGCTCGACAACGCGCTCAAGTACGCCCCCGGCGCCGCCGTCGACGTCGCGCTGACGAGGCGCGGCGACCGCGTCGAGCTGTCGGTGCGCGACCACGGCCCCGGCGTCGCCGCGGACGAGGCGGCGACGCTCGGCGCGCGGTTCCGGCGGCTCGAGCGGCACGCCGACGTCGAGGGCACGGGCCTCGGCCTCGCGATCGTGCTCCTGCGGGCTCAGGACGCCGGCGGCCACGCCCGGGTGGAGGCCGCCGACCCGGGGCTGCGCGTGCGGGTCACGTTGCCGACCGGTCCCGCTCCCGGAACCAGCGCAGCGACCCCGGGTGGCAGCGGGACCGGCTGCGTGAAGATGCCGGCCGCGGCCGTGGGCTGCCGGACGTCCGGTACGGCGCGGGCCAGCGCCTCCTGCCGGTCGAACACGACCGAGGTGAAGCCGTGGGCGAGGTCCTCCGCCAGCGCGTTCAGTGCCACCAGGTAGGTCTTGACGCTCACCGTCGCGACCGGTGCGGGCAGGCCGTAGGGACCGGCCGGGAGCGGACCCACGACGTACTGGGGTCCCCAGCGGTCCACGAGCTCGGGGACGGCGGCACCGACGTCGAGCGCGCGCAGCGGCACCCGGCGCCCCAGCGCCACGAGGGCCGGGATGGGGAACCCGCTGACGAAGGCGAGGGCGTCGACCCCGCCGTCCGCGAGGCGCGCGACGCCGTCCTGCAGCGACAGGTCGACGAGGTCGACGGCGGCGACGTCGACCCCGCTGGCCTCGAGGCTGCGGGTGGCGACGACCCGCGTGCCCGAGTCGGCCTCCCCCGCGGTGACCCGCCGGCCGGCGAGGTCCGCGAGACCGTCGATGGCGGAGTCGGCGCGCACGAGCACCTGCAGGAAGCTGTCGTAGAGCCGCGTCAGGGCCGTGAGGTCGACCGCCTCGATGCCCGGCGCGGCGCCCGCGATGGCCTGCTGGGCGCTGTCGCCCAGGCTGAAGGCGACCTCGGCGCGGCCGTCGACCACGGCGAGGAGGTTGCCGAACGAGCCGCCGGTGCCCACGATGGTCGACGCCACCCCCGGCATCACCCGGCCCACCTCCGCCGCGAGCGCCCGGCCGTAGCGGTCGAAGACGGCGCCGGGGTTGCCCGTGGCGATCCGGAGCCGACCGCGCACGTCGGCGAGGTCTCCCCCGGACCGCGCCCGGGCCACACCGACGCTCGCCGCGCCCACCGCCGCCACGCCCGCGCCGCCGGTGAGCAGCAGCCCGCGGCGGGTGGGGCGGGCCCCGGGGGTCGGGCGCGGCGGCACGGACCTCAGACCACCCGCTGCTTCGGGGTGGACTCGGCGACCAGCGCCGGGTCGCTCGTCACGACGCCGTCCAGCGCGGCGTCGATGCGCGCCAGCGCGTCCTCGGGCAGGCGGACGCCGGCGGCCTTGACGCTGTCGTCGAGCTGGTCGGGACGCGAGGCGCCGACGATCGCGGACGACACGTTGTCGTTCTGGAGCACCCACGCGATGGCGAGGGCGGGCATCGAGAGGCCGAGGTCCTCCGCGATCGGCTTGAGGTCCTGCACCGCGGCGAGCGTGTCGTCGGCCATGAACCGCTGGATCATCTTCGCGCCACCGGCCTGGTCCGTCGCGCGGGAGCCCTCGGGCAGGGGCTGGCCGGGCACGTACTTGCCGCTCAGCACGCCCTGCGCCATCGGCGACCAGACGATCTGGCCGATGCCCAGCTCGGCCGAGGTCGGCACGACCTCGCCCTCGATGATGCGCCAGAGCATCGAGTACTGCGGCTGGCTCGAGACGAGCGGGATGCGCAGCTCGGTGGCGAGGTCGTGCGCGGAGCGGATCTGCTCGGCGGTCCACTCGGAGACACCGATGTAGTGGGCCTTGCCGCTGTGCACGACGTCCGCGAAGGCCGACATGGTCTCCTCGAGCGGCGTGAAGGAGTCGTAGCGGTGGGCCTGGTAGAGGTCGACGTAGTCGGTGCCGAGGCGGCGCAGCGAGCCGTCGATGCTCTCGCGGATGTGCTTGCGCGAGAGGCCCGTGTCGTTCTTGCCCTTGGGGTCGGGACCGACGGGCCAGTAGACCTTCGTGAAGATCTCCAGTGACTCGCGCCGCTGGCCCTTGAGGGCCTCGCCGAGGACCGTCTCGGCCTTGCCGTTCGCGTAGACGTCGGCGGTGTCGAACGTGGTGATGCCGAGGTCGAGGGCACGGTGGACGCACGCGGTGGCGACGTCGTTCTCGACCTGCGAGCCGTGGGTGAGCCAGTTGCCGTAGGTGATCTCCGAGATCTGGAGACCCGAGCTGCCGAGGTGACGGAATTCCATGTCGTTCAGTCTGCCTGGGCCACCTGACGGGGCGTCCGTCCGGTCCAGCGCCGGTGGGCGTGGATGAAGCTCGAGGCCTCGGCGTACCCCAGCCGCAGCGCGACCTCGTCGAGGCTGAGGTCCGTCGCGAGCAGGCCGACGGCCAGGCCGCTGCGCACCTCGTCGAGGAGCTCGGAGTACGACGTGCCCTCCGCCGCCAGCCGCCGGCGCAGCGTGCGCTCACTCAGGCCCAGGCGACGGGCCACGACGCCGGCGGACGCCCCGCCGGCTACCTCCTGGGCGGCCAGGACCCGCACCTGCTGCGCGAGGCCGCGCCGCGAGCGGCGCCGCTCGACCAGCTCTGCGCACAGCTGCTCGCAGGCGGCGGCCGTCTGCGGGTTGCCCTGCGGCAGCGGCCGGGCGAGGTGGGCCGCCAGGAAGGAGACGACCGCGCGGCGGGGCGCGTCGGCGGGCTCCAGCCGCAGCTCGAGCGGCAGGTCGGGCAGGAGCTCGCGCAGCGCAGTGCCGATGGCGCGGGCGTCCCGGGCCACGAGCAGCGGCCGCACGTCGGGCGGGAGGGTGGCCCCGTCGACGTGCACCCGCACCGTCCCCGTCGCGGCGTCGCCCTCGAGCTCGGCCCGCGGGATCGCGAAGGTGAAGCTGAGGTCGATGTAGCGGGTCGCCAGCTCGACGGCGTGGAGGAGCGTGGGGCTCGCCAGCATCGCGAACCCGAACACGCCGAACGAGCCCAGGTGGTAGGACGACCCGATCGCCGCGCCCAGCCGCGCCGGCGGGTCGTCGGGGCGGCGGCGGAGGAGCGCGCGGACGACGGCCAGCTCCTGGTCGGCCGTCACCTCGCCCTCCGCGCCGTCGAGGTCGTCCGGCGCGAGACCGGTGCCCACCAGGAGCGGGGCGGGGTCGATGCCGTTCGTCCGCGCCCAGGCCAGCAGCACGCCGATGCCCGTCGCCGAGCGCGGGAAGTGCCAGTCGTGGGCGACCGTCGGCGAGAACATGGCCGGAATTCTGGATCACCTGGCCGCGAATGTCTCGCAGGTCACAGCGGCGCGTCCCTACGGTCGGTCCATGGACGATCCCTCCCCCGCCCGTCCCGGCAGCACCGGGGCGGTGACCCCGCTGCGCGCCGTGGTGATCGGCGCCGGCTTCGCGGGCCTGGCCGCCGCGCTCCGCCTGCGCGACGCCGGCCTCGACGTGGTGGTGCTCGAGCGCGCGGACGACGTCGGCGGGGTGTGGCGCGACAACACCTACCCGGGCGCTGCGTGCGACGTGCCCTCCGCGCTCTACTCCTTCTCGTTCGACTCCAACCCCGGGTGGCGCCGGTTCTACTCCGCGCAGCCGGACATCCTGGCCTACCTGCGGGACGTGGCGGACCGGCGCGGGATCCGCGAGCTGCTCCGGACCCGCACGACGGCGGTGGCCGCGGCGTACGACGACGGGACCGGGCGCTGGACCGTCGCGCTCGACTCGGGCGAGCACCTCGAGGCCGACCTCGTGGTGCCGGCCGTCGGGCAGCTGAGCGAGCCCGTCGTGCCCGACCTCCCCGGCCTCGCCGACTTCGCGGGCCCGGCCTTCCACTCGGCGACCTGGCGGCACGACGTCGACCTCACCGGCAAGCGCGTGGTCGTCGTGGGGACCGGGGCCAGCGCCATCCAGTTCGTCCCGCGCGTCGCCGACGTGGCCGCGAGCGTCACCGTGCTGCAGCGGTCCGCGCCGTACGTCGTGCCGAAGCCCGACGGCGCCTACCCCGCCCCGGTGCGCGCGCTGCTGGTGCGCTCCGCGCTGGCGCGGAGGGTCGAGCGCCGCACGGTGTGGCACCTCAGCGAGTGGCTCAACGGGGCGCTCACGGGCGAGATCCCCGGCTCGCGCCTGCCGGGGGCGCTGCGCCGGCTGTGGGGCTGGCAGCTGCGCCGCTCCGTGCGGGACCCCGGGCTGCGGTCGCGGCTCGAGCCGACCGACCCGCTGGGCTGCAAGCGGCTGCTGTTCTCCAACGACTGGTACGCCGCGCTCGACCGCCCCCACGTCGACGTCGTGACCGCGGGCGTGGCGCACGTCGTGCCCGACGGGGTCGTCGACGACGCCGGCACCCACCACCCGGCCGAGGTCGTCATCTGGGGCACGGGCTTCGCCGCGACCGACTTCCTCCGCGGCCTCGAGGTGACGGGGCGCGACGGTCGCCGGCTCGCGGACCACTGGGTCGACGGCGCCACGGCGCACCTCGGCGTGACTGTGCCGGGGTTCCCGGGGCTGGCGATCATGTACGGCCCCAACACCAACCTCGGCGGCTCCAGCATCCTCGGCATGCTCGAGCCCCAGGCCGACTACGTCGCCCAGCTCGCCGCGGGCATCGCCGAGGCACGCGACCGCGGCGCCCTCGGCCTCGACGTGCGGCCGGAGGCCGCGGCGACGTACGACGCGGAGATGCAGCAGCGGCTCGCGAGCAGCGTCTGGGCGGGCTGCGCCAGCTGGTACCGCGCCGACGGGGACGGCCGCATCACGACCAACTGGCCGGGCACGGTCGCCGAGTACCAGCGACGGCTCGCGACGCTCGTGCCGGCCGACTTCGAGGAGGTGAAGGCATGAGCGACGGTCACTACGACGTGCTCGTGATCGGGTCGGGCTTCGGGGGCAGCGTGACCGCGCTGCGCCTGACGGAGAAGGGCTACCGCGTGGGTGTGCTCGAGGCCGGGCGCCGGTTCGCCGACGACGAGCTGGCCGCCACGTCGTGGCGGGTGCGGGACTACGTGTTCGCCCCACGGCTCGGCCTGTCCGGCATCCAGCGGATGGACCTCCTGGGCGACGTGCTCGTGCTCTCCGGTGCGGGCGTCGGCGGCGGCTCGCTCGTCTACGCCAACACCCTCTACGAACCGCCCGCCGCGTTCTACGAGGACCCGTCCTGGGCCGGCATCACCGACTGGCGCGACGAGCTGCGGGCGTCCTACGACCAGGCACGGCGGATGCTCGGCGTGACGACCTACCCACGGCGCACGCCCTCGGACGAGGTGATGCGTGAGGCGGCCGCCGCGCTCGGGGTGGAGGACTCGTTCGTGCCGACGCCCGTCGGCGTCCTGCGCGGGGAGGACCACGGCGTGGGACCGGGCGAGGACCTGCCCGACCCGTTCTTCGGCGGGGCGGGCCCGGCGCGCACGACCTGCACCGACTGCGGCTCCTGCATGACCGGCTGCCGGGTGGGCGCCAAGAACACCCTGGTCAAGAACTACCTCCACCTGGCCGAGCAGGCCGGGGCGGAGGTGCACGCGCTGACGACGGTGACCGACGTGCGGCCGCTGCCGACGGGCGGGTACGTCGTCGCCACCCGGCCCTCGGGCGGCGTCCGCACGGGTCGCGTCTTCACGGCCGACCAGGTCGTGTTCTCGGCGGCCGCGCTCGGCACCCAGAAGCTGCTCCACCGGCTCCGCGCGTCGGGCTCGCTGCCCCACGTCTCGCCCCGGCTCGGGGAGCTGTCGCGCACCAACTCGGAGGCCATCCTGGGGGTGCGCGCGAAGCGGTCCGGGCGTGCGGGCACGACGGACTTCAGCGAGGGCGTGGCCATCACGTCCTCCATCCACCTCGACGAGTCGACGCACGTCGAGCCGGTGCGCTACGGACCCGGGTCGAACGCGATGGCGCTGCTCATGGCCACCCTCGCCGACCCCGAGGAGGGCGTGCTGCGCTGGCGGGTCGGGCTGCGCCAGATGTGGCGCAACCGCCGCTCGCTCCTCGCCTTCCACGACCCGCGCCACTGGTCGGAGCGCACCATCGTGCTGCTCGTCATGCAGTCGCTCGACAACTCGCTGACCACCGGCCTCCGGCGGCGACGCCTGGGCCGCGGTCCCGGCAGGCGCCTCACCGCGCGGCCCGGCACGGGCGAGCCGAACCCGATCTGGATCCCGCAGGGCCACGCGCTGGCCCGGCAGATTGCCGAGCAGGTCGACGGCGAGCCGGCGGGCGCGTGGAACGACCTCGTCGACGTGCCGACCACCGGCCACTTCATCGGCGGCTGCCGGATGGGCGCCGACGCGGAGGAGGGCGTGATCGACCCCTACCACCGCGTGCACGGCCACCCCGGCCTCCACGTCATCGACGGTGCCGCGGTCTGCGCCAACCTCGGCGTGAACCCGTCGCTGTCCATCACGGCCCTGGCCGAGCGGGCGGTCTCGCTGTGGCCGAACCGCGGGGAGGCCGACCCGCGCCCGGCGCTGGGCGCGCCGTACCGCCGCGTCGACCCCGTCGCCCCGCGTCGTCCGGTGGTGCCCGCCGGCGCACCCGCCGCGCTGCGGCTGGGCCCGACGCGGCGGGCGGAGCCGTCGCACGCCGCGGAGACGGTGTGAGCGCCGGTTACCCGCCGCAGCCCTGGGACCTGACCGGCCGCGGCTGGATCACGGCGTGGTCGCTGCGGGGACCGCTGCCCGGGCTGCCGGACGGCGTGCGCCCCGTGGGTCGGCTCGCGCTGACGATGTTCGTGGACTACCGACCGCCCGGGCAGCTGGCGTACGCCGAGCTCCTCGCCGGCGTCGTCGTGCGGCAGGGGCGACGGGTGGGTCTCGCGATCACCGACATCTGGGTCGACTCGCCTGCCTCGCGCGACGGCGGGCGTGAGCTGTGGGGGGTGCCGAAGGAGCTGGCGGTGTTCCGGATCGACGACGGCTCGTCGACCGAGCTCCGCGCCGACCTCGACGGCGTCACCCTCGCGGAAGCACGGTTCCGCGCGGGCCGGGCGCCCGGCGTACCGCTCCCCCTGCGCCTCCCCGCCGCGATCGCCCAGTCGCTGCCGCTGGCCGCCCGAGGCACGGTGGCCCTGCCCGACGCCCGCACGGTGTGGACACCGGTGGCGGCGACGGCCCGGTCGGTGCGCCCGGCGCGCGCCACCTGGTCGTCCCCCGCCGGCGGCCCGCTCGGCTGGCTGGCCGGAGCCCGACCGCGGGGCAGCGTCGTCGTGGACGGGTTTGCCATGCGGTTCGGACGCTGACGGTCGGGGCGGCGAGCAGGCCTACGGGCGCCAGCCGGGATCGCGGCCGAGGAACGCCATCAGCCGGTCCGACGACGGGGCGTCGTCGGCCACCGGCCGGCGGGGACCGTACTGCCCACTGGCCCGCAGCATCTCCTCGATCGGCTCCATCCCGGCCAGGACCTCCCGGTCGAGGCTCCGCCGACCTCCGGACGTCCGGGGTGCTCTTGTCGTGCTTGGACAGAACCGGCACCCGCGCCGCCTCCCCCGCACTGCCGCGGCCCCCGGGAACAGCGCCACAGCCCGCTGTCAGCCCGCCTCCGGCACCGTCGACCCGGCAACCATCCACCGTTCGTGCGGCCCATGCGCCGGTTCTGTCCAAGCTCTACAGGGGCACCCGAGACCTCCTCCCGCAATCACCGCGGCGGCTCTCGCCGGGTGCGCGGCGTACGCTCGCGTCCATGGCGGGGAAGCGGGTCAAGCGGGTGCGCGCACGGCGGGTCACCCCCGGCGAGGCCGCCCCGGCCCGGACCCGCGAGGAGCACCTCGCCGTCGAGGAGCCGTTGGAGATGCGGGTCGGGGGCAGCTCCTACGCCGTCACCATGCGCACCCCCGGTGACGACTTCGACCTGGTCGCCGGATTCCTGGTCGGCGACGGCGTCGTGCGCTCGGGCACCGACCTGACGGCGCTGCGCTACTGCGCGGGGATCGGCCCCGACGGCCTCCAGACCTACAACGTCGTCGACGCCGCGGTCTCCCCCGCCGCCCTGGAGGCGACGCGGCACCGCGAGCGGCACGTCGACGGCACCAGCGCCTGCGGCATCTGCGGGGTCGCCTCGATCGACGCCGTCGAGACCACGTCGTCCCACGACCTGACCGCCGACGACACGCGGATCTCCACGGACCTGCTGGCGAGCCTGCCGGAGAAGCTGCGCGCCGAGCAGCGCGACTTCGACCGCACCGGCGGCGTGCACGCCGCCGGTCTCTTCCGCGCCGACGGCACCTCCCTGGTGGTCCGCGAGGACGTCGGCCGCCACAACGCCGTCGACAAGGTGGTGGGCTGGAGCCTGCGCACCGGTCTCCTGCCGCTGCGGGGCACCGTGCTCCAGGTGAGCGGCCGTGCCTCGTTCGAGCTCGCGCAGAAGGCCGTCATGGCCGGGATCCCGGTGCTCGCCGCCGTCAGTGCCCCGTCGTCTCTCGCCGTCGACCTCGCGCGCCGCAGCGGGCTCACGCTCGTGGGCTTCTCCCGCGGGGACCGCCTCACCGTCTACGCCGGCGAGGAGCGTCTCGTCCCCTGACGGGCACGGCGCGGGTCAGGGCTCGAGCGTGTACCCCAGCCCCGCCGACGTCACCAGGTGGCGCGGGTGGGCCGGGTCGGCCTCCAGCTTCCCGCGCAGCTGGGCCGCGTAGACACGCAGGTAGTGGGTCTCGTGCTCGTACCCCGGCCCCCACACCTCCCGCAGCACCTGCTCGCGGGTGACGAGCCGGCCGACGTTGCGGGCGAGCACCTCGAGGAACCCCCACTCCGTGGGCGTCAGCCGCACGTCCACGCCGCCGCGCGCCACCTTCTTGCGGGCGAGGTCGATGGCGAGGTCGCCCACCTCGACGACCGGGTCGGGGGCCGCGGCGGGGCCGGCCCCGCGCCGGACGGCCGCACGCAGGCGCGCCAGCAGCTCGTTCATCGCGAACGGCTTCGTCACGTAGTCGTCGGCCCCCAGGTCGAGGGCCTCCACCTTGTCCTCGCCGTGCTGGCGCGCCGAGAGCACCACGATGGGCACGGAGGTCCATCCGCGGAGGCCGGCGATGACCTCGGTGCCGTCGAGGTCCGGCAGGCCGAGGTCGAGCAGCACCACGTCCGGGTGGGTGGAGGCGGCGGCCTCGAGCGCCCCGCGGCCGTCGGCGGCCGTCACGACCTCCCAGCCGTGCGCACGGAGGTTGATCGCGAGGGCGCGGGCCAGGGCCGGCTCGTCGTCGACCACGAGCACCCGCGGACTCGTCCCGTCGCTCATGCCTCGCTCCCCTCGCTCCCCTCGCTCGCGCGCGGCAGCGACAGCACGAGCGTCAGCCCGCCGCCGGGCGTGTCCTCCGCCTCCAGGGTGCCCCCCACCGCCTCGGTCAGCCCCCGCGCGACGGCCAGGCCGAGGCCGAGGCCGCCCCCACCGGTGTCGGACAGCCGCTGGAACGGCTCGAACATGCGGAGCCGCTGCGGGGGCGGTACGCCGGGGCCCCGGTCCACGACGAGCACGTCGACCCGCTCGGGACCGGCGTGGGCGAGCACCCGGACCGGTGTCCCCCGCGAGACCCGTACCGCGTTGGCGACGAGGTTGGCCACGACGCGCTCGACCAGGCCCGGGTCGGTGCGCACGAGCGGTGTCGACTCCTCCACCTCGAGCGACACGGCGCCGGGCGCGTGGCCCGCCACCGCGAGCGGCAGCACCTCGAGCAGGCTAAGGTCGCGCAACCGCGGGTGGAGCACCCCGGTCTGCAGGCGGGACAGGTCGAGCAGGTTGTCGATGAGGCGCTCGAGCTGCTCCGTCGCGTCGTCGACGGACTCCACG
The DNA here is from genome assembly GCF_030818655.1 of Nocardioides zeae. Classification (NCBI taxonomy): domain Bacteria; kingdom Bacillati; phylum Actinomycetota; class Actinomycetes; order Propionibacteriales; family Nocardioidaceae; genus Nocardioides; species Nocardioides zeae. The sequence continues at coordinate 737,509 of NZ_JAUTAN010000001.1, read as the reverse complement.
AGGGCAGCCCGGTCCTCGGCGGTCAGCGCGCCCGCTGCCCCGGTCGCCTCGGCGACCAGACCGTCCACGCTGGCCCGCATCGTCGCCAGCGGGGTGCGGAGGTCGTGCGACACCGCACGGAGGATGGCCGTCGTCGTCGACTCGGCGCTCTCGAGCGCGGCGGCGCGCTCCTCGCGGGCGCGCAGGCGCCGGTACTCGAGCACGAGACCGGCCTGGACGGCGAACGCCTCGAGCACCCGGCGGTCCTGCACCCGCAGCGGCTCACCGCACAGCACCAGCACGTTGTCGTCGTCGACCTGGGCCCGGGTCGCACCCCCGCTCGGCTCGACGGCGGCGTCACCCGTGGCCGCGACCGTCCGCCACCCGGCGCCGTCGCGGGTCAGCAGCGCGACCCCGTCCTGCCCGAAGACCTCGCGCACCCGGAGCACGACCGCCTCCGCGGTGTCCTGGCCGGTGAGGACGGAGCGGGACAGGGCGGCCGTCGTGGCCGCCTCGGTGCGCGCCCGCAGCGACTCCGCGGCCCGCCGCGAGGCCCGGTCGACGACGGAGGCGACCGCCGCGGCGACGGCGAGGAAGACGGCCAGGGTCAGCACGTTGCGCGGCTCCGCGACCGTCAGGTTCCCCACCGGCTGGGTGAACCACAGGTTGAGCGCCACGAAGCCGAGGAGCGCGGCGAGGAGCGACGGCAGGAGACCGCCGACCAGGGCGACGAGCACCGTCGCCGCCAGCAGGAGCAGGCTCGCGAGCGGCAGGTCGTCGGTGACGGTGACCTCGTGCAGCACGGCCCCGAGGCCCAGCGGCAGCAGGAGGGCCAGCGCCCACCCGAGCACCTGCCGGGCCGTGCTCAGGGGGCTCGGCGCCGAGCGCGCGCGGGCCAGGCGCGCCACGTTGTCGTGGGTGACGAGGTGGACGTCGATCGCCCCCGCCAGCGACGCGATCCGGTCGCCCGTCGTGCCGGCGACGAGGCGTCGCAGGCGGCCGTGCCGCGACACCCCGACGACCACCATGGTCGCGTTGACGCCGGCGGCGAAGTCGACGACGGCGCTCGGCACGTCGTCGGCGGCGACCGTGTGGAAGGTGCCCCCCAGGGAGGCCACCAGCTGCTCGGAGCGCTCGACGCTGCCCGCCGGGGCGCCCCGCAGGCCGTCCGTCGCGATGACGTGGAGCGCGAGCAGCTCGGCGCCCGCGGCCCGTTGCGCCAGCCGGGCGCCCCGCCGCAGCAGGGTCTCGCTCTCGGGACCGCCCGTCACCGCGACGACGATCCGCTCCTTCGCGGGCCAGGACGCCGAGATGCGGTGCTCGCGGCGGTAGTCGCCGAGCGCCGCGTCGACCCGGTCCGCCAGCCACAGCAGCGCCAGCTCGCGGAGGGCGGTGAGGTTGCCGACGCGGAAGTACGACGTCAGGGACGCGTCGACGTTCTCCGGCCGGTAGATGTTGCCGTGCGCCATCCGACGCCGCAGGGCGTCGGGCGCCATGTCGACGAGCTGGATCTGCTCGGCGGAGCGGACGACCTCGTCGGGCACGGTCTCGCGCTGGCGCACCCCGGTGATGCGCTCCACCTCGTCGTTGAGCGACTCCAGGTGCTGGATGTTGACCGTCGTGACGACGTCGATCCCGGCGGCCCGGATCTCCTCGACGTCGGCCGCCCGCTTCTCGTGGCGCGAGCCGGGCGCGTTGGTGTGCGCCAGCTCGTCGACGAGCACCACGGCGGGGCGGCGGGCGATGACCGCGTCGGTGTCCATCTCCGTCAGCGTCGCGCCACGGTAGGAGACGGTGCGCCGCGGCAGCACCTCGAGACCCTCCAGCTGGGCGACGGTGCGCGGACGGCCGTGCGTCTCGACGTACCCGACCACCACGTCGGTGCCCCGCGCCCGCCGGCGGTGCGCCTCGCCGAGCATCGCGAAGGTCTTGCCGACCCCCGGGGCGGCGCCGAGGTAGACGGTCAGGCGTCCGCGCGCGGGGGGCTCGGCCGTCATGGACGCCAACCTAGTCGCCCGCACCGGCGTCACGGGCCGCGAGGACGGCGATGTTGAGCTCCAGCACGTCGACCCGCGGCTCCCCGAGGACGCCGAGCGTCCGACCCGACGTGTGGTCGGCCACGAGGTCACGCACCTCCGCCTCGTCCAGGCCGCTGGCCGCCGCGACGCGCGGGACCTGCAGCGCGGCGTACGCCGGGGAGATCGCCGGGTCGAGACCCGAGCCGGAGGCGGTGACGGCGTCGGGCGGAACGGCGGCGGGGTCCACGCCCTCCCGGGCGGCGACCTCGGCGCGGCGCTCGTCCACGAGCGCCAGGAGCTCCGGGCTCTCCGGGCCCAGGTTGGAGCCGCCGCTGGCGAGGCCGTCCCAGCCGTCCCCGGCGGCGGGGGGCCGCGGCTGGAACAGGGTGTCGTCGTCGGTCGCCTGGCCGAGGAGCGCGGACCCCACGGCGTCGCCCGCGTCGGTGGTGTGCTCGCCCGCCGCGGTGACGAGGGAGCCGTCGGCCCGCCACGGCACGGCGACCTGCGCGATGCCGGTGACGACGAGGGGGTAGGCGACGCCGAGCAGCAGCGTCGCCGCGACGAGCACGCGCAGCCCGGCCAGGCTCTGGCGGAGCAGGGCGAGGAGGTGTCTCACTTCGATGTCCTTCGGGTGGGCCGCCGGTCAGAGACCGGGCAGGAGGGAGACGACGAGGTCGAGGAGCTTGATGCCGACGAACGGCGCGACGAGCCCGCCGACCCCGTAGACGAGCAGGTTGCGGCGCAGCAGCGCGTCGGCCGGGCCCGGCCGGTAGGCGACACCGCGGAGCGCGAGCGGGATGAGCGCCACGATGACGAGCGCGTTGAACACGACGGCCGAGAGGATCGCCGACCCCGGCGAGGACAGGCGCATCACGTTGAGCACGTCGAGCTGCGGGAACGCGACGACGAAGAGGGCGGGCAGGATGGCGAAGTACTTCGCCACGTCGTTGGCCACGGAGAACGTGGTCAGCGCACCGCGGGTGATGAGCAGCTGCTTGCCGATCTCGACCACCTCGATCAGCTTCGTCGGGTCGGAGTCGAGGTCGACCATGTTGCCGGCCTCCTTGGCCGCGGTCGTGCCCGTGTTCATGGCGACACCCACGTCGGCCTGGGCGAGGGCGGGCGCGTCGTTGGTGCCGTCCCCGCACATCGCGACCATCCGGCCGCCCGCCTGCTCCCGGCGGATGAGGCGCATCTTGTCCTCGGGCGTGGCCTCGGCGAGGACGTCGTCCACGCCGGCCTCCTGTGCGATCGCCGCGGCGGTGACGGCGTTGTCGCCCGTCACCATCACGGTGCGGATGCCCATCGCGCGCAGCTCGTCGAAGCGCTCCCGCATGCCCTCCTTGACGACGTCCTTGAGGTGCACGACCCCGAGCAGCCGGGCCGGGGCGTCGCCGACCCGCTCGGCGACCACGAGCGGCGTGCCGCCGGAGGCGCTCACCTGGTCGACGGCCGCGAGCAGCGCGGGCGGCTCGGTGCCGCCGGTCTCCCGCACCCAGGCACCGACGGCCGAGGCGGCGCCCTTGCGCACCTGGCGCGGGCCCGCGTCGAAGCCGCTGGACCGGGTGGTGGCGCTGAACGGCACCAGGGTGGCGCCCACCGGGAGCGCGGCGCCGGACCGCTCGGGGGTGAGCAGCTCGACGATGCTGCGCCCCTCGGGCGTCTCGTCGGCCAGCGAGGCGAGGAGCGCGGCCTCGACGAGGTCGGCGCGGGGCACGCCCGGCACCTCCAGCAGCTCGTGGGCGCGGCGGTTGCCGTAGGTGATCGTGCCCGTCTTGTCGAGCAGCAGCACGTCGACGTCGCCCGCCGCCTCGACCGCACGGCCCGACATGGCGAGCACGTTGCGGCGCACGAGCCGGTCCATGCCGGCGATGCCGATGGCGGAGAGGAGCGCGCCGATGGTCGTGGGGATGAGGCAGACGAGCAGGGCCGCCAGCACGAGCACGGGCACGCGGGCCCCGGCGACGTCGGCGACGAACCACAGCGTCACGCAGACCACCACGAACACCGCGGTGAGCGCGCCGAGCAGCACGTTGAGCGCGATCTCGTTGGGGGTGCGCTGCCGCTCCGACCCCTCGACCAGCCCGATCATCCGGTCGACGAACGACTGGCCCGGGTTCGACGTGATCCGCACGACGATCCGGTCCGAGAGCACCGTCGTGCCGCCGGTCACCGCGCACCGGTCGCCGCCCGACTCCCGGATCACCGGTGCGGACTCGCCGGTCACCGCCGACTCGTCGACGGACGCGACACCCTCGACGACGTCGCCGTCGCCGGGGATCCGCTCCCCCGCCTCGACGACGACGAGGTCGCCGACCCGCAGGGACGTGCTGGGCACCTCCTCGAGGTGACCACCCGCCGTACGGCGCCGCGCCGTCGTCTCCGACTGGAGCGCGCGCAGGCTCGCCGCCTGCGCCTTGCCCCGGCCCTCGGCGACCGACTCGGCCAGGTTGCCGAAGAGGACGGTGAGCCAGAGCCAGACGGTGACCGACCAACCGAGCACGCTCGGGTCGAGCGCCGCGAGCACGGTCGTGAGCACGGCGCCGATCTCGACGACGAGCATGACGGGGGTGGCGAGCAGGGCCCGCGGGTCGAGCTTGCGCAGGGCACCGGGCAGGGCGGTGGCGAGCTGCGCGGGATCCAGCAGTGCGTTCACGAGAGGGACTCCACGATCGGGCCGAGGACGAGCACGGGCACGAAGGTCAGACCGACCACGACCAGCGCGACGCCCACGAGGAGGGTGACGAAGAGGGGACGGTGGGTCGGCAGCGTGCCGGGCCCGGCGGGCACCCGCTGCGCGGCGGCGAACCGACCGGCGAGGGCGAGCACCAGCACGAGCGGCAGGAACCGGCCGAGGAGCATGGCCAGGCCGAGCAGCGTGTTCCAGAACGGGGTGCCCGAGGTCAGCCCGCCGAAGGCGCTGCCGTTGTTGTTGGAGGCCGAGGCCAGGGCGTAGAGCGCCTCGCTGAGGCCGTGCGCGCCGTCCTCCTGCAGACCCGCCACGCCGGCCGGGACGCTCAGCGCCACGGCGAGGCCGACGAGCACGAGGAAGGGCGAGGCGAGCACGTAGATCGCGACGAGCACGATCTCGCGCTGGCCGATCTTCTTGCCGAGGTACTCCGGCGTGCGTCCCACCATGAGGCCGGCGATGAAGACGGTCACGACGGCGAGGACGAGCATGCCGTAGAGGCCCGAGCCGACGCCGCCGGGCGAGATCTCGCCGAGGAGCATCCCGACCATGGCGACGCCTCCGCCGGGCGCCGTGAACGAGTCGTGCAGGGAGTTGACCGCCCCCGTCGAGGTGCCGGTGGTCGCCGCGGCGAAGAGGGCCGACCCGGCGGTCCCGAAGCGCGTCTCCTTGCCCTCGAGGGCTCCCCCGGCGGCGTGCGGCACGGTGCCCGGGCCCGCCATCTCCGCCCAGGTGAGCAGCGCGATCCCCACGACGAGGAGCAGGCCCATCGCGGCCAGCACGGCCGCCCCCTGGCGCCGGTCGCCCACGATGAGGCCGAACGCCCAGGCCATCGCGAGCGGGAGGAGCAGCATCAGCACGATCGCGACCAGGTTCGTCAGCGGCGTCGGGTTCTCGAACGGGTGGGCCGAGTTGGCGTTGAAGAAGCCGCCGCCGTTGGTGCCGAGCTGCTTGATCGCCTCCTGGCTCGCGACGGGACCACCGGGGACCGCCTGCTCGCCACCGGTCAGGGTCGTGACCGTGCGGGCACCGGACAGGTTCTGCACGACGCCGAGGACCGCCAGGAGCACCGCAGCGACGAACGCGCCCGGCAGGAGCACCCGGACGGTGCCGCGCACGAGGTCGGTCCAGAAGTTGCCGACCCGGCCGCCGGCGCCGCTGCGGGACAGGGCACGGGCGAAGGCGGCCGCCACGGCCATGCCGGTGGCCGCCGAGACGAAGTTCTGCACCGTCAGCCCGGACGCCTGCGCGAGGTGGCCGAGGGTGGCCTCGCCCGCGTACCACTGCCAGTTCGTGTTCGTCACGAAGCTCACGGCGGTGTTCCAGGCGCCGTCGGCCGGGAGCGCCCCGAAGCCGAGCGAGAGCGGCAGGTGCTGCTGGAGCCGCAGCACGGCGTACAGGGCGAGCACGCCCACCAGGGAGAAGCCCAGCACCGACAGCGCGTAGGTGCGCCAGTGCTGGTCGGCGTCGGGGTCGATGCGCAGGACGCGGTAGGCGCCGCGCTCGACGGCGAGGTGGCCGGGGGCGGTGTAGGTGTGGGCCAGGTGGCGGCCGAGGAGCGGCACGGCCAGCGCCAGCACCACCACGAGCGCGAGCACCTGGCCGAGCGCGGGGAGGAGCTCGCTCACCGGCCGGCACCGCCGTCGGAGGGCGGGGCGGGCGGGGCGGCCGACCGGTCCCGGTCGAGCACGCCGACGAGCAGCGTGAGGAGGGCGATCACCACGACGGTGAGCGCCACGTAGAGGACGTCGTTCACGCCCCGGATCGTGCTCCCGGCTGCGGCCGCGTCCCCACCGTCCTGACGGTTCCTTGACGCCTCCCCCACCCGCGCTGACGGGACCCTGACGGTCCGACTTCTCAGCGCTTTCTCACCGGGAGTGCGAGGCGTCTCACTTGGCTGACCCCCCGGACCTTTGTCACCGTGGGGTGATGCCCTCAGGAATCACCGACCTGCTCGTGTCCACGGGGATCGTCGTCGCCGTGGCCGTCGCGCTGGGGTTCGCCGTGCCCGCCGCCGTCAAGCGCCTCGGGCGCCGATGGCCCCCGGCCGAGGCCCTCGTCCGCGCCGCGCGCTTCCCCTTCCGCGTGCTGGTGCTCGTCGTCGGCCTCAACGCCGTCGTGGCCGCCAACCGGCCGCGCGGCGACGGAGCGGAGGCGTGGGACGCCCTGGCCCTGGCACTGCGGATCCTCGGCATCGTCAACGGCGCGTGGCTGCTCGCCGTCGTCGTCCTCTTCGTGGTCGACGCGGCCCTGCGCCGCGCGGACCTCGAGCTCGACCCCCGCAACGCCAAGCGCATCCGCACCCAGGTGCAGGTCGCGCGCCGCGTCTGTGGTGGTGGCCATCGTGGTGCTGGCGTTCGGCGCCGTGCTGCTCAGCTTCGACGGTGTGCGCGCCGTCGGCGCGAGCCTGCTGGCCTCGGCCGGTCTCGTCTCCGTCGTCGCGGCCCTCGCCGCCCAGTCGACGCTGGGCAACCTGTTCGCCGGGATGCAGCTGGCGTTCAGCGACGCGATCCGCATCGACGACGTCGTCATCGTCGAGGACGAGTACGGCACGATCGAGGAGATCACGCTGTCGTACGTCGTGGTGAAGCTCTGGGACGACCGCCGCCTCGTGCTGCCCTGCACCTACTTCACCAACACGCCGTTCCAGAACTGGACCCGCAAGGACTCCGAGATGATGGGCACCGTCGAGCTCGACCTCGACTGGCGCATCGACCTCCAGGGACTCCGCGCGGAGTTCGAGCGCTGCCTCGGCGAGACGTCGCTCTACAACGGCCGCTCCAGCGGTCTCGTCGTCACCAGCGCCGTGCAAGGCCTCGTGCAGGTGCGCGCCACCGTCACGGCCGACGACCCCGGCACCCTCTTCGACCTGCGCTGCTTCGTGCGCGAGCGGCTCGTCGGCTGGGTGCAGGCGCACAACCCCGACGCCCTCCCCCGCCAGCGGTTCGAGGTGGTGGGCGAGCAGGCCGCGCCCAGCGCGCTGTTCAAGCCGGGCGCGGCCTGATCCCCTGCGTCACCCGAGTCGTGGCCCCAGCGCACCGTTTTGCGTAGCGCTGGGGCCACGACTCAGTTCGTCTCCTTCGGGAGGGGTCAGCCCTTGCGGAGGCTCGACTCCTTGTGGGCGGCCGTGGCGCCGGTCTTCTCCGACTCGACGATCCAGTACGGCTCGTCCTCGCTCGCCTTGAAGTCCTGCTTGTCGTGCTGGAACGGCTTGGTCTTCTTCTCCTTCGCCGTTCCCGTCGTCTCGCCCTGCGAGGTGTTCCAGTGGACCGTGTCACCCTTGCTGATCGCCATGACGTGACGCTAGTGCGCCCGACCAAGCCGCCGTCTGGGTCAACCGGAAGAGGTAGACCAACGGCGGCAGCACGATGACCGCGGCGAGCCCCACCACGACCAGCAGCCCGACGAGGGTGGCCTCGGCCCCGGCCGCGTCGTGGAGGGTGACCTCGTCGACGAGCAGCCAGGGGTACTGACCCACGCCCCACCCGCTGATCACGGCACCGACCGCGACGACCGCCGCGACCCGCGCGGCGCCGAGCCGCCACCGGACGAGCAGCACGAGCGTCGCCAGGCCGGCGAGCGCGGAGACCACCACCAGCGGAGCGGCGCGGCCCTCCAGGCCGGCGGCGAGGGTCGGCGCGTCGCGCGTGATCGGCACCAGCGCCGCGAACACGACGACACCCGTGGCGATGCCGACGGCGAGGGTACGGCGCTGCAGACCCCGCGCCAGCGACCCGTGCCCGCCGCGGTCGGCGTCGGCAGTGAGGAACACGCCCGCGAGGAACACGCACGTGCCCACGGCGATGACGCCCCCGAACAACGACGTGGGGTTGACCCACGAGGTCCACAGGTCGCCGCGGCCCTCGGCCGGCACGCGACCGGAGGCGATGCCGCCCGCCACCGTGCCGAGGAAGAAGGGCGTCAGCAGCGACGAGCCGGCGAAGACCGCGCCGTACAGCCGCGCCTGGCCGAGCGTCGGCGCGAACTTGCGGAACGCGAAGGCGGCGCCGCGCAGCACGATCCCGAGGAGGGCGAGCAGGAACGGCAGGATCAGGGTGCTCGTCGCGCTGGCGAACGACTCGGGGAACCCGGTCCACCACATGACGAGCACGTAGATCAGCCACACGTGGTTCGCCTCCCACACCGGACCGATGCTGTGGTCGACCAGCGTGCGGAGCTCGGCGCCGCGACGCGCGTCGCCGGCCGTCAGGTCGAAGAAGCCGGAGCCGAAGTCGGCGCCCCCGAACAGCGCGTAGGCCACGACACCGACGAACAGCGCGGCCGCCACGAGCACCGGGAGACTCACCGCTCCACCGTCCCCACCCCGCCGTCGGCGCCCTGCTCGGGGCCGTAAGGACTCGGGAGGTCCTCGTCGCCGGCCCGCCACCGCCGGGCCATCGACCGCAGCACGACGACGGCCCCCACGGTGAGCGCCGAGTAGAGGACCGCCGTCGCGGCGAGCAGGATCCACAGGTCGGGGTTGTCGCCCGCAGCGTCGGGGGTGCGGAGGAAGCCGTAGACCACCCACGGCTGGCGGCCCACCTCGGTCGCGATCCAGCCCGCCTCGAGGGCGACGACCGCGAGCGGGCCGGCGACGACCGCGCCCCGCAGGAACCACCGCCGCTGCAGCAGGTCCCGGCCGCGCCACCGCGCCAGCCAGAAGACCAGCACGGCGACGAACAGCAGGGTGCCGATGCCCACCATGGTCTGGAAGGCGAGGTGCGTGATGTTGACCGGGGGCTGGTCGGCGACCGGGATGGTGTCGAGGCCCTGCACGGGCTCGGTGAACGAGTTGCGGGCGATCACCGACCCCAGGCCGGGGATGTCGATCGCCCCCTTCACCTCGCCGTCGACCAGCACGCCCCCGAGCCTCAGCGGCGAGGGGCTCTCCGTCGTCTCGGCGAGCTCGAAAGCGGCGAGCTTGGCGGGCTGCGTGTCGGCGATGCGTAGACCGAGCACGTGGCCGACGAACGGCTGCACGAGGGCGGCGACGGTGGCGAACACGAACGGCAGCGTGAACCCGAGCCGGTGGTGGCGGTCGCGCCGACCACGCAGCATGCCGGCGGCGTACACCCCCGCCACCGAGAACCCCACCACCATGTACGCCGCGATCCACATGTGCGCGAACTGCAGGACGGCGCCCGGGTTGAGGAGCACGGCCCACGGCTCGACGTCGACGACCTCCCCGTCGACGACCCGGAACCCCACCGGCATGTTCATCCAGGCGTTGACGGAGATGACGCAGTAGGTGCCGACCACGCCGGCCACCGCCATCGGCACGATCATCAGGAGGTGGCGCCGCGGTGGGATGCGGCCCCAGCCGTAGAGGTAGATGCCGAGGAAGATGGCCTCGACGAAGAACGACAGGCCCTCGAACGCGAACGGGAGGCCGAGCACGTCGCCGTACGGCCCCATGAGCCCCGGCCACAGGAGGCCCATCTCGAAGCTGAGCACCGTGCCGGAGACCGCGCCGATGGCGAACAGCACGGCGGAGACCTTGGCCCAGCGCCGGGCGAGCCGGAGCGCGTCGGGGTCGTCGCGGTACACGCCCCTCCAGTGCGCCACCAGGATCAGCGCCGGGAACGCGACGCCGAAGCAGGCCAGCACGATGTGCCACCCGAGCGACAGGGCCATCTGCTGCCGGGCCGGGAGCAGGCCGGCGGGCTCGTCGACCGCGAGCGCCTGGACCGCCTCGAGGAGCACCATGCGTCGACGGTACGCGTCCCCCGCGGGGCGGTCACCCGTCCGCGTGGCAGGGTCCCGTGCAGGCCCCGACGGTAGCTGGGCTCACGACACCTTCGGCTCCAGCACGTCGAGCGGGTCCTGCGACGTCGCCCGCAGGACGGGCCACGTCGATGCGACGACCAGGACCGCCGCAGCCCCCACGACCAGACGCCCCAGCGCGCCCGGGTCGAGCAGGTCGGCGTCGGTCCCGAACGTGGAGCGGGCGACCTGGTCGGTCACGGGTTGGGCGAGCACGGCGATCAGCACTGCCGCCGCGACCCCCAGCACGACCGTGAGCACGACGTCGACCGCCACCAGGATCGCGACGTGGAGTCGGCGTGCCCCCAGCGCGGTCCCGAGGCCGAAGAGCCACATGCGGTCCCGGACGACGATGAGCTGGGAGATGAGCAGCCCGAGCGCACCGAGCCCGAGGACCCCCCAGCCGACGACCCCGAAGATCGTCTTGATGCCCCGACTCGCCGCTCGGACCTGCTGGCCGCCGTCGAGCCGCGCCACGTCCACGGTCGCCTCGTCCACGCTGCTGCCGAAGCGGACGGCGGTGTCACCCAGCCGCTGCCGGAGAGCGGCGCGGATGGTCTGCTCGCTGTCGTCACGCCCCGTCGTGACGACGAATCGGTACGCCACGGGTTCGGCCGTCATCAACGCAGCCACGTGTTCGTAGGCGGGGGCGACGAACAGCAGGCTCAGCCCCCACCGGCTCTCCTGGGCCGCCGACGGCACGAAGATCCCGGTGGACGGCACGGCTTGACCCGCGAGGCACACCTCGGTGTCGCCGGGGACGTCGGCCCCGTACGGCAATCCGTACGGCGTGCCGTCGGCGTTGTAGACGAAGCGGACCATGCCGCGGCCCAGCGTGTCGTAGGGCGGGCACTCCGGCTGGATGTCGGGATAACCGACGACGTACGGGATCGGCTCCGAGCTCACCGGGTCGAGCGCGTCGTGGACGGCGTCCACCAGCTGCGCCCGGTCTAGCCCGAAGCTGGTCTGCATCTCGACCGCGTAGCTGCCGGGCACTCCCGACTCCGCGTCGATCGCCTCGTCCAGCCCCTGGGTGCCGATCGTGGAGAGCTGGGTGACGACGAGGAACACCGACATGGCGAGGGCCACGAGGATCACGGAGAGCACCAACCGCACCCGCCCGGCCCAGGCCAGCTTGAGCGCGAGCACCACGGTGCTCGTCAGGTCACGGCGCCACACGAGAGAGCACCCCCCGGTCGAGACGCAGCCGGTGCTGCGCGAGAGCCGCGATGGTGGTGTCGTGGGTGACCATCACCAACGCCGTGCCGTGCGCCTGTGGCAGAGCGAGGAGCAACGCGGCGACGTCGCCCGCCGTCTCCTCGTCCAGGTTTCCCGTCGGTTCGTCGGCGACGAGCAGCGCGGGGCGGCTGAAGAGCGCGCGGGCGATCGCGACCCGCTGCCGCTGCCCTCCGGAGAGGGCGTGCGGCCGGCGGGCCGCGAGGTCGCCGATGCCCAGGTCCTCGAGGTCGGAGCGGGCCCGCTCGCGCGCGGCGGCGCGGGACAGACCGCGCGGCGCGAAATGCCACCCCAGCATCACGTTGTCGAGGACGGTGATCGACGGCTCGAGGTGGAACGCCTGGAAGACGATGCCGATGCGTCCGGCCCGCAGAGCAGCTCGCTCCCGCTCACGCATCTCGCTGACGGGGACGCCCTCGATGCTGACGCTGCCCGCGGTGGGCCGACGGAGCAGGGAGAGCACCGAGATCAACGTCGACTTGCCGCTCCCCGAGCGTCCGACGATCGAGGTCGACGTCGCCGCCTCGCAGACCAGGTCGACACCCCGGAGCGCGTCGACGGAGCCGTCGACGGAGCGGTACGACACGCCGACACCGCTCAGCTGCGCTGCGGCGGTCACGGCGCGCTGCTGGGGGCATCGTCCGGTGGGACGAGGACCTGCCCGGCCCGGAGGTCGCCGCTCACGACGCGGCTCACGCCGTCGGTGACGCCGACCTCCACCGCCACCTTCCTGGTGGACCCACCGTCCTCGACGACCACGAAGTAGCCGTCCGTCCCGGCGTCGTAGCCGATGGAGAGGTTCGGCGCGACGAGAACGTCGGGCGGGGAGTCCGCCGTGATGGTGACGGTCGAGCGCATGGCCGGCGCCGTCTGGACATCGGGACCCACGCGGCAGTGCAGGGTGGCGGCGACCTCCGGGGTCGCCTCCTCGACGGGCACGCTCCAGAGGGCGCGACATCCGACCGTCCGCGGCCCGGTGAGCGTCTCGACCGCAGCTGTCGCCTCGAAGCGCATCGAGAGGAAGCGCAGGTACTGGATCGGGGTGAGCGGGGCCGTGACGTCCATCCCCGGAGCATCGATCCAGGCCTCGCTGTCGCCGCTGGCGAACGACCCGGCGACCGGCGCCACCACCGGGCCCTCCTGGGCCTGGAGGCTGGCCAACGTGGACGCGCTCGCGCCCGTCGTGCCTGCGCCCTCGAGCGCGGCGCGAACGGCCGGCCGGACCACCATTGCGCCGACCGCCTGCCCGGCGCTCACCCCCTGTCCCTCCGAGACGACCGGGCCCTCCAGGGCGAACTGGGGGCTCGGGAGCAGCGAGACCCGGCTTCCCCCAGCCGTGACGGCGTCGAGGGTGTAGCGAACGTCCAACGTCGTCCGCCGGACCTGGGCGACCGGATACGTTGCCCCGTCGTCGACGGGCGCAGGGGCACCCCCGACGTTGTCGTCGCCGGACCCCGGGGAGCACGCGCTCGCACCTGCAACGACCACGACAACGGCCAAGATCACGCCACGAGCGCGCGTCATCCGATCTCCCCGACCACATCCTCCACCGTCGGCCCGGAGACGTCGCCGGGCTCGGCCGGGATCCAGTGACCACACGACGACTCGCCGGTGAGGAACCCGCGCACCTGCGCCGGGTCGCCGCTGGCGTAGAGCGCGGCGAGGTCGTCGTGCATCCGTTGCCAGTCGCCGTAGAACGGCTGTTGCGGACGGGTCGGCTCGGGAAGGGAGGCGAGCGTCGGGACGCCACCCGTCGTCACCCACGTGCGGTAGTCCACCGCCACGCGGCGACAGACGATGAAGTTGATCGTGATGCCCTGGGCCATGCTCGCCGCTGCGGACGACGATGCCTCGTCCTCGATCTTGCCGACCGCGTCCGGGTTCGCGAGAACCTCCTCGACGACGGCCCGGTCCAGACCGTCGAACGCGGCATCATCGGCCGTGAGACCCGCCGCCTCCTGCTCGGACGATCCGCCGCATGCGGTGACGGTGGTGGCACACGCCAGGGCGCACGCCACCACCAGGGTGTGTCGGACGGACACGTGTCAGGACCGCGACGTCACGGTGTAGTTGACGGTGTAGCTACCCCCGTTGAAGGGGAGGACGCTGCAGTCACTCGGCACGTACTTCTTGGCCTTCACCGTGTACGTCGACGGGCGCACGCCGCTCCAGCTCACGGTGTCTCCGGTGCCGGTCATCTTGTAACCCAGCGAGTTGCCGTTCGACGAGACAGCGTTCCAGTCCGTTCGGCGGTTGTCGTCGGCCGAGTCCTGGCGGATCTTGAAGGTGCCGGTGCTGCCCTGCACGATCGTCGTACCCGTGGCCACCGCGCCGAACTTCAACGAGCTGCTTTGCATGTTTCCCCCTCGCAGACGCCCCCCGATTGGAGAACACGGCGTCACATTAAATAGGGGGGATGTCGAAGCGTGGCAGGCCAAGCAGATCGGCGTGTCGAGGCGCTCCGGGGTGCGCAGACTGTTCGACCACCGACCACCGACCAACGGCAACGGGGCCCGCGGCGTGTGCCGCGGGCCCCGTGCTCGGGTGGTGCTGGGGTGATGCTCAGACCAGGTCGAACCGGTCCGCGTTCATGACCTTCGTCCACGCGGCGACGAAGTCGCGCACGAACTTCTCCTTCGCGTCGTCGCTGGCGTAGACCTCCGCCAGCGCACGCAGCTCGGAGTTCGCACCGAAGACCAGGTCCACGCGGCTGCCGACGAGCGTCTCGCCGGTGGCCGTCGTGCCCGTGTAGGTCTCCTTGGTGTCGTCGGTCGGCGCCCACTCGGTGCCGAGCTCGAGCAGGTTCACGAAGAAGTCGTTCGACAGGGTGCCGACGTTGTCCGTGAACACGCCCGTGCTGGACCCGTCCGTGTTGGTGCCGAGCACGCGCAGGCCGCCCACGAGCACGGTGGCCTCCGGGGCGGTGAGGCCCAGCAGGTTGGCGCGGTCGATGAACAGGAACTCCGCCGGCAGGCGGTTGCCCTTGCCGAGCCAGTTGCGGAAGCCGTCGGCGACGGGCTCGAGGTGGCTGAACGACTCGACGTCGGTCTGCTCGAGCGTGGCATCGGTGCGACCCGGGGTGAACGGCACCTCGACGTCGACGCCGCCCTCCTTGGCCGCCTGCTCGACCGCCGCGGAGCCCGCGAGGACGATCAGGTCGGCGAGCGAGACGCGCTTGTCGCCGGCCTGGGCGTTGAAGCGGTCGGCGATGCCCTCGAGCACGCCCAGCACGCGGGCCAGCTGGTCGGGGTTGTTGACCTCCCAGCCCTTCTGGGGCTCCAGGCGGATCCGCGCACCGTTGGCGCCGCCCCGCTTGTCGCTCGAGCGGTACGTCGAGGCCGACGCCCACGCCGTGGCGGCGAGCTCGCCGACGGACAGGCCGGAGCTGAGGACCTCGCTCCTGAGGAACGCGATGTCCTCGCCGTCGATGGCCTCGTAGTCGGCCGCCGGGACCGGGTCCTGCCAGATGAGGGTCTCGGCGGGGACCTCGGGGCCGAGGTAGCGCTGGATCGGACCCATGTCGCGGTGGGTCAGCTTGAACCAGGCGCGGGCGAACGCGTCACCGAAGGCGACCGGGTCGTCCTTGAACTTGCGCGAGATCTGCTCGTAGATCGGGTCGAAGCGCAGCGCCAGGTCGGTCGTGAGCATGCGCGGCTCCTGCCGGCCCTCACCGTGGGCGTGCGGCACCATGTCGGCGCCGGCGCCGTTCTTCGGCCGCCACTGGTTGGCGCCCGCGGCGCTCTGGAAGAGCTCCCACTCGTAGGCGAAGAGGATGTGGAAGAACTCGTTGTCCCACCGGGTCGGGTGGTAGGTCCAGGTGACCTCGAGACCACTGGTGACGGTGTCGGCGCCGTGGCCGGTGCCGTAGCCGTTCTTCCAGCCGATGCCCTGGTTCTCCAGGGGCGAGGCCTCCGGGTCCGGACCGAGCTTGTCGTCCTGGTGGGCGCCGTGCGTCTTGCCGAACGTGTGGCCACCGGCGATGAGGGCGACGGTCTCCTCGTCGTTCATCGCCATGCGGCCGAAGGTCTCGCGGATGTCGCGAGCGGCGGCCACCGGGTCGGGCTGGCCCTCGGGACCCTCGGGGTTCACGTAGATGAGGCCCATGGTGGTCGCACCCAGCGGCTTCTCCAGCTCGCGGTCACCGGAGTAGCGCTTGTCCGTGCCCAGCCACGCCGTCTCGGAGCCCCAGTAGACGTCGTCGTCCGGCTCCCAGACGTCGGCGCGACCGCCGGCGAAGCCGAAGGTGGTGAAGCCCATCTCCTCGAGCGCCACGTTGCCCGTGAGCACCATGAGGTCGGCCCACGAGATCTTCTTGCCGTACTTCTTCTTGACCGGCCACAGCAGGCGCCGGGCCTTGTCGAGGTTGACGTTGTCGGGCCAGCTGTTGAGCGGCGCGAAGCGCTGCATGCCGGCGCCGGCGCCGCCGCGGCCGTCGAAGACGCGGTAGGTGCCCGCGGAGTGCCACGCCATGCGGATCATGAAGGGGCCGTAGTTGCCGAAGTCGGCCGGCCACCACGGCTGCGAGTCGGTGAGGACGTGGGCGATGTCCCGCTTCACCGCCGCGAGGTCGAGCGTCTTGAACTCCGCGGCGTAGTCGAAGTCGGGGTCCATCGGGTCCTTGGCCGGGGCGTGCTTGGCCAGGATGTCGACGTTGAGGCGGTTGGGCCACCACACGCGGTTCGGCTCACCCTGCGTCGGGTGGGGCAGCACGTCGCCGTGGGCGACGGGGCAGCCCGACGCCTCGCCGGGCGCCGGTACGGGCTCGTCGGTCGTGATCTGGCCGTGCTCGTTGCCAGGAGTGGGCTCGGTGGACATCAAGTTCCTTCCGGTGGTTGCGGACTGGAGAGCAGGGGGGTCTCAGGGGCGGGCCGCGGGCTCCGCCGACGCGGTGGGCGCGACGGCGGCGCTCACGGCGCACGCGGGGCAGGTGCCCCAGTAGATGACCTCGGCCTCGTCGATGGCGAAGCCGTGGTCGTCGTCGGCGGTGAGGCAGGGCGCGTGGCCGACGGCGCAGTCGACGTCGGCGACGGCGCCGCAGGAGCGGCACACCACGTGGTGGTGGTTGTCGCCGATCCGCGCCTCGTAGCGCGCGACGGAGCCGGCCGGCTGGATCCGACGCACCAGACCGGCCGTGGTCAGCGCGCTCAGGCAGTCGTAGACCGCCTGGTGCGAGACCGACGGCAGGTCGCGGCGTACGGCGCCGATCACCGTGTCGGTGTCGGCGTGGGGGTGGGCGTGGACCGCGCCGAGGACCGCCAACCGCGGGCGAGTCACGCGGAGGGCGGCACCGCGCAGCATCTGCTGGAGGTCGGGTGCCGGGGTCATGACGACCACCCTCCCGCGTTTTCTTGATCTAGTCAAGAAAGACTCACCCGGCGGTGAACCCCACCTCGTGCCAGCCGCTCGCGCCGTCGGGGACCACGTCGGTGCGCACCGACGTCTGCGTCTCGCCGTCACCGTCGGTGGCCCGCACGACGACGGTGTGGTCGCCGGGCCCGCAGGAGACGCGGGTCGACCACTGCACCCAGGTGTCGGCGCTGGGGACGGTCCCGAGCTCGCACGTCGTCCAGGGCCCGCCGTCGACCTGCACCTCGACCTTCTCGATCCCCCGGTGCTGCGCCCAGGCGTCACCGGCGATGTCGACCTCCCCGGCGCGCACGCTCGTACCGTCGCGCGGCACGAGCACGCGCGACTGCGTCTTGACCGGTCCCTCGGGCGCCCAGCCCCGCTGGGTCCAGTAGGCCTCGAAGGCGTCGAACGTGGTGACCTCGAGGTCGACGACCCACTTCGTCGCCGACACGTAGCCGTAGAGACCCGGCACGACGACCCGCACCGGGAACCCGTGCTCGATCGGCAGCGGCTCGCCGTTCATCGCGTAGGCGAGCATCGCGTCGCGGTCGTCGGTGAGCACCCCGAGCGGGGTGCCGCAGGTCCAGCCGTCCTCCGAGGTCTGCAGCACGGCGTCGGCCCCGGCCTGCACGCCCGCCTCCGCGAGCAGCGGGGCGATCCGCACCCCGGTCCACCAGGCGTTGCCGACGAGGTCGCCGCCGACCGGGTTGGACACGCAGCACAGCGTGGTCCAGGCCTCGGTGGCGGGCCGGTCGAGCAGGTCGGCGAGCGACAACTCGAGCTCCTTCTCCACCATGCCGTGGATCCGCAGGCGCCACGCGTCGGGGTCCACCAGCGGCACGGCGAACGCGGTGTCGATGCGGTAGAACTGCTCCCCCGGCACCTGCCACCGCCCCACCCCCGGTACGTCCAGCTGGGCGCCCGCCGGAACCTCGCCCGGCGTCGCCCGCAGGCGGTCGAGCAGCGCCTCGCGCGCCGCCTCGACCGTGCGGCGCGACCGCCCCGCGAACCGGCCCGCCGCCCCGACGACCACCGCGGTCAGGGCCACCCCACCGGCGATGACGAGGAAGCGACGCCGACCCGTGCCGCCCGTGGCGCCCGTGGCGTCCCGCCCCTCCCGGGCGGCGGCGCGGGCCGCGTCCTGCAGCACCGCCAGGCAGGCGACGCCGACACAGGTCGCGAGGCCGGGCGGCACCACGAGGGCACCGCGGGCCGCGCCCACCCCGCTCTCCCCCGGGTTCACCAGCACCGCGACGCTCGCCAGCACGCCGAGCCCGACGAGCACGAGCCAGCCGAAGCGCCACCGGCCCGCCAGGGCGGACAGCGCCAGGGCCCCCACGGTCACGATCGCGACGAGGATCGGCTTGTCGGCGGTGCCGACCAGCTCGATGAAGCCCTTGACGAGCCCCGCGGGCGTCAGGTCCCGCACCAGCTCGGCGACGGCCGCCACCGGGCCCGTGCGCTGGCGCAGGAGCGCGGCCAGGGCCTCGCCCACCGCCAGCATCGCCGCGCCGGCGACGATCCCCGCGACGTACGGCGCGACCCGCCCCACCCGATCGGTACCCGTGCTCACGGGCCCAGTGTGCGCGCCCGACCACAGAGGAGCCTGAGGACGCGCACCGGTCCGTCGCCCCCGGTCACCCCCGGGACGTCATGCGCCGCGGTCGCCCGGGGCGCCGTCACGCATGACGTCCCGGGGTCGCGGGGCTCCCGGGATGCACGAGCACGTCCAGCACCTGCGGCAGCGCGGTGACGCCGTCGCTCGCCATGAAGTGGCCCGCTCCCGGGACCACCTGCGCCTCCACCCCGAGCCGGGCGGCGAGACGATCGGTCAGCTCCGGCGGGACGATCGGGTCGTCGTCGGAGCGCAGCACCACCAGGCAGTCCACGCGGTCCGCGATCCCGCTCGTGTCGCCCCCGTCACCGATGAAGCCGTCGAGCTCGGGCAGGGCCGGCAGCCGCTCCACGAACCCGGAGACGAGCACGAGCGTCCCCAGCCGCCACGCCGGGGGCCGGGCGCGCAGGTGGCGCAGCACGGTGAGGCAGCCGAGGCTGTGTGCCACGACGCACGTGCCCGCGTCGGGCGTGCGCAGCGCCGCCGCGACCGCTCGCTCCCACGCGGCCGGGTCGGGCTCGGCCGGGCCCGGCAACGCCGGGACCGTCGTGGGGATGTCGTGCTGCGCGAGCCGAGCCGCGAGCCAGCCGAACCAGTGGTCCTCGGGCGTGGCGCGGAACCCGTGGAAGATGACGGCACGTCGATGCGCTGGTGCAGGTGTCATGCCGCGGACGCTAGGGGCTCACGTCGGCGTGAAGGTCAACCCGAACGAGGAGGACACGATGCAGATTGGGCAGCTCTCCCGGCTCACCGGGGTCAGCACCCGGGCGCTCCGCCACTACGACGAGAGCGGCGTGCTCGTCCCGGGGCGCACCGGCAGCGGCTACCGGTCCTACACCGAGGACGACGTCGTGCGCGTGCACCAGATCACGGCGATGATCGCGGCCGGACTGAGCACCGCGACCATCAAGCAGTACCTGGACTGCGCTCGCACCGGCGACCACGGCACCCATCTCGAGATGTGCCCGCGCCTCCGCGCCGACCTGGACGCGGTCGCCGAGCGCCTCCGGGCGCAGCACGCGGCGCTGGGCGCGACCGTCGAGCGGCTGGAGGGTCTCGCGGCTCCGCGCGCGCCGGCGTGAGCGCCGGGCCGGGACCGGGCCCCGCCCGCCCGGGCCACCGCTCCGCATGACGTCGTCGGGGCGTCAACAGCCCGGGGGCTCCATGGTGCGGCTACGACGGCCCACGCCGGCCCAGCACCGCCCGATCCGCACAGTTCCGGCCCCGCCTCGGCCGGACCGGTCACACCACCTCGGGACGTCGTGCG
The DNA here is from genome assembly GCF_030818655.1 of Nocardioides zeae. Lineage (NCBI taxonomy): Bacteria > Bacillati > Actinomycetota > Actinomycetes > Propionibacteriales > Nocardioidaceae > Nocardioides > Nocardioides zeae. The sequence continues at coordinate 717,593 of NZ_JAUTAN010000001.1, read as the reverse complement.
CCACGGCCGCCCGGGGCACCGCTCCGCATGACGTCCGCGGGGGAAGCCAGGAGAACGACGAAGCGCCCCGGGTCGTCCCGGGGCGCTTCGTCGATGATGGTGGAGCTGAGGGGACTCGAACCCCTGACCCTCTGCATGCCATGCAGATGCGCTACCAGCTGCGCCACAGCCCCATCCGTTTCCCCGCGGTCTCCCGCCGAGCAACGAGAAGGAAGATTAGCCTGTCGCCCGCACCGACGCGAATCGGGGGTCCCCCTGCGTGGCGGACAGCTCCTCGACCGTGCGGTTGTAGGCCACGAGCCGCCACCGCGGCTCGCCGTCGCGCCGCAGCGGACGCTCCTGGAGCACGGCGACGCCGCAGTTGTGCATGCCGGCGTACGCCGACGGCTCGCTCTGCGTGCCGGCCACCAGCGCCTCCACGGCGACGCGCAGCGCCGCCCCGTGGGAGACCGCCACGGCGGTCTCGCCGGGCGCGACCGCGTCGGCCAGCTCGTCGAGGCACGCCTCCAGCCGGGTCCGCACCTCGGTCAGCGTCTCCGCGCCCGGCACCGAGCTCCATCGACCGGTGACGAAGTCCTCGTACTCGGCCGGGTGCGCCGCGCCGTACTCGCCGTGCGTCACGCCCTCCCGCTCCCCCAGGCCGAACTCGCGCAGGCGCTCGTCGGTGCGCACCGTCAGGCTGCACGCCTCCGCGACGTGCGCGGCCGTCACCGCCGCACGCTGCAGGTCGGAGCTCCAGACCGCGACGGGGCCCAGGGACGCGACGTACGGCGCGACCCGCGCCGCCTGCGCCCGCCCGGTCGCGCTCAGCTCGGCGTCGACCTGGCCCTGGATGCGGTGCTCCGCGTTCCAGGTCGTCTGGCCGTGGCGCAGCAGCACGAGCGTGCGGAGACCGGCGCGGAGCCCGCTCACCCGTCGGAGGCGGGGGCGCTCGGGGCGCTCGGGGCGCTCGGGGGGCCCGTGACGTCGGCGGGCAGGCCGATCGTCGGGCAGTCGCGCCAGAGCCGCTCGAGGGCGTAGAAGCGACGCTCCTCCTCGTGCTGCACGTGCACCACCACGTCGCCGTAGTCGATGAGCACCCAGCGGCCGTCGCGCTCGCCCTCGCGGCGTACCGGCTTGGCGCCGATCTCCCGCAGCTTGTCCTCGACCTCGTCGACGACCGCCTTGACCTGCCGCTCGTTGGAGGCGGAGGCCAGCAGGAACGCGTCGGTGATCGCGAGCTGCTCGCTCACGTCGAAGGCGAGGAGGTCGGTCGCGAGCTTGTCGGAGGCGGCGCGCGCAGCGGCGTGCACCAGCTCGACGGCTCGGTCGGTGGCGGTCATGCGGGGCCTTTCGTGGAGGACTCGTAGAGGTGGTGCTTGCCGATGTACTGCACGACGCCGTCGGGCACCAGGTACCACACCGGCTCGCCCCGCTCCGTGCGCTGGCGGCAGTCGGTCGAGGAGATCGCCAGGGCGGGGATCTCGAGCATGGTCACGCGGCGGTCGGGGATCGACGCCAGCGACGCGGCGTCCATCGTGTAGCCGGGGCGGGTCACCCCCACGAACTGCGCCAGGTCGAACATCTCGGAGGTGTCGCGCCACGTGAAGATGTTGGCGAGCGCGTCGGCCCCGGTGATGAAGAAGAGCTCGGAGCCGGGCAGCTGGTCACGCAGGTCGCGGAGCGTGTCGACGGTGTACGTCGGACCGCCCCGGTCGATGTCGACGCGCGAGACCCGGAAGCGCGGGTTGGACGCGGTCGCGATGACCGTCATGAGGTAGCGGTGCTCCGCCGGCGACACGCGCCGGTCGGACTTCTGCCACGGGTCGCCCGTGGGGACGAACACGACCTCGTCGAGGTCGAAGAAGGACTGCACCTCGGAGGCCGCCACGAGGTGGCCGTGGTGGATGGGGTCGAAGGTTCCGCCCATCACCCCGATGCGGCGCCCCGTGGCGGGAGGCGGCACCTCAACTGTGCTCGCGACCACCGGCGAAGGCGAGCAGACCGGCCAGCAGGAGGAGGAAGATCAGCAGGACGACCCCGCCCACGACGTAGGGCCAGGGGCTGTGGCCCTCGCCACCGGCCTCGGAGGCGACCACGGCGAACTCACTCAGCGACATGCGGGTGATCTTAGTGCCCACCGCGTGCGACCGCCGCCACGGGTCACCGCACGTGCCCGTCGCCGGTGACGACGTACTTCGTCGACGTCATCTCGGGCAGCCCCATCGGGCCGCGGGCGTGCAGCTTCTGGGTGCTGATGCCGATCTCCGCCCCGAACCCGAACTCGCCGCCGTCCGTGAACCGCGTCGACGCGTTGACCAGCACGGCCGCGGAGTCGACCGCGGCGACGAACCGGCGCGCCGCCGACTGCGACTCGGTCACGATCGCGTCGGAGTGGCCCGAGGAGTAGCGCCGGATGTGGCCGATGGCGGCCTCGAGGTCGTCGACGACCGCGGCGGCGATGTCGAGCGAGAGGTACTCGGTCGCGTAGTCCTCGTCGGTGGCGGGCTCGATCCCGTCGTACTCCCCGAAGCGGGCGTCGCCGTGGATCCGCACCCCGCGCTCGGCGAGCGCGTCGATGACGAGCGGCAGGAAGTCATCGGCGACGTCGGCGTGCACCAGCAGCGACTCGGCAGCGTTGCACACCGACGTGCGCTGGGTCTTGGCGTTGACGACGATCGCGAGCGCCTTGTCGAGGTCGGCCGACGCGTCGACGTAGACGTGGCAGTTGCCGACACCCGTCTCGATCACCGGCACGGTCGACTCCTCGACCACCGAGCGGATCAGGCCGGCGCCGCCGCGCGGGATGAGCACGTCGACCAGGCCGCGGGCCCGCATGAGCGCCTTGACGCTCTCGTGGGTGTCCCCCGGCACCAGCTGGACGACGTCGGCGGGCAGACCGGCCGACACGACGGCCTCGCGGAGGGCCGCCACGATCGCCGCGTTGCTCGACCGCGCGCTCGAGGAGCCGCGCAGCAGGACGGCGTTGCCCGACTTGAGGCAGATGCCGGCCGCGTCCGCGGTGACGTTGGGACGGGCCTCGTAGATCATGCCGACGACCCCGAAGGGCACCCGCACCTGACGCAGCTCGAGGCCGTTGGGCAGGGCGCCGCCGCGGACCACCTCCCCCACCGGGTCCGGGAGCGCGGCGACCTCGCGCAGGCCCTGGGCCATCTGGGCGAGCCGCTCGGGGGTGAGGCGCAGGCGGTCGACGATGTTGGGCGCGGTGCCGCCCTCCTCGGCCCGCTCGACGTCGGTCGTGTTCGCGTCCAGGATCGCCGGCTCGTGGGCGGCGAGCGCCGCCGCCATGGCCTCCAGCGCCGCGTCCTTCGTCGCGCGGGTCGCCGTGGCCAGCTCGTACGCCGCCTCCTTGGCCCTCGTCGCCGCGGCCAGGACGTCCTCGGTGCTCATGCCGACGAGGGTACGGCGGAAATGCGACCGCGGTGGGAGCGTCCCGTCGAACGGGCGCTCCCACCGCGGCCGGTGGAGCAGGTCGTGCCGGTGCTGCGGGGGCCTCAGCCCTTGCGGGCCTCGACGGCGTCCGCGAGGGCCGGCAGGACGCTGTGCAGGTCGCCCACGACGCCGAAGTCGACGAGCTCGAAGATCGGCGCCTCCTCGTCCTTGTTGACCGCGACGATCGTCTTGGAGGTCTGCATGCCGGCCCGGTGCTGGATGGCACCGGAGATGCCGTTCGCGACGTAGAGTTGCGGCGAGACGGTCTTGCCGGTCTGGCCCACCTGGAAGGTGTGGGGGATCCAGCCGGAGTCCACCGCGGCGCGCGAGGCGCCGACGGCCGCGCCGAGCGCGTCCGCGAGCTTCTCCACCGGCGCGAAGTCGCCGCCGGTGCCGCGACCACCGGAGACCACGATCGCGGCCTCGGTGAGCTCGGGGCGACCCGACGCCTGGCGCGGCTGCGAGGCCACGATCTGCGCCGTCTTGGCGGCGTCGGAGATCGTCACCGCGACCTCCTCGACCGTGCCGGCACCCTCGCCCTCCTCCGGGCTGGCGGAGTTCGGCTTGACCGTGATGATCGGCGTGCCCTTCGTGACCTTGCCGGTCAGCGTGTAGTTGCCCGCGAACACCGACTGCGTCGCCGTGCCGTCCTCGGCCACGTCGACGGCGTCGGTGATGAGACCGGAGCCGGTCTTGACCGCGAGGCGGGCGCCGACCTCCTTGCCCTCCGCACCCGAGACGATGAGCACCGCGGCCGGGGAGGTCTTCTCCACGAGCTGCGCGAGCGCCTCGGCCTTGGGGGCCACCAGGTAGCCCTTGATCTCGGCGTCGTCGACGACGTAGACCTTCTCCGCGCCGTACTTCTTCACCGCGGCGGCCGCCTCAGCGGCCTCGCCCGCGCCGCCGATGAACACGGCAGCCGGCGTGCCCAGCTTCTTCGCGATGGCCAGCAGCTCGAAGGTCGGCTTGCGGACCGCTCCGTCGACGTGGTCGACGAGGACCAGAACCTCAGACATTCGTCCCCAACCCTTCTCAGATGAACTTCTTGGACGCGAGGAAACCGGCGAGCGCCTCGGCGCCCGACCCGTCCTCGTCGGTCACGATCTCGCCGGCGGTGCGCGGCGGGCGGGCGGCGGTGTCCTCGACCGAGGTCGTGGCAGCGCCCGCGCCGACCTCGCTGGGGTCGACGCCGAGGTCGGCCAGCGAGTAGGTCTCCACCGGCTTCTTCTTGGCGGCCATGATCCCCTTGAACGAGGGGTAGCGCGCCTCGCCGGACTGGTCCGTCACCGAGAGCACGATCGGCAGCGTCGCGCCGATGACCTCGGTCGCGGTGTCGCCGTCCCGCTTGATGCGGACCTGGTCGCCCTGGGACTGGACGAGGGCGGCGAGCGTCACCTGCGGCAGGTCGAGCCGCTCGGCGACCATCGCCGGCACCACGCCGCCGGAGGCGTCGGTGGAGGCCATGCCGAAGAAGACGATGTCGACCGGCTTCTCCGCGCCCAGCTTCTCGATCGCCTTGGCGAGCACCAGCGAGGTGCCGAGGTAGTCGGACCCGGCGATGCCCTCGTCGGTGACGTGGACGCCCTTGTCGACACCCATCTGCAGCGCCTTGCGCACCGCGTCGAGCGCTTTCTCGGGACCCACCGTCAGCGCGGTGATCTCGATCTCCTCGCCCTCACGGCTCTCGCGGAGCTGCAGGGCCTGCTCCACGGCGTACTCGTCGAGCTCCGACAGCAGACCGTCGACGCCCGCCCGGTCCACCGTGTTGTCGGACTCGAACTTCCGGTCCGCCGTGGCGTCCGGGACGTGCTTCACACAGACAACAATGTTCATGGCGTGTGGCCTCGCGGCCCCTCCTGTGACTCGGATGTGATGCTGAGGCTACTAGCAGGTAACGAGAGTGCGACGTGTCGTGCGTCTCACCGACGTCGTGGTGACGGACCGGGCGTCAGGGGCGGACGAGCCGCTCCAGGACCCGGCCGACCACCAGGTAGAACGCGGCCCCGAGGCCGTAGTTGACGAGGGCGTTCTTGGTCTCGGCGTTGTCGCCCGTGAACGCCATGATGCCGTCGTCGAGCGTGAACACGTTGAGGTCCACCACCTTCGCGAGCGCGAGGACGCGCTCGACGAGCGCGTTCTGCTGGTTGGCGTCGACGGCGATGCACAGCGCGGCCACCGCGAGCAGCGTCGCCGCGACGAGGCAGAGCGCCCACAGCACCTGGGCCACCCGGGTGCGCACCTGGTCGACCGAGATCGAGGGGCGCGACCGCGTGGGGGCCTCGTTCGCGTCGGTCGACGCGGGTGGTGCCGTCGTGCGCGTCGCATTGGTGTCGCTCGCCGGCGCCTCGGCGCCGCGCTTGAAGATTCCGGCCACGTCACGTCCTCGGTGTCGTCGGGGGAAGCCGTCGCGCGCCAGTGTGGCACACGTCTCGGCGTCCGGCGGGGCTCGTCCGGCTCGATGTGCACCGACTCATCGGCCGACGAACTGCGCCTTGCCCGGACCGTTCTCGACGAACGACCGGAGACCGATCTCGGCGTCCTCGGTGGCGAAGACCGCCGCGAACTGGGTGCGCTCGATGGCGAGGCCCGTCGCCAGGTCGACCTCGAGGCCCTGGTCGACGGACTCCTTCACGGCCCGCAGCGCGAAGGCCGCGGCCGCGGTGAACTGCCCGGCCCAGGCGAGCGCCGCGTCGTACACCTCGGCCGCCGGGACGACCCGGTCGACGAGACCGATCGCGAGCGCCTCGTCGGCCTTCACGAAGCGTCCCGTGAACATGAGGTCCTTCGCCTTCGACGGCCCGACGAGCCGTGCGAGCCGCTGGGTGCCGCCCGCGCCGGGGATGATGCCGAGGAGGATCTCGGGCTGGCCCAGCACCGCGTTGTCGGCCGCGATGCGCACGTCGGCCGCCAGCGCCAGCTCGCAGCCACCGCCGAGGGCGTAGCCGTTGACGGCCGCGACGACCGGCTTGGGGATGGCGGCGATCGCCGTGACCGCCGACTGCACCGACCCGGCCTTGGCGACCATGCCCGTGTAGGAGACCTCGGCCATCTCCTTGACGTCGTTGCCGGCGGCGAAGACGCGCTCGCCGCCCCAGATCACGACCGCGCGCACGTCGTCGCGCTCGGTCGCCTCCCGGGCGACCTCGCGCAGCTCGGCCTGCACGGCGAAGCTGATCGCGTTCATCTTCGGACGGTCCAGGCGGATGGTGCCGACGCCGTCGGCCACCTCCAGTCGGACGTGCTCACCCATGCCGCTCCCGCTTTCGTCTGTCGGTCCTCTGTCGGTCCTCGACCCGCGCTCGGCCGGCAGGCCGGTTCCCCGAGCGCTCGGTCGGCATTGTGCCGTGTCGGGCGACGGTACGGCGTACCGGGTGACCGGGACCACGATCCGGACGGGGTGTACCGCCGCGGTCGCGACACCCGTCCACCAGAATGGCGCCCATGACTCCCGGTCTCTGGAGCTTCGAGGGCCAGGTCTCACCCGTGTGGCCCGGACGCAACTGGCCGCTCGGGGCGACCTGGTCGCCCGCCTCGACCAACTTCGCCGTCTACGCGCCCCACGCGACCGCGTGCTGGCTGTGCGTGTTCGACGACGAGGACGTCGAGACCCGCCACGCCCTGACGGAGCGCTCCCTGGGCATCTGGCACGGCGCGCTTCCCGACATCGCGCCCGGCACCCGTTACGGCTACCGCGTCGACGGGCCGTGGGACCCCGCCCAGGGCCTCCGCTTCAACCCCGCCAAGCTCCTCCTCGACCCCTACGCGCAGGCGGTCAGCGGCACGATCGACCCCCGGCCCGCCCTGTTCGGCTACCGCTTCGACGACCCCGCGGTCCGCAACGACGACGACTCCGCGCCGTACGCCGCGCGGAGCGTGGTCGTCGACCCCTCCTTCGACTGGGAGGGCGAGCAGCCGATGAAGCGGCGGTGGCGCGACACCGTCATCTACGAGCTCCACGTCAAGGGGTTCACCGCCCTGCACGACCGGGTGCCGGAGCACCTGCGCGGCACCTACGCGGGGCTCGGGTCGCCGGCGGTCACCGACTACCTGCGCGACCTCGGCGTCACCGCCGTCGAGCTGCTGCCGGTGCACCAGTTCTTCTCCGAGCCCGGGCTCACCGAGCGTGGCGCGGTCAACTACTGGGGCTACAACTCCATCGGCTACTTCGCTCCGCACAACGCCTACAGCGCAGCCGGCGACCGGGGCCAGCAGGTCACCGAGTTCAAGCAGATGGTCAAGGACCTCCACCGCGCCGGCATCGAGGTCATCCTCGACGTCGTCTACAACCACACGGCCGAAGCCGGGCCGCTCGGCCCGACGCTCTCCTTCCGCGGGCTGGACGACCGGGGCTTCTACCGCCGCGTGCAGCGCGGCGAGACCGCGCCCGAGGGCCCGTCCGGGCGGTTCGACGACACCTACTGGGACGTGACGGGCTGCGGCAACACGGTCAACAGCGAGGACCCGCTGGCGCTCCGGATGATCCTCGACTCGCTGCGCTACTGGGTCACCGAGATGCACGTCGACGGCTTCCGCTTCGACCTCATGTCGGCGCTGACCCGCACCGGCTCCCGCGTGGACATGAAGAGCGACCTGCTCGTCGCCATCGGCCAGGACCCGGTGCTGCGGCACGTCAAGCTCATCGCGGAGCCCTGGGACGCCTCGATGGACGGCTACCTCGTCGGCGAGCTCCCGCCGCCGTGGGTGGAGTGGAACGACCAGTACCGCGACAGCACCCGGGACTTCTGGCGCGGCCAGACGCCCGGCCTCCACGAGGTCGCGACGCGGCTCGCCGGCAGCAGCGACCTGTACGCCGACGACGGACGCTCGGCGTACAACTCCGTCAACTTCGTGACCGCCCACGACGGGTTCACGCTGCGGGACCTCGTCTCCTACGACCGCAAGCACAACGAGGCGAACGGCGAGGACAACCGGGACGGGACGGACAACAACCGGTCGTGGAACCACGGCGTGGAGGGCGACACCGACGACGCCCGGATCCTCGAGCGGCGGCGCCGGCAGGCCGCGAACATGATGGCCACCCTGTGCCTGTCCAACGGCGTCCCGATGATCACGGCCGGCGACGAGCGGGGGCGCACGCAACGCGGCAACAACAACGCCTACTGCCAGGACAACCCGACGTCGTGGATCGACTGGAGCCCCGACGACGCGTGGCTGGACGTCTACGAGGTCACGAAGGCCGCCCTGCGCCTGCGGCGGGAGCACCCGGCGCTGCGCCAGCGGCACTGGTTCGAGGGTCGACCGACGATCAGGGGCGGGCCGAAGGACCTGGCGTGGCTGCACCCGACCGGCCGCGAGATGCGCGCCGAGGACTGGCACGACGGGAACCTCCGCGCCGTGGGCATGTTCGTCTCCGGTGCGCCGCTCCGCGCCCCCGGGCCGCGCGGCGAGCAGCAGGTCGACGCCTCGTTCGTCATCTGGTTCAACGCCGGCCACGAGCCCGTCCACCTCCTGCTGCCCGAGAACGACTGGGTGCAGGAGGGCGCCGTCGTGCTCTCGACCGACGGCGAGCTGCCGCCGGGCACGCCGGTGAAGGCCGGGGACCACTTCGAGGTGCGCAGCCGCTCGGTGCTGGTGATCCAGACGACCTGAGCGGGTCGCGGGCGCGGTCCGAGGGACCACCCGGCCGCCGTGGCAGCATCCTCGCCGTGGCGACCTCGGCCGGACGATCGGTTTCCTCCCCCCTCCGGGACACGTGGGCCTGGCTGCGCGCGCACCCCTCGGCGGTGCTGATGCTGACCCAGCTGGGCGGGATCCTGGTCTACCCGTTCCTCGGCGACTCCGGCACCGGCCGCGGCGCCTTCGGCACGATCGGCCTGGTCGTGCTGGTGATGGCGGTCTTCGCCGTGCGCGCCACGCAGGCCCTCACGTGGGTCTCGCTGGTGCTGGGCGGGCCCCTCGTCGTGCTCACGGTGCTCGAGGCGATGCGCCCCGACAACGGCGCGATCGTGGTCGGGTCCTCGCTGCTCCACGCGGTCTTCTACTTCTACACGGCGTGGGCGCTGATCCGTTACATGTTCCACGACGACGAGGTCACCAACGACGAGATCTGGGCGACGGGGGCGACCTTCACCGTCGTGGCCTGGGGCTTCGCCTACCTGTACGTCGCGGTCCAGGTCGTGTGGCCCGGCTCCTTCACGGCGGCGGTCGACGCGGAGCAGCAACGGAGCTGGGTCGAGCTGCTGTTCCTCTCCGTGACGACACTGACGAGCACCGGCCTCTCCGACGTGGTGCCGGTGCTCCCCCACGCCCGGTCGGTGGTCATGCTCGAGCAGATCGCCGGGATGCTCTACATCGCGCTCGTCATCGCGCGCGTGATGGCACTCCTCAGCGCCCGCAAGGCGCGTCGCTCCTCCTGATCGTCTGGCCCCACCCACTAGGTTCGGGGACATGGTCGGACGCATCCCCGTCATGAACGTCGCGCCCGTCGTCGACCTCGGCCGCCAACCGGCCAAGGCGACCCGGGACGAGCCCTTCCGCGTGACCGCCACCGTCTTCCGGGAGGGTCACGACAAGCTAGGAGCCGAGGTGGTCCTCACGGACCCCGCGGGCGTGCAACGCGCGCCCGTCCGGATGGAGCTGCACCCCACCGAGCCCAACGAGTACGCCGCGACCGTCACCCCCGACGTCGAGGGCGCCTGGACGTTCACCGTGCAGTCGTGGTCGGACCCGATCGCCACGTGGCAGCACGCCGCCGGGCTGAAGGTCCCGGCCGGCGTCGACGTCGAGCTCACCTTCCTCGAGGGTCGGCTGCTGCTCGAGCGCGTCCTGGCCGCCGGCGACCTGACGGCCGACGAGACGACCGTCGTGACGACGGCGCTGGAGGCCGCATCGGCGACCGGCGACCCCGCCGGCGCCCGCCTCGCGGCGCTGCAGGAGCCCGCCCTCACCGCGGTGCTGGCGGCCCATCCGCTCCGCGAGCTCCTCACGCTCGAGGGGCCCTACCCGTTCTACGCCGACCGCCCGCGCGCGCTCTTCGGCAGCTGGTACGAGTTCTTCCCGCGGTCGGAGGGCGCCCGCGTCGACAGCGACGGCACGGTCGTGTCCGGCACGTTCCGCACGGCGGCGAAGCGCCTCGACGCCGTCGCCGCCGCCGGCTTCGACGTCGTCTATCTCCCGCCGATCCACCCGATCGGCGAGGTCAACCGCAAGGGCCCCAACAACACGCTCACCCCGGGTCCCGGCGACCCCGGCTCGCCCTGGGCGATCGGCTCGAAGGACGGCGGGCACGACGCGATCCACCCCGACCTCGGCACGTTCGCCGACTTCGACGCGTTCGTCGCGCGCGCCGGCGAGCTCGGGCTCGAGGTCGCCCTCGACCTGGCGCTGCAGGCCGCGCCCGACCACCCCTGGGTCACGAGCAACCCGGAGTGGTTCACCACGCGCGCCGACGGCACGATCGCCTACGCCGAGAACCCGCCGAAGAAGTACCAGGACATCTACCCCATCAACTTCGACAACGACCCGACCGGCATCTGCCGCGAGGTGCTCCGCGTCGTCAAGCTGTGGATGAGCCACGGGGTGCGGATCTTCCGCGTCGACAACCCCCACACCAAGCCGGTCGCGTTCTGGGAGTGGCTGCTGCGCGAGGTCCGCCGCACCGACCCCGACGTGATCTTCCTGGCGGAGGCCTTCACGAAGCCGGCGATGATGCAGGGGCTCGGCGCGATCGGGTTCCACCAGTCCTACACCTACTTCACGTGGCGCACCGCGAAGTGGGAGATCGAGGACTACCTCCGCGAGCTCACGTCGGAGACCGACCACCTGATGCGGCCGAACTTCTTCGTCAACACCCCCGACATCCTCCACGCCTCGCTGCAGTACGGCGGCCCCCCGGTCTTCAAGATCCGCGCGGCCCTCGCCGCCACGAGCTCCCCGACCTACGGGGTCTACGCGGGCTACGAGCTGTTCGAGCACGTCGCGGTGAAGCCGGGGAGCGAGGAGTACCTCGACTCGGAGAAGTACCAGGTCCGCATCCGCGACTGGGAGACCGCGGAGGCCGAGGGGCGCACGCTGACGCCGTACCTCACCCGCCTCAACGAGGTACGGCGCGAGCACCGCGCGCTGCAGCTGCTCCGCAACCTCACCATCCACCACAGCGACGACGAGAACGTGCTGGTCTACTCCAAGCGCGCGACGGGTACCGACGGGCCCGATGGCGCCGACGACGTCGTCATCGTGGTGATCAACCTGGACCCGCACGCCACGCGGGAGACCACCGTCCACCTGGACATGCCCTCGCTCGGTCTCGACTGGGGCGACGCCTACGAGGTCACCGACGCCTTCACCGGCGAGACGTGGACGTGGCGCGAGCACAACTACGTCCGTCTCGACCCGGGCCACGAGCCGGCCCACGTGCTGACCCTCAGGAGCCTGCGATGACCGCCCACGACGACCCGCTCCCCCACGGCCCCCTCACCACCGAGGTGCCCGAGGTGCCGGACGCCCCCGACGTCGAGCCGGCCGAGCCGATCGCGAACATCGAGCCCGAGTGGTTCAAGACCGCGGTGTTCTACGAGGTCCTCGTCCGCTCCTTCAAGGACTCCAACGGCGACGGCACGGGTGACTTCCGCGGCCTCGTCGAGAAGCTCGACTACCTGGCGTGGCTCGGCGTGGACTGCCTCTGGATCCCGCCGTTCTTCCCCTCGCCGCTGCGCGACGGCGGCTACGACGTGGCCGACTACACGGGCGTGCACCCGGAGATCGGCACGATCGAGGACTTCCGGCACTTCCTCGACGAGGCGCACAAGCGCGGCATCCGCGTGATCATCGACTTCGTCATGAACCACACGAGCGACGCGCACCCATGGTTCCAGGCGTCGCGCTCCGACCCGGACGGCCCGTACGGCGACTTCTACGTCTGGTCGGACAACGACGACCTCTACAACGAGGCCCGGATCATCTTCGTCGACACGGAGCCCTCGAACTGGACGTGGGACCCGGTCCGCCAGCAGTACTTCTGGCACCGCTTCTTCTCCCACCAGCCCGACCTCAACTTCGACAACCCCAAGGTCGAGGAGGCGATGATCGAGGCGATGGCGTTCTGGCTCGACATGGGCATGGACGGCTTCCGGCTCGACGCGGTGCCCTACCTGTTCGAGCGCGAGGGCACCAACGGCGAGAACCTCCCCGAGACCCACGGCGTGCTCAAGCGGGTGCGGAAGTTCGTCGACGAGAACTACCCCGGCCGTGTGCTGCTCTGCGAGGCCAACCAGTGGCCCGCCGACGTGGTGGAGTACTTCGGCGACTTCGAGTCCGGCGGCGACGAGTGCCACATGGCGTTCCACTTCCCCGTCATGCCGCGCATCTTCATGGCCGTGCGCCGCGAGTCGCGGTTCCCCATCTCGGAGATCCTCGAGCAGACGCCGGCGATCCCCGACAACTGCCAGTGGGGCATCTTCCTGCGCAACCACGACGAGCTGACGCTCGAGATGGTCACGGACGAGGACCGCGACTACATGTGGGCCGAGTACGCGCAGGACCCGCGGATGAAGGCCAACATCGGCATCCGCCGCCGTCTGGCGCCGCTGCTCGACAACGACATCAACCGTCTCGAGCTGTTCAACGCGCTGCTGCTCTCCCTGCCGGGCTCGCCGGTGCTCTACTACGGCGACGAGATCGGCATGGGCGACAACATCTGGCTCGGTGACCGCGACGGCGTGCGCACCCCGATGCAGTGGACCCCCGACCGCAACGCGGGCTTCTCGGTCGCCAACCCCGGCAAGCTGTTCCTCCCGCTCGTGCAGGACCCGGTCTACGGCTACCAGAGCGTCAACGTCGAGTCGCAGCTCGAGAACTCCTCCTCGCTCCTGCACTGGACGCGCCGCCTGCTGCAGGTGCGCCGCGGCCACCCGGCGTTCGGCCTGGGCGAGTTCCACGACCTCGGCGGGTCGAACCCGAGCGTGCTGTCGTTCGTGCGGGAGCACGTCGGCGCCGACGGGCAGCGCGACGTGGTGCTGTGCGTCAACAACCTGTCGCGCTTCCCCCAGCCGGTGGAGCTCGACCTGCGCCGCTACGAGGGCTGCGACCTCGTCGAGACCCTCGGCGGCGTGCCGTTCCCCCGCATCGGCGAGCTGCCGTACCTGCTCACCCTCGGCGGCTACGGCTTCTACTGGTTCCGCATCACGCCCACCGACTCCGCCACGACCGGAGGCTCCGCATGAGCGAGACACCCGACCCGACGAGCACGCCGCCGACCGGCCCTCCGACCGACGCGCCCCACACCGTCGAGGAGCGTCTGGCCGACCTGCTCACCCGCGCCCGTTGGTTCGGCGGCAAGGGCCGACCGTTCGCGGTGACCGACGTGCGCCGCGTGGGCGACCTGGGCGGCACCGGGGGCGCCGACGACCCCCTCGTGGTCGTCGAGCTCGTCGAGGTGACCTACACCGACGCCCGCGGCTCGGACAGCGGCGAGGCGGCCACCGAGCTCTACCAGGTGCCGCTGTCCTGCTACCGCGACCACCAGGAGCGCCTCGACCACGCCTTCGTCGGCTGGTGGGACGTGCCGGGCCTCCCGGCCGACGCGGACGGTTCCGCGTCGTACGCCCACGTCTACGACGCGCCCCACGACCGCGTGGCCCTGCACGCCTGGCTCGTCGCGTTCGACCGCGCGGGGCACGGTGCGGCCGGGGGTGCGTGGCGCGTCGGCGGCCTCGACTTCCACCGCCTGCCGGGCTACGACCTCGAGGTCGACGCCCGCGCCAGCCTGTTCAGCGGTGAGCAGTCCAACTCGTCGGTGATGTTCGGCGAGGACGCGCTCATGAAGATCTTCCGCAAGGTCACGCCGGGGGTGAACCCCGACGTCGAGGTGCACGAGGTGCTCACCCGCGCCGGCTCCCCCCACGCCGCCGAGCTGTTCGGCTGGCTCGACGTGGAGGTCGAGGGCGGGGTCGTGCAGCTCGCGATGCTGCAGCAGTTCCTCCGCACGGCCAGCGACGGGTGGGACCTCGCCCAGGCCTCCGTCCGCAACCTCTTCGCCGAGGCCGACCTGCACGCCGACGAGGTCGGCGGTGACTTCGCCGGGGAGTCCGCCCGCCTGGGCGTCGCCCTGGCCGAGACGCACGCCGCGCTCGCCCAGCACTTCCCGGTCGAGGTACGCCGCGGTGACGCCACCGCCGGCCTCGCCGCCGCGATGACCTCGCGCCTCGAGGCCGCCCTCGCCGTCGTCCCCGAGCTCGAGCCGCACGCCGAGGGCCTGCACCGCCTGTTCGCCCGGGTCGCCCAGCTCGACGAGGTGCCCGTGCAGCGCGTGCACGGCGACCTGCACCTCGGGCAGACGCTGCGCACCACCAAGGGCTGGAAGATCGTCGACTTCGAGGGCGAGCCGGCGAAGCCGCTGGCCGACCGCGTGCGCCCCGACTCCGTCTGGCGCGACGTCGCCGGGATGCTGCGGTCGTTCGACTACGCCCCCCGGGTCGCCGCCCGCACCCTGGAGGCACCCGACGAGGCGACGGCCCGCCAGCGCCACCACCGCGCCGAGGAGTGGGCCGGGCACAACCGCCGCGCCTTCCTCGCGAGCTACGCCGGCCGGGGCCTGACCCCCGCCGAGGAGGTCCTCCTCAGCGCGTACGTCGCGGACAAGGCGGTCTACGAGACCGTCTACGAGACCCGCAACCGCCCCGGCTGGGTTGGCATCCCCCTCGCCGCGATCGCACGGATCGGAGCCGCATGACGTCCGCCGAGAACAGCGACAGCAGCAGCACCCCCACCTCCTCGACCCCGGGTCCCGCCCCCGTCGACACCACCGAGCTGGAGCTCCTGGTCGCCGGCGAGCACGGCGACCCCCACCGGGTGCTCGGGCCCCACGTGCACGACGGCGCGGTGACCGTGCGGGTGCTGCGGCACCTCGCGAGCAGCATCGAGGTCGTCCACGCGGGCGGCAGCGTCCCGCTCACCCACGAGCGGGGCGGGGTCTGGGTGGGCGTGCTGCCCGTCGCGGACGTGCCCGACTACCGCCTCCGGATCGGGTACGGCGAGGAGGAGCCCGTCGAGGTCGACGACCCCTACCGGTTCCTCCCCACGCTCGGCGAGACGGACCTCCACCTCGTCAACGAGGGCCGGCACGAGCAGCTGTGGACGGTGCTCGGCGCCCACGTGCGCCACTACCCGGGCGCGCTCGGCGACGTCCACGGCACGTCGTTCGCGGTGTGGGCGCCCCAGGCCCGCGCCGTACGGGTCAAGGGCGACTTCTCGTCCTGGGACTCGCGGGAGCTGCCGATGCGCCAGCTCGGTGTCTCCGGCGTGTGGGAGCTCTTCCTCCCGGGCGTGGGCTCCGGCGCGCGCTACAAGCTGGACGTGCTCGGGGCCGACGGGGTGTGGCGGGAGAAGGCGGACCCGCTGGCCTTCCACACCGAGGTCGCGCCGCGCACCGCCTCGGTGGTGCACACGTCGCGGCACGAGTGGCACGACGAGGAGTGGATGACGGCGCGCGCCGGGCGGCAGCCGGTCGCGGAGGCCATGTCGATCTACGAGCTCCACCTGGCCTCGTGGCGCCGCGGGCGCAGCTACGACGAGCTCGCCGACGAGCTCGTGCCCTACCTGGCCGACCTGGGCTTCACCCACGTCGAGCTGATGCCGGTCATGCAGCACCCGTTCGGTGGCTCGTGGGGCTACCACGTGACGTCGTACTACGCGACGGACGCGCGCTTCGGCGACCCCGACGGCTTCAAGCGCCTCGTCGACCGGCTGCACCAGGCCGGCATCGGCGTCATCCTCGACTGGGTGCCCGGCCACTTCGCCACGGACGCGTGGGCGCTCCCCCGCTTCGACGGCACGCCGCTCTACGAGGACCCCAACCCCCAGCGCGGCTGGCACAAGGAGTGGGGCAGCCACATCTTCAACTTCGGGCGGCGCGAGGTGCGCAACTTCCTCGTGGCGAACGCGCTGTTCTGGCTCGAGGAGTTCCACGCCGACGGCCTGCGCGTCGACGGGGTGGCCTCGATGCTCTACCTCGACTACTCCCGCGAGGAGGGCGAGTGGACGCCCAACGTCCACGGCGGCCGCGAGAACCTCGAGGCGGTGCAGCTGCTGCAGGAGACCAACGCGACGGTCTACAAGCGGGTGCCCGGCGCGGTGATGATCGCCGAGGAGTCCACGTCGTGGCCCGGCGTCACGAAGCCGACGAGCGTGGACGGGCTCGGGTTCGGGTTCAAGTGGAACATGGGCTGGATGCACGACTCGCTGGGCTACGTCGCCCACGACCCGGTGCACCGGTCCTACCACCACGGCGAGCTGACGTTCTCGCTGGTCTACGCGTTCTCCGAGAACTTCGTGCTGCCCATCAGCCACGACGAGGTCGTCCACGGCAAGGGCTCGCTGCTCCGCAAGATGCCGGGCGACCGCTGGCGCCAGCTGGCGAACCTGCGGGCCTACCTGGCCTTCATGTGGGCCCACCCGGGCAAGCAGCTGCTCTTCATGGGCTGCGAGATCGGCCAGGAGTCGGAGTGGGCCGAGGCCCGCGAGCTGGACTGGTGGCTGCTCGACCACCCGGAGCACCGCGGCGTGCAGTCGCTCGTGCGCGACCTCAACCACGTCTACACGGCCTCCCCCGCCCTGTTCGGCAGCGACAACGACCCGTCGGGGTTCGCCTGGATCGACGCCAACGACGCGGCGCGCAACACGTTCTCGTTCGTGCGCCGCACGCCGGGTGCACCGGACGTCGTCTGCGTGGCCAACTTCTCCGCGGTGCCCCACCGGGACTTCCGACTGGGCCTGCCGAGCGAGGGACGGTGGGACGAGGTGCTCAACACCGACGCCGAGGGCTACACCGGGTCCGGGGTGGGCAACCTGGGCGCCGTCGAGGCCGTCGCGGGCGAGCACCACGGCCAGCCGGCCCACGCCGACGTCGTCGTGCCGCCCCTCGCGTGCGTCTGGTTCCGGAGGGCCTGACGGGAGGTCGGTAGGGTGGCCAGCGTGAGTGCCGCCCCCGCCCCCGTGTCGGTCACCACGCTTTCCCCGGGCGTCGCCCACGTCACCTGGGGCTCGTCCGTCACCGACGAGGGCTGGTCCGCGGCCGTGGGCCTCGTGCGCGCGGCCGTCGAGGCGGCCCTCGTGGACCACGCGCGGGTCGAGGCCCGGGTGCGCGCGGACGACAGCCTCGGGCAGCGGGTGGCCACCTGGTCGGGGATGCGTCGCGAGGGCGTGCTGCGGGGCATCCCGCTGCCGGAGGGGCCGGTCGACCACGTGCTCTACGCCCGTCTCGCCGACGACGTCCCGACGGACGCGCCCGAGGGGTTCCGGGCGCTGCTCAACTCGTTCCTCCCCCGCAAGCGCGCGATCGGCCAGATGCTGGTGCGCGACCGCGAGGGCCGGGTGCTGCTATGCCAGCTCACCTACAAGCGCGACTGGGACCTGCCCGGCGGCGTCGTCGAGGTCAACGAGTCGCCGCAGCTGGCGACCGCTCGGGAGGTCCGCGAGGAGCTCGCCCTCGAGATCCCCGCGGGTCGGCTGCTCCTCACGGACTGGCTCCCCCCGTGGAGCGGCTGGGACGACGCCGTGACCCTCGTGTTCGACGGCGGCGTCCACGACGGAGAGGACCTCGTGTCCCGCGTCGTCAAGGAGGAGAAGGAGATCAAGGGGATCGCCTTCTGCACCCCCGAGGAGGTCCTCGAGCGCTGCGCCGACTTCACGGCCCGTCGCGTCGTCGCCGCCCTCGAGAACCTGGGCGGCGGAGCGCCGGCCTACACCGAGTCCGGGCGGCACGGGGTCGACGCGCCCGAGCGCTGAGGCGCCGGGGCCGTCCCCTCGCCCACGGTGGCCGTCGCGGCCACCGGGACGCCACGGCGGCCTCGCTCCGGCAGCAGCGCCACCGCCGCCCCGGCGAGCAGCACCAGGCCCCCGGCGACCTCGAGCGGCGCCGGCCGGTCCCCGCGCAGCAGCCAGGCCGAGGTCATGGCGACCGGGGGCACGAGCAGGATCCAGGGCACGACCTTCCCGGCCGGGTAGCGGCCGAGCAGACCGGTGAAGATCCCGTAGCCCACCAGCGAGGCGAGCACCGCCGTGTAGAGCGTCGACAGCAGCGCCGGGACCCCGATCGCGGCGAGCCCCGCCCCGACCGCGGCCGGACCGTCGAGCAGGAGGGACAGGCCCAGCGCCGGCACGGGTACGACGAGGGCCGACCACACCGTCAGCGACAGCCCGCCGACGGCGCCGGCCGCCCGGGCGGCCACGTTGCCCGCTGCCCACGACAGCGCGCCGGCGAGGCACAGCAGCAGCGCCGGGAGCGGCGTGGTCACGTCGCGGCCGACGGCGACGACGGCCAGCCCGAGGCTGCCGACGAGCACCCCGACGCCCTGGCGGGCGCTCGGCCGCTCCCCCAGCACGCCGGCGGCGATGACGATGGTGAGCAGCACCTGGGCCTGGAGCACGAGCGCGGCCAGGCCCGGAGGCATGCCGGCGTGCATCGAGGCGTACAGGAACCCGAACTGGCCCAGCGACATGAGCACGCCGACGCGCGCGACGGCCGTCCACGGCAGGTCGGGGCGGGGCACGAGGAGGACGGCGGGCACGACGACCACCACGAAGCGCAGCGCGAGGAACAGCAGCGGCGGGATCCCGTCCATGCCCCGCTCGATGACGACGAAGTTGAACCCCCACAGCAGGGCGACCAGCAGCGCGAGCAGCGCGTCACGACGACTCATGGGTCCATGCTCGGTCGCGCCGACCGTGCAGCACCAGCGAATGGTCACGCACGAAACCTTGTAGGGTCGCTTCATGATCGACCTGGCTGC
This sequence comes from Nocardioides zeae, assembly GCF_030818655.1. Classification (NCBI taxonomy): domain Bacteria; kingdom Bacillati; phylum Actinomycetota; class Actinomycetes; order Propionibacteriales; family Nocardioidaceae; genus Nocardioides; species Nocardioides zeae. The sequence goes on along the minus strand of NZ_JAUTAN010000001.1, from coordinate 698,415 downwards.
CGTCCAGTCCCTCCGCGCCGTCGACGAGCACGGCTCCGTCGTCGCCGCGGCCGACGCGCTTGGCTTCACGCCCAGCGCGGTGTCGCAGCAGGTCAAGCGGCTCGAGAAGCAGGCGGGCGTCGCGCTCCTCGAGCGCGTCGGGCGGGGCGTGCTGCTCACCGGCGCCGGGCGGCGGCTGGTCGACGACGGCGCCCGCCTCCTCGCCGACCTCGAACGCGTCGAGGCCGAGCTCCACGCCTACTCCCGCACGGTCGCGGGGCACGTGCGCCTCGCCTGCTTCTCCACCGCGATGCGGGGCCTCGCGGCACCCGTGACCCGCCGCCTGCTCGACACCCACCCCGACCTGCGGATCACCCTCAGCGAGGAGGAGCCGTGGGACGCCGTCGACCTCGTCGCCCGCGGGCGGGTCGAGGTGGCCGTCGCCCACGCCTGGGGCGACGTCGCGCTGGCGCTGCCGGAGCACGTGGTCGCCACCGAGCTCGGCCGCGACCCCGCCCACGCCATCGTGCGTCACGACCACCCGCTCGCGGGCCGCGGCAGCGTGACCGCCGCCGACCTCGCGGACGAGGACTGGGTCGCCACCCCGCCCGGCACCATCTGCCGTCAGTGGCTCGAGCGCATGCACGACGGCACCGGCCGCCGGCCGCGGATCGCCCACCAGTCGCGCGAGTTCGAGTGCCACCTGGCCCTCGTCTCCGCCGGGCTCGGCACGGCGCTCGTGCCCCGCCTCGGCCGCGCTCCCCTGGGCGACGACCTCGTCGCGCTGGGCGTCACCGACCCGGCACCGACCCGCACCGTGGTGGCGCTGCACCGGCGCTCCCTCTCCGGCTCACCCGCCGTCGCCGCGGTGCTCGACGAGCTGCAGCGAGGCTGGGCCGCCGGGGCCTGACCGTCGGCGGACCGAACTGTGCGCCTGGTGCCGGCCACACCCGCGGACGTCATGCGCCCCGGCGCCCCGGGCCCGCGGCCCGCATGACGTCCCACGGGGGGCGGACCGAACTGTGCGCCTGGTGCGGGCCAGACCGAACGAAACCCGTCCGCACCGCACAGTTCCGGGCCGGGCGAGCAGCGCCCAGCCCCGCGCCGTACCGGAGACGTCATGCGCCCCGGCGCCCCGGGCCCGCGGTCCGCATGACGTCCGCGAGGGGCGCGCCGCTCAGAACAGCGCCGACGCCAGCTGCTGGCGGCCGCGGGCGACCCGCGGGTCGCCGTTGCCGACCACGCCGAAGAGCTCGACGAGGTGGCGACGGGCGCGCTCGCGCTCGTCACCGGCCGTGCGCCGCACGACGTCGATGAGGCGGGCGAACGCGTCGTCGACGTGACCGCCGAGGAGGTCGAGGTCGGCGACGAGTATCTGGGCGTCGACGTCCTCGGGCGCCGCCGCGGCGGCCGCGCGGGCGGCGTTGAGGTCGGCGTCGGCCGTGCGCTGGAGCAGCTTGGCGCGGGCGAGGCCGACCGCGGCCTCGGCGTCGGCGGGGTTGGCGGCGACGAGCTTCTCGTACTCCGCCACCGCCGCCGCCGCGTCACCCGACGCGATCGCGTCCTCGGCGGCCGCGAACCGCGGGTCGAGCGCGGGCTCGTCGTCGCCCTCGACGATCGGCGCGGCGGACCGCGGCTGGTGGCGGCTGGTGACGCCCTGCGCCACCAGCTGCTGCATCACCTGCGTGAGCGCGGCCCGCAGCTCCTCGAGCGGCACGACGTCCTGGAAGAGCGGCATCGGCCGACCGTCGAGCACCGCGACCACGAGCGGGATCGACGGGATCTGCATGGCCTGCGCGATCTGGGGCGTCGCGTCGATGTCGACGAGGCCGAGGAGGAACCGGCCCTCGAACTCGCTCGACAGCTCCGCCAGGTCGTCGGCGAGCTGGCCGCTCTCGGGCATCCGCGTGCGGGAGAAGAAGACGAGCAGCACGGGGGCGGTGCGCGACGACTCCAGGACCGTCTGGAAGTTCTGCTCGTCGACCGTGAGCGCGTACGGCGCGACGACGCCCCCGTCGCCCCCCGCAGCCCCCGCGGCGCCGGCGCCGTCGGGCGCTCCCGGGGCCGAGCCGGGAGCCGGCGCGCCCGCTGGACGCTTGAGGCTCGACAGGTCGATCGCACCAGGACGGGAGAACGGTCGCTGCGTCATGAAGGCCATTGTGGCGGATCGTGCGCGGGACGTGCGGGGAGGGCGTCCGGAGGGTGACCACCGCGACGCGGGTCGTGCATGATGGTCGCTCCTCGTCGACATCTCGGGAAGACAGGGACCGCGTTGAACTACCCCCGCTACGACTACTCCGGCCACCGCGTCGCCGTCCTCGGCGGCACCCAGGGCACGGGTCTGGCGACCGCCCACGCGTTCGCCGACGCCGGTGCCGACGTCACGGTGACCGGCGCCCAGCACCTCACCGGCTTCTACGACGCCGACCTCTCCCGGTTCCGCTACCGCTCCCTCGCACTGGACCACCCGGAGGCGATCGTCGACTTCGCGGCCGGCACGGACCGGATGGACGTGCTCGTCGTCGCCTCGGCGCCCGAGCTGCCGCGCCACCTCGGGCACGCCGACCGCGAGTTCGTCGTCGAGGCGTGCCGGCTGGGGCTGGCCGGCCCGGCCCAGGCCGTGCGCCGCCTCCGCCCCGCCCTGTCGGCGAGCGCCGCGCAGGGCGGCGGGGCGGTCGTCCTCACCCCCGCGGCGGCCCGCTGGTGGGCCCTCGGGGGCGACGGCCCGGCGGCGGAGGAGGAGTTCGTCCACGCGGTCGCCGGTCTGGCCGAGGGCCTGGAGCGGCACGGGGTGCGCGTGAACGGGTGCCTGGCCACGCGGACGCAGGGTCCGGCGTACCACGTGCAGATCGAGCGCCACGCCCCCCGCACCTCGGGCACGCTGCTCGCCCGGCCCCGCCGCGTGCGCGGCAGCCTCGCCGAGGCCACGCGCGCCGCCGTGGTCGACCTCGTGCAGTTCCTCGCGAGCGCCGGCGCGGCCGGCCTGACCGGGCAGACGCTGCGGGTCGGCTGAGCGGGAGGCCGTCCACGGCCTAGGGTGGGCGCGTGGGTGAGGTCTTCGCGGGGCGCTACGAGCTGATCGAGCCGATCGGCATGGGCGGCATGGGTGCCGTCTGGACGGTCCACGACCGGTCCGACGGACGCGTCAAGGCCGCCAAGATCCTCCGTCAGTCCGACGCGGCGTCCCTGCTCCGCTTCGTGCGGGAGCAGTCGGTGCGCATCGCCCACCCCCACGTCGTCACGCCCGAGTCCTGGGCCGGCATGGACGACCGGGTCCTCTTCACCATGCCCCTCGTGGCGGGCGGCTCGGTCGCCGACCTCCTCAAGGAGCGGGGCGCGCTCCCGCTGCCGTGGGTGGGCGTGCTGCTCGACCAGCTGCTCGAGGCGCTCGAGGCCGTCCACGCCGCCGGGGTCGTGCACCGCGACGTCAAGCCGGCCAACCTGCTGCTCGAGCCCACCGGCACCGGCTGGCCCCACCTGCGCCTGACCGACTTCGGCATCGCCGTGCCCGTCGACGAACCACGCCTCACGCACGGCCCGATGGCCGTCGGCTCGCCGGGGTACATGGCGCCCGAGCAGTGGCACGGCGGCGACCCCGACCCCCGGCAGGACGTGTACGCCGTGGGTCGGGTCGGTCTCGAGATGCTCACCGGGGTGCGCCCCGAGAAGGGCAGCACGGCGGTGGCCGGCGACGCGCTGCCCGAGCCGCGCGAGGTCGCCGAGCGGCTCGTGGCGGTGCTGGCGCGCGCCGCGGCGGAGGAGCCCGGCGACCGCTACCCGGACGCCGGCTCGCTCCGGACCGCGCTCCGCGAGCTGCGGCTCGTCGACCAGCCGGCCGGCGACGTCCCCGTGGTCGTCCCCCAGCGGCTCGCCCTCGACGCCACCGGACCCGCGGGGGTCAGCTGGTCCGCGCCGTCCGGACCCACCGACGTCACCGCGGCCCACGGCGCCCCGACCCACGTCGGGAGCACCGCCGTGCACGGCGCGGGCGCGACCCGCATCGACGGCGGCACCCGGGTGGACCGCGGCGGCCACCGCCCGGCCGCTGCTCCGCGCCGCGGCGTGTCCGTCCCCGGCGTCGCGCTGCTCGTGCTCGGGCTGCTCGCGGTCGTCGCGGGGCTCTACCTCCTGCTGACGGCCTGACGCCGCACCAGCAGACCTCCGCCGGCGGCGAGCACGAGCCCCACCGCGACGAGCGCGCCACCCGCGACGTACTGCACGGTCGAGGACGCCTCGTCGTCCGCGGCGGCGGGCGCACCGAGCGGTACGGCGTCGGTCGCGGCCCCACCGGCCAGGAACGGCGGCTCGACGCTGTGCGCGACCGTCGTCGGCTCGCCCTCCACCCCCAGGCGCAGCGTGTAGCCCACGTCGTCCAGCCCGTCGAGGTCGACGGGGTCCATCGCGACGACCACGAGGTACTCGCCCGGCAGGTAGGGGCCGTTGAACGAGTCGAAGCGGTTGCGGTGCAGCACCGGGCCGGCGGCCGCCTGGGCCCGCGCGGGCTCGGAGCCCAGCGACCCGTCGTCGCCGAGCGTGCGGTCCGCCGAGAGCATCGGGTCGAGGAGCGCGAGCGAGATGTCGGTGCCGTAGCCCAGCTCCGTGGCCTGGTCGCCGGACAGCGCCGGGCTCACCACCTCGGCCCGCAGCGTCTGGCCCTCCGCCACCGCCACGCGGTAGGCGACCTGGCCGCCGGCGGGCACCGTCCCGCGCCAGATCCCGTCCCCGACGAGCGGGGCGTCGGCGATGTCGCGACCGCCGGGCCGGTCCTGGGGCTCGCCGGACACGTCCACCTGGCCGCGCTCGGCCTCGGCCGGCTCCGGCAGACCCTCGACGTCGGTCGCGGGCGACTCCTCGACGACGCGGAACCACACCTCCGTGGAGGCGGACCCCGCGCTGGCGCCGCGGCTCAGCTCGACCTGGAGGGTCGAGGCGTCGACGCACGGCTCGTCCGCGGCGTCCCCGGAGGTGTCCAGCGCGGGGTCCGCCGGGCCGACGACGGTGGACGCCGTCACCAGGCCGAGCTCGTCCTCGGTCCGCGACCCCGACGCCTGGGTGCAGTAGTCCTCGGCGGCCGTGCTCACCTCGACCGAGATGGACTCGGCGCTGTCCGGGCCCGCGCCGGGCGTCACCGCGGCGACGTGGACCGTGCTGCCCTCCTGCTCCCGGCGCACCTCGAAGTAGCCCGTGGCCCCGTCGCCGCCCAGCGTCGTGCGGCTCCACCCCCGGGGCAGGGTCGTGGGGGCGCCGGCGTCGGTGCCGTCCACCGCCGGCGCGTCCGCGGGGAGGACGAGCTGCGTGTCCGCCTCGGCAGCGGCAGCGGGCCCGAGCGGCAGCACCGCTCCGGAGGCGGTCGCGGGCAGCAGGAGAGCGGAGGCGAGCAGCAGGCGGCGAGCGGTGGAGGAGGGACGCACGTCAGAAGTCTCCGGCATCCCGGCGGACCGGCGCCAACAGGTCCGACAGCCCGCGCTGCTCGGCGCTGCCGAGCGAACCGAGCGCGAAGTCGGCGGCGAGGAGGTCCGCGGTGGCCCGGTCCACGAGCGCGCGCCCCTCGTCGGTGATGGCCGCGAGCGTCGCCCGCCGGTCGTCGGGGTGGGGACGGCGCTCCACGAGGCCGGCCGCCTCGAGCCGGTTGACGATCGACGTGACCGAGGTGGGGTGCACCTGCAGACGCTCCCCCATCTTGCCCAGCGGCAGCGCGCCCCGGGAGGAGAAGACGAGGAGCACGAGCGCCTCGTAGCGGGCGAAGGTCAGGCCGTGCGGCTTCAGCAGCGCGTCCAACCGGCCGATGACGAGCTGCTGCACCCGCATGAGCGACGTGACGGCGTGCATGGCCTCGCCGCCGGTCCAGCGGAGGTCCCACTGGCGGCGCGCCTCGGCGATGGGGTCGAACGGCAGCGTCATCAGTTCACCTGGGGACGGCCGCGCACGCCGGAGCGCTGCACGACCCGCTGGATCGCCATGTCGCGCTCGTCGGGCCGGGCCACCGTGCGGATGTCGCGGAGGCCCTGCGCCTGGGCGGCCGACTCGAAGACGAAGTGCCCGTAGCCGAGGATCCGCCCGATCAGCGGCTTCTTCACGGTGATGTCGAGGATGCGGGTCAGCGGCATCGTCGCGAGCTGCTGGGAGAAGACACCGTGCACGCGGAAGACCCGCATGTTGGTGATGACGAAGCGGTCCATGTGCACGCCCAGGGCGCGGTACCCGCCGTACGCGCCGACGCCCAGCGCCAGCAGCAGCGGGAACCAGCCCCAGTCGAGCGGGATGAACGGCACGGCGACGAGGAGCGCCAGGGCGGCCAGCAGCACGAGCCCCGGGACGATGAACGCGACCCAGTGGTGCCGGACCTCGTCGACGATCACCTCGCCCTCCTCGCGGAGGAGGTGCTTGCCGATGTCGGGGTCGGTCAGGGCCGCCAGCAGTCCCACGCGCTCACCCTCCCGCCCTCAGAAGAGGGCGCCGAGGAAGCGGATCGTGGCCTCGAAGACCGAGACCAGCGCGTCCCAGGCGCCGCCGCCACCCTCGCGGGCGGTCGCCGCCAGACCCTGCGGGTCGGTGAACATCCAGAAGCCGAGGAACACGACGAGCAGGAGGAGGATCACCTTCTTCACGGCACACAGCTCCTCTCGTTCCCGGACACAGACCGGGGTGTTTCTACCAAGCCGTTGCCCGTCATCGGCGCAGGCGCGCCCGTGCGGGTCGAGAACCTCAGGCGTTCGCCGTCGTGTCCGTCGCCGCCAGGAGGCGGTCGGCCGCGGCGTACGGGTCGCGGCGGCCGGCGACCACGTCGTCGGCGAGGTCGTCCAGGGCGGCGCCCCCCGCGAAGCCCGCCCAGGTACGCCGCAGCGTCGTCAGCGCGATGGCCTCGACCTCGGCGCGGGCCCGGCGCCGCCGGCGGCGGTCGAGCGCACCGGTCTCGGTGAGCCACGCCCGGTGCTCGTCGAGCTTGTCCGCGACCGCCGCGACGCCGTCCCCGGTCTGGGCCACCGTCGGCAGGATCGGCTGCTTCCAGGCGTCGGCCGGGCGGTCCGCGAGGTTGAGCATGCCGCGCAGCTCGCGGCGCACCTGGTCGGCGCCGTCACGGTCGGCCTTGTTGACGACGTAGAGGTCACCGACCTCGAGGATGCCGGCCTTCGCGGCCTGGATCCCGTCCCCCATGCCCGGCGCGAGCAGGACCACCGTGGTGTCGGCGAGACCCGCGATCTCGACCTCGCTCTGCCCCACGCCGACGGTCTCGACGAGCACGACGTCGAAGCCGGCGGCGTCGAGCACGCGCAGCGCCTGGGGGGTGCTCCACGCCAGGCCGCCCAGGTGGCCACGCGACGCCATCGAGCGGATGTAGACGTCGGGGTCGGTCGCGTGGTCGCCCATGCGGATGCGGTCACCGAGCAGGGCGCCGCCCGAGAACGGGGAGGACGGGTCGACGGCGAGCACGCCGACGCGCCGTCCGCGGCGCCGCAGCTCGGTGACGAGGGCGGACGTCGACGTCGACTTCCCGACGCCGGGGGCGCCCGTGAGGCCGACGACGTGGGCCCGGCCGGTGTGCGGCGCCAGCAGCGCCATGGCCTCGCGCAGCCGCTCCGCCAGGTCGTCGCGGTCGGGGCGCGACGCCCCGTCCTCGACGAGCGAGACGAGACGCGCGACCGCGCGGGGCGAACCGCCCCGCGCGGCCTCGACGAGCTCCGCGACCGACGTGGCGCCGGCGCGACCTCCGATCACGCGATCGTCACGCAGGGACGCGGATGATGAGCGCGTCGCCCTGGCCGCCACCGCCGCAGAGGGCGGCCGCGCCCGTGCCGCCGCCACGGCGCTTCAGCTCGAGCGCGAGGTGGAGCACGATGCGGGCACCCGACATGCCGACCGGGTGGCCGAGCGCGATGGCGCCGCCGTTGACGTTGACCTTGTCCTCGGACACGCCGAGCTTGCGGGCGCTGGCGATGCCGACGGCCGCGAAGGCCTCGTTCATCTCGAACAGGTCGATGTCGGAGACGGCGATGCCCTCCTTCTCCGCGGCCTTGAGGATGGCGTTGGCGGGCTGCTCCTGGAGCGTCGAGTCGGGACCGGCCACCTGGCCCGAGGCGCCGATCTCGGCGATCCACGAGAGGCCCAGCTCCTCGGCCTTGGCCTTCGACATGACGACCACGGCGGCGGCGCCGTCGGAGATCTGCGAGGCCGAGCCGGCCGTGACGGTGCCGTCCTTGCTGAACGCGGGACGCAGCTTGGCGAGGCTCTCGACGGTGGTGTCGCCCCGCACGCCCTCGTCGGCGGAGACGACGATCGGGTCGCCCTTCCGCTGCGGGATGGAGACCGGCACGATCTCGTCGTCGAAGACGCCGTTCTTCTGCGCCGTCGCGGCGAGCTGGTGGGAGCGGGCCGAGAAGGCGTCCTGCTCCTCGCGCGTCAGCTTCTCGGCCTCGACGTTGCGGGCCTCGGTGAGGCCGCCCATCGGCTGGCTCGTGAACTGGTCGTAGAGCGCGTCGTAGGCCATCGAGTCGACGAGCGCGGTGTCGCCGTACTTGAAGCCCTCACGGGACTTGGGCAGCAGGTGGGGCGCCTGGGTCATCGACTCCATGCCGCCGGCGACGACGATCTCGTGCTCGCCGGCGCGGATGAGCTGGTCGGCCAGGGCGATCGCGTTGATGCCGGAGAGGCACACCTTGTTGATGGTGAGCGCCGGCACGTCCATGGGGATGCCGCCCGCGACCGCGGCCTGGCGGGCGGTGATCTGGCCGGCCCCGGCCTGGATCACCTGGCCCATGATCACGTACTCGACCGCGTCGCCCGCGACGCCGGCCTTCTCGAGCGCCCCCTTGATGGCGACGCCACCGAGGTCGGCTGCCGTGAGCGTCTTGAGGCCACCGAGCAGTCGACCGATGGGGGTGCGGGCACCGGCGACGATGACGGACGTGGTCATGAGGTCCTCCTTGAGAGGTGGGTTCGCTGCGTGAGGAACGTGCCGCTGCGACGCGAGCGACGGTCTAGGTTAACGAGCCGTCACCTTTCTGGCGAGGGGCGACCGTGCGCTCGGTCGGTGTCGCGGTCGTCACATCCCGGACGGGGGTCGGACTCGTACCATGCGCCCATGTCTGCAGCGCTGGAGATCCCCGAGCACCTGTTCATCGCCATCGACCACGTCGGCATCGCCGTCCCGGACCTCGACGAGGCCGTGGCGTTCTACGAGACGACGTTCGGCATGAAGGTGGCCCACACCGAGACCAACGAGGAGCAGGGCGTCCGCGAGGCGATGGTGGCCGTCGGCGACTCCGGTTCCTTCATCCAGCTGCTCGCTCCCCTGACGCCCGAGTCGACCATCGCCAAGTTCCTCGACCGGTCCGGCCCCGGCCTCCAGCAGCTGGCCTACCGCGTGGTCGACGTGGAGCAGGTCTCCGCGATCCTGCGCGAGCGCGGCGTCCGCCTCCTCTACGACGCGCCGCGCCGCGGCACGTCGGACTCGCGCATCAACTTCGTGCACCCCAAGGACGCGGGCGGCGTGCTCGTCGAGCTCGTGCAGCCCGCGGAGGGCGCGCACCACTGAGCCACCCGCCGTGACCACCGTGACCACCAGGGCCCGGCGGTCACGCCCAGCGGAACCTGACCGGGTCGCCCGGCCGCAGCTGGGCGGCCCGGTCCACGTCGGCGTCGACCACGACGCCGACGACCGGGTAGCCGCCGGTGACCGGGTGGTCGGGGCCGAACAGCACGGGCTCCCCCGACGGCGGCACCTGCAGCGCACCGCGCACCGCTCCCTCGCTGGGCAGCTGGCGCTCCGGGTCGCGGTGGAGCAGCGGCGCGCCGCCCTCCAACCGCGTCCCGACCCGGTCGGTGTGGACCGATGCGCGCCACTCCCCCGTGACCAGGCGGTCCGGGTCGGCGACGAGGTCCGCCCGTGGACCGGGCACGACGCGGAGCAGCGCCGGCTCCGCGAGCGCGTCGACCGGCACGGCATCGACCCGCGGCCAGCCCGCCTCCGCCTCCTCCGCGTCGTCACCGACCACGACGACGTCCCCCGCGCCGAGCGGCGCCGGCCCCAACCCGGCCAGCACGTCCCGGCTGCGCGACCCCAGCACCCGGGGCACGTCGATCCCGCCGCGCACGGCGAGGTAGCAGCGGAGGCCGCGCGCCGGCGTACCGATCCGCAGGCGATGCCGCACCGCCACCACCGCACCCGCGGGACAGGCCCGACCGTCGGCCTCCAGCGTGGCGGGCGCACCCGTCAGGCAGCACCAGAGGGGGCCGCCCACCACCTCCACCTCGAGACCGCCGAGGGTGACCTCGAGCGACGCCGCGCCGAGGCGGTTGCCGACGGCCCGGTTCCCCAGGAGGTACGCCGCGCGATCCGCCGCCCCCGAGCGTCCGACCCCGACGGCGGCGTGTCCCGGCCGGCCGAGGTCCTGCACGAGCACCGGACCGCTGATCCCGACGACGACGAGGGCGCGGCGGGTCACGCGGCACCGCCGACGTCCACGAAGCGCACTGGGACGCCGGCCGCGAGGAGGGCCGCCGGGTCGCGGTCGAGGTCCCACATCGCCAGCTCGGTGCGCCCGAGGAGCTGCCAGCCGCCCGGCGACGCCCGGGGGTAGACCCCCGAGAACCCGCCGGCGAGGGCCACCGAGCCGGCCGGGACGCGGGTGCGCGGCTCGGTACGACGCGGCACGGCCCCCAACCGCGGGTCGCCGCCGACGAGGTAGGCGAAGCCGGGAGCGAACCCGCCGAAGGCGACCCGCCACGGCGTGCCGGTGTGGGCGGCGACCACGCCCGCCTCGTCGAGGCCCGTCAGCCGCGCGACGGCGGCGAGGTCGGCGCCGTCGTAGGTCACCGGCACCTCGACCGTGCGCGGCGCCGAATCGCCCCGGGCGGGCGGCCCGGGCGGCCCGGGACGGACGCCCGCGACGGCGGCGCGCAGCCAGGTCAGGTCCTGCGGCGCACCGGGCGGCAGCGCGACCAGCACCGTCGTGGCGGCGGGCACGAGCTCGACCGGGACGTCCGGCCACGCGGCGGCAGCGGCGTCGACCCAGGCGACGACGCGCGCGGAGGCGACCGCCGGGTCGGTGCCGTCGGGGTCGGCGAGCTCGACGAGGACCGCCCGGTCGCCGTACGGCAGCACCCTCACGCGAACGCCCGCACCGCGATCCCGGCCGCGTCGAGCGCCGCCCGCACGGCCTGCGCCATCGCCACGGCTCCCGGGGAGTCGCCGTGCACGCAGACCGAGTCGGCGAGCACCGCGACGTCGGTGCCGTCGACCGCGGTCACGACGCCCTCGACGACGAGGCGGACGACGCGGGCCGCGACCTCCGCGGGATCGTGCAGGAGCGCGCCCGGACGGTCGCGCCGCACCAACGTGCCGTCGGGCTGGTAGCCGCGGTCGGCGAACGCCTCCGCCACGGTGCGCAGTCCCGCGGCCTCCGCGTGGCCCAGGAGCGCCGAGCCCGGGAGCCCGAGCACCGGCAACGACGGGTCGTGCTCGCCCACGGCCCGCACCACGGCGGCGGCCTGCTCGTCGTGGTGGACGGTCGCGTTGTAGAGGGCGCCGTGCGGCTTGAGGTAGGCGACCCGGCCGCCGGTGGCGCGCGCCAGCGCGTCGAGCGCCCCGAGCTGGTAGAGCACGTCGTCGGTCAGCTCGTCGGGCGCGACGTCGAGGAACCGTCGCCCGAAGCCCGCGAGGTCGCGGTACCCGACCTGCGCGCCGATCACCACGTCCCGCTCCACCGCGAGCGCGCACGTGCGGCGCAGCGTCGACGGGTCACCGGCGTGGAAGCCGCAGGCCACGTTCGCGCTGGTCACCTCGGCGAGCACCGCGGCGTCGTCGCCGAGCACCCAGCGGCCGAACGACTCGCCCACGTCGCTGTTCAGGTCGACCGCCCGTCCGTCCATGCGCCGGATTCTCCCTCGCCGTGAGCGGAACCGCACCAGCCGTCCCGGCCACGTCACTGTCATCCGCGGGGGCGATCCGCAACACTGGTCCCCGCACCCGACGAGAGCAGCGGCGCGAACGTCGCGCCGACGTAGAGGAGTTCTTCACCATGAGCGACAAGGGACTGTCGATCTTCGACGACGAGCCGTCGAAGGGCTCCGGCAACCCCGACCAGCAGTCGACGCAGGCCATCCCGGCCGTCAGCGCCGACGCCGCCACCTCCCGGCAGCCCGCGGTCGGCACGGAGGCGGGTCGTGGCGGCGTGCCGCCCCGCCCGCAGCAGTCCACGCCCGGGCCCCAGGCCGCGGCGGCGTCCGCCGCGGCCCAGCGCGGGGTCGTGCCGGCGCTGCCCGTGGTGCGCCGGGGTGGCTACGACCAGATCGCCGTCAACCGTGCCCTGCAGCAGATCGTCGACGAGAAGGCCGGCCTCGCCGCCAGCCTGCAGGCGACCGAGCAGCAGGTCGGCGGCCTCCAGGCGGAGATCCAGTCGCTGCGCCAGCAGCTCGCCGAGGTGAAGAACCCGACGTACGCGGGCCTCGGCGGCCGCGCCAGCGAGATGCTGCGCCTCGCGGAGGAGGAGGCGGCCGACGTCCGCCACACCGCGCAGGAGGAGAGCCGGGAGATCCTCGACCAGGCCAACCGCGACGCGCGCGCCATCCGCGCCGACGCCGCCCGGGAGGCCGAGGACATGCGCGCCGTCCAGCTGCGCGACCTCGAGGACCAGCGCGGACGGATCCTCGCCGACGCCGAGCAGGAGCGCACGCTGGCCCGCTCCGAGGCGGCCGACATCGTGGCGTCCGCCAAGCGCGAGGCGGCCCAGCTGCGCCTCGCCGCCGAGCAGGAGGTCAACGACCTGCGGAGCAGCACGACCCGTGAGGTCGAGAAGCTGCGCGCCGGCGCGGACCGCGAGGTGCAGGAGGCCCGCCGCGCCCTCGCCGTCGAGAAGGAGCGCCTCGCCCGCGAGGCCGCCGACCACCACGCGAGCGCCATGGCCCAGACCAACCAGATCGTCACCGAGGCGGAGGAGCGGGCCGCCGCGGCCGAGGAGCGGGCTCGCGAGGCCATCGCCCAGGGCAGCGCCCAGCGCGAGCAGGCCCAGCGCGAGGCCGAGGCCCTCATCTCCCGCGCCCGGCGCGAGGCGGAGCAGATCGTCGCCTCCGCCCGCACCCAGTCGGAGTCGATCAACGCCTCGGGCCACGCCGAGGCGGCCCGCGAGCTCGCCGCCCTCAAGGCCGAGGCCGAGCGGATGGCGCGGCGCCGCGACGCGATCGCGGCCCAGCTCGGCGCGCTGCGCGACGTCGTCGCGGGCTTCGCCGACGACGACGAGCCCACCAAGCCGCAGGCCTGATCCGGGGCCCTCGGCAGGGGCTGTCAGGCAACGGCCTTCGCACAGGAAATCGCGGACCGGGAGGGGCGCACGCTCGGGGCGGCTTCAGGTGGTCGGTGCAACGTTGAGTAGTTGTTGGAGCCTATCGGCGGGGGTGTCCCAGTTGAGGGTTTGGCGGGGGCGGATGTTGAGGAGGCGTTCGGTCTCGGTGATGTCGGCGTCGCTGACGTGGTTGAAGTCGGTGCCCTTGGGGTGGATGTCGCGCACGAGTCCGTTGGTGTTCTCGTTGGTGCCGCGTTGCCAGGGGCTGTGGGGGTCGGCGAAGTAGACGGGGCATCCGGTGGCCAGGGTGAAGGTGGTGTGCGCGGCCATCTCGCTGCCCTGGTCCCAGGTCAGCGAGCGGCGCAACGACTCGGGCAGGTTGGTCATCATCGTGACCAGGGCAGCTGCGACGGTGGTGGCGTCGTGGGTCAGCGGCAGCCGTCGGATCAGGGCGTAGCGGGTCGAGCGTTCGACCAGGGTGATCAACGCCGAACGCCCGCCGGCGCCGATGACGAGGTCGCCCTCCCAGTGCCCGGGTACGGCGCGGTCGGCGGCTTCGGGTGGGCGGTGGCTGATGTGGGCCTCGGCACCGATCCAGGACCGGTTGGACCGTGGGGGCAGCGCCGAGCGGGGCCGACGGCTGGTGCGGCCGCTGCGCAACGCTTTCTCGACCTTCAGCTCCTCACGCAGCGATCCCTTGCCCTGCACGTAGAGCGCTTGGTAGATCGTCTCGTGGCTCACCTGCATATCGTCGCGCCCCGGATAGCACCGCCGCAGATCCTGGCTGACCTGCACGGGTGAGAACCGGTTGTTCAACCGGACCAGCACCGCTGCGCGCAGCACCTCACCGGCACCCCCATCCACACCCGCATCCACACCCGCATCCACGCCGGTGTCTGCACGAACTGCGAGCTTGGACGGGCGGGGCCGGGGCCGGCGCTGCTCGGTCATCACCTGCGCTGCAGCAGCGTGGTAGCGACCCAGGCGGGTGTTGCGGGCCAGTTCGCGTCCCACCGTGCTGCGGTGCACCCCGAGCTCGGCAGCGATCCGTGCTGGACACCGTCCCTCGCTGCGACGGATCTGGATCAAGGCCCGCCCGGCCTGGCTCAACCGGCCGTGCTCATCGACCCAGTCACCGTCCAGCGGGGGTGGATGGGCACCGACAACACCGCCGTGGCGGCCCTTGCGCAGTCGCATGCCAGCGACTGTGGCCCATGAAGCCACCGTGTCTCGATCCCACCCCAGCAACTCGGACACCTGCTTCGCCGGGACCCCGGCCGCCAACAGCCCCAGACCCCGCGCACGCGCCGCTTCTTGATCCCGCAACACAACCCCCACAGCCGTGTTGCACCGACCACTAGAAACCGCCCGGCGTGTCGCTCCTCCCTGTCCGCGTTTTCTGCACCCCGGTCCGCGTTTTCTTCACCCCGGTCCGCGCTGTCTTCACCCCGGTACGCCGCCGGCGCGGCCCCTCCCCCACCCGGGACGTCATGCGGAGCGGTGCCCCGCACCACCGGGACGCATGACGTCCGGCAGAGGCCTTCGGGACGTCATGCGGAGCGGCGCGCGGGACCACCGGGACGCATGACGTCCGGCGAGGGCACCACCAGCCGCCGCAGCCCCGACCTCAGGCGGCGTCCGCGACCTCCGCGACCTCGGCCGCCTCGGGCTCGCCGAGGCGCACGTCCTGCACGCCCGACTCCCCCAGCTTCACCACGACGACGCCGGCGAGGATGAGCAGGCCGCCCGCGAGCTGCAGCGGGCCGGGCAGCTCGTCGAGCAGCACCCAGGCGAACACGAGCGCCATGACGACCTCGGCCAGCGCCACGAACGACGCGAGGCGTGAACCCAGCCGGCGCGAGGCGGCGATGCCGGTGACGTACGCCAGCGCCGCCGTCACCAGTCCCAGACCGAGCACGGGGACCCACCAGGCAACCTCGTGCCCGGCGTACTCCACCCCCGCCGTCGTCGCCCGCATCGGCAGGACGCCCACGAACCCGGCGGTGCCCAGCACGACGCCGCCGACGGTCAGGCCGCCGGCCGCCAGTGCGGTGCCCGGCAGGCCGTTGTCGTTGTCGGCGGAGATGACGAAGTAGGACGCCGCACCGACCATCGCGCCGAGGCCCCACAGCACGCCGACGACGTTGAGGCTCACGCCGCTGACGACGCCGAGCACGAGGGCGAGGCCGACGGCGGCGACGGCGGCGCCGAGCACCGTGACCCGGCCGGGCCGCTGCCCGTGCCGCAGCCACATCCACACGATGACGGCGACGGGCGCCGTGTACTCGATGAGCAGCGCCACGCCGACCTGCAGGTAGGAGACCGCGTAGAAGTAGCAGAGCTGCGCGCCGGCGACGGCGAGCACGCCGTAGAGCGCCACGGTGCCGAGGTTGCGCGGCTGGCCGAGCAGCAGGGCCCACCTGCCTCGCATCGCCAGGGCGGCCGGTACGGCGAGCACGAGCGCCGCGAGGGCGACGCGTGCCGTCACGGCGGCGCCCGCGGTCCAGCCCGCGTCGAGCAGCCCACGCGCCAACGACCCCGACAGACCGAACGCCGAGGCGGAGACCAGGGCGAGGAGGAGACCGGCGCCGAGCTGGGGACGCGCGGAGGACACGACCGGCGTGTCAGGAGTCAACGTGCTCATGGGTCATGACATTACGACCGCCTTGGTAAGGTGTCAAAATGCTTTTCGCGCATGACACCGAGATCGCGCTGGCGGCGGCCGTCCAGCTCGTCAACACGGCGGAGGAGCCGGACACGTTGACGACGGTGGCGGACCTCGACGCGCACTACGCGGACTACGGCTACACCGGCCGCCACGACCGCACCCGCGCGGAGCTCGACGAGGTGCGGGCGCTGCGTCCGCGGCTGCGCACGCTCCTCACCGGCACGCGCGACGAGGCCGTGGAGATCGTCAACGCGATGCTCGCCGAGGCCCGCGCCCTCCCCCAGCTGGCCCGTCACGACGGCTGGGACTGGCACCTCCACGCCGTCGACTCCGACCGTCCGCTCGTGGAGCGCATCGTGGTCGAGACCGCGATGGCGATGATCGACGTCATCCGCGCCGACGAGATGTCGCGCCTCGGCACGTGCGCGGCCGACGACTGCGACGGCATCGTGCTCGACCTGTCGCGCAACCGGTCCCGCAAGTTCTGCTCGACCACGTGCGGCAACCGCACCGCGGTCGCCGCCTACCGCGCCCGGCAGGGCTCCTGACCGCTCAGGCGCCGGCGTCGCGCTGGGCGGGGCCGGGCACCGGCACGTCCCGGTACGCCGCCAGGTTGTGCGCGTTGTAGGCACTGGTGTCCGCCGAGGTCATCGGACCGTCCCACTCCCGCGGCAGCGGCACGGCCACCTGCGGCGCGACCCGCGCGACGATCTCGTCGAGCACGCGCTCCGCCTGGCCGACCCACAGGTGCTTGCCGCCCTCGACGGCCAGCACCTCGGCCTGCGGCACGGCGGCGAAGCGCTCCCGTGCCTCGTCCGGGCGCAGGTAGTCGTCGTGCTCCGGCACGATCGCCGTGAGCGGTCGTCCGGCCTCCGCCCAGGCGGCGAGGTGCTCCGGCTGCGAGTAGCGCAGCGGCGGGCTCAGGAGGATCGCGCCCGTCACGAGCGGGTCGAGGCCGTGCATGAGCGTGACGTCGGTGCCGAAGGACCAGCCGACGAGCCACACGGCCGGCAGGTCGTGGAACTCGGCGTACTCCAGGGCCGCCGCGACGTCGAACCGCTCCCCGACCCCGTTGTCGAACGTGCCCTCGCTCGTGCCCTGCTCGCTCCAGGTGCCGCGCGAGTTGTAGCGCAGCACGGCCACCCCGGCGAGGGCGGGCAGCCGGAACGCGGCCTTGCGGAAGACGTGGCTGTCCATCATGCCGCCGTGGGTCGGCAGCGGGTGCAGGCAGATGATCGTCGCGACGGGGTCGCGGTCCTCGGGCAGGGCGAGCTCCGCCACCAGGTCGAGGCCGTCCGCCGTGTGGAGCGTCAGCCCCTCACGCCGCGCCGGGAGGACGGAGTTCGCACGGATCTTCTGGCCCACACGGGGAGGTTAGTCCTCGCACCACGCGCGTTCGCCGTCGGGCGCGAGGTCCACGTCCCGGTAGACGATCGGCACCGTGCCGCCCAGCTCGTCGCACGCCGCCGCGAAGCCTTCCTCCGTGTACTCCACGACGAGCACGTGGTCGCCGAAGAACTCCGTGTAGGCGTCGCACTCGTCGTACGCCCCGCACTCCTCGACCACGGCGAAGTCGTAGCCGACGCTGGTGCCGTCCCAGCCGGCCCGGTTCTTCTGCCCGGCCGCGAGGCCCGCGTCGTGGGCGACGCCCACGAGCGCCGCGGCCCAGGCGTCGGCGTCCTCCTCGTCGAGGAGGCCCTCGCTGCGGGTGAAGGAGTCGAGGTTGTCGAGCTCGACGGCGTCGAAGCCGTCGTCGGCGCACCCCTCGATCCAGGGGCCGACGACCTCCAGGAGCGCGTCGCGCTTGGCGGCCGAGGAGATGTCGAAGAGGTGTTCCTGCCACACCTCGTCGATCACCGGCTCACCGGCGGCGTCGCGCAGCACCAGGTCGGAGTCGGTCCAGCGCCCGTCGTCGGGCTGCGACTGGAAGCCGTTGACGTAGCAGATGTCGTAGCCGCCGAGCGGCTCCGCCGTGCGGTCCCGCTCGACGATCGCCACGTCGCTGGGTACGTCGCGGGGACCGCCCAGCTGGATGTCCCAGCGCGCGTCGGCCGGGGGCGGGGCGACGGCGGCGCTGTCGCCGGAGCCCGGCTCCTCGCCGGGACCCGCGTCGCCGCCACCCCCGTCGTCGTCGGTGGCCGCGCACCCCGTCAGGAGCACCGCCGCCACCGCCAGCCCGACGACCGCTCGCCGCATCAGTCCTCCACGTCGACCTCGCTGATCGCGCCCTCCTGCCCGGCGCTGGCCGCCTCGTTGGCGACGCGCACGACGATGTCATAGCCCGTGCCGTTCCAGGTGCAGTACGACGAGCCCGCCGCGCCCTCGCACATCGCGAAGACGGGGTCACCCGTCAGGTCGTCCTCGTCGAAGAGGTCGTCGACCTCGTCGGGGTCGCGCACGAGCCGCTCGGCGGCGGCCCGGTCGCCGGCCTGCCAGGCGTCGATGAGCGCCTGCGCGTACTCCTGGGCGTCCGTCGGCAGCGGTCCCGTCGGCGCGGCCGCGGAGGTCGGCGCCGACGACGCCCCGGACGTGTCGCCCGGCTGCTCGGTCGGCGTGCTGGTGGACGTCGAGGGCGACGACGTGACCGTCTCCGTGACGGTCACGGTCGGCGACGACTCGTCGTCGCTGTCGGAGCAGGCGGAGAGCGCCGCACCGGCCAGGACGGCGGTGACGGCGAGGGCGGCGCCGCGGCGTACGGCGTGGGTCGAGGTGGTCATGACCTGAGTCAACACCCGACCTCAAGCCCCTCCCTCCGTCCCCGGCACGCACCGGGGACGGAGGTCGGGATCAGGCGTAGTCGTGGAAACCGGCGCCGGTCTTGCGTCCCAGACGGCCCTCGGCCACGACCTTCTCCAGCGTGACCGCCGGGGCGAGGCCGGGCTCGCCGAACTCGGCGTGCAGCTCCTTCTGGATGGCGAGCGAGACGTCGTTGCCGACGACGTCGAGCAGCTCGAACGGCCCCATCGGGAGCGCCACCTGCTCCTTGATCGCGGCGTCGATCTCGGTCAGCGAGTGCGTGCCCTCCTCGGAGAGCTTCACCGCGTCGTTGAGGTAGGGGAACAGCAGCGCGTTGACGATGAACCCCGCGCGGTCGCCGCAGGAGACGGCCACCTTGCCGGTGCGGGCGCACAGGGCGCGCACCGTCTCGTCGACCTCGGGCGCCGTGTCGGCCGTCGTGACGACCTCCACCAGCTTCATCACGGTCGCCGGGTTGAAGAAGTGCATGCCGATGACGGCCTCGGGCCGCGACGTGGCGGCCGCGCACTCGCGGATGGGCAGCGAGGACGTCGTCGTCGCGAGGATCGCACCCGGCTTGCAGATGCGGTCGAGGTCGGCGAACAGCTCACGCTTCACCTCGAGGTCCTCGGCGATGGCCTCGACGACGAGGTCGACGTCGGCGAGCGCGTCCCGCGAGGTCGCACCGGTCAGGCGACCGAGCACGGCCTCCTTGGTGGCCTCGTCGCCGCGCCCCTTGGCGATGGCACGGTCCTGGTTCTTGGTGATCGTCCGCACGACACCGGCGAGCTTGTCGTCGCTGCGACCGACGAACACGACGTCGTACCCCGCCTTGGCGAACACCTCCACGATGCCGGCCGCCATGGTGCCGGTGCCCACGACACCGACCCGGGTGATCTCGTGGCGCAGCTGCGGCGCGTCGTCCGCCGACGGGGTCTCCTCGTCGGCGACGGGCTCGCCGTCGGCGTACGTGTAGAAGCCACGGCCGGCCGCGACCCCCGTGCGGCCCTCGGCCACCAGGCGCTCGAGCAGGTCGGCGGGCCGGTGCAGCGGGTCGCCGGACTCCGCGAACCGCGCCGCGAGGGCGTCGCGCACCACGTCGAGGCCGATCGCGTCGGTCGCGGCCAGCGGACCGACCGGGTAGCCGCAGCCGAACCGCATGCCCGCGTCGACGTCGGCGCGCGAGGCGTACTTCTCCTCGTACATGCGCACGGCGTGGTTCAGGTACGGGTAGACCAGCGTCGTGCTGATCTGCTCGTTCGTTGAGGTCATGCCCGGGATGATGGCACCGACGGCTACCCCTCGGTAAGTGCCCGACCGGGCGATCCGAGCGATCGATCGGGTAGGTCGGCGACGCGGGCGGGTGGGGCCCGCGCCCGTGCGGCCCGGTAGATTGCCTCGGCGTGAGACTCGTCGTAGCGCGCTGCCAGGTCGACTACGCGGGCCGCCTCACCGCCCACCTGCCGATGGCCACCCGCGTCATCATGGTGAAGGCGGACGGCTCGGTCCTCGTGCACTCCGACGGAGGCTCCTACAAGCCGCTCAACTGGATGAGCCCGCCCTGCACGCTGCGGGAGGGCACCACCGAGGACGGCGCCGTCGAGTGGACGGTCACGAGCAAGACCGACGACACGCTGCGCATCCTCATCGAGGAGGTGCTCGCCGACACCCGCCACGACCTCGGCGTCGACCCCGGCCTCCAGAAGGACGGCGTCGAGAAGCACCTCCAGGAGCTCCTCGCCGAGCACCCCGGCACGCTCTCCGCCGGGCTCACCCTCGTGCGACGCGAGTTCCCCACCGCCATCGGGCCGGTGGACCTCATGTGCCGCGACGCCGCCGGTGCCGCGGTCGCCGTCGAGATCAAGCGGCGCGGCGAGATCGACGGCGTCGAGCAGCTGACGCGCTACCTGGAGCTGCTCAACCGGGACCCCGCCCTGCGACCCGTGCGCGGCATCTTCGCCGCCCAGGAGATCAAGCCGCAGGCCCGCGTGCTCGCCACCGACCGTGGCATCACCTGCGCCGTCGTGGACTACGACGCGCTGCGGGGCATGGATGACGCCGAGGACCGGCTGTTCTAGGCGGCGCCCGGTGAGCCTCCAGCTGCGCGACGCCTCCGGGCACGGTCTCGTCCTGTCGGTCCTGCGCTACGAGCTCCCCGACCTCGACCCGTCGGCCCCCGGCCACGGCTGGGACGCCAACTGGCTCGTCGTCGACGCCACGCTCACGGGCGACGCAGGCGCCCACCACCTGACCGGCCCGTGCCTGCTCACCTCGGAGACCCGGGCACTGGCGGACTGGCTGCACGCGGTCGCCGACGGCCGCGGTACGGCGGGGATCGGCTTCGTCGAGCCACTGCTGTCGTTCCGGCTCGGCCGGCAGGCCGGGGGCACCGCCCAGCTCGGCGTCCGGCTCGGCGACGCGGTCGCGGACCTCGTCGTACCCTCGCGATCACTGCACGCCGCCGCCGACGCGTGGGCGGCCCACCTCGAGGACTTCCCGGAGCGCTGATGCTGATCCACCACGTCGCCACCGCCGCCGACTGGGCCTCCGCCCAGGCCACGGGCGCCTACGAGACCTCGACCCGGGGACGCACCCTCGCCCAGGAGGGCTTCCTCCACGCGGCGCGACCGGAGCAGGTCGCCGGGGTGCTCGCGCGGTACTACGCCGACGTGACCGAGCCGCTCGTGCTGCTCACCGTCGACACCGACCTCCTCGACGAGCTCGGCGTGCCGTGGCGCGAGGACCCCGTCGGGGACGACACCTTCCCCCACGTGTACGCCGCGCTCCCGCCCCCCGCGGTCGTGGCGGTCGAGCCGGTCGAGGCGCGCTGACGGGTCAGGCGGTCCCCACCAGCCGGGTGACCTCCTCGGCACACCCCCAGGCGAGGGTGACGCCGGCGCCACCGTGGCCGTAGCAGTGCACCACGTCGCCCTGGCGCTCGACACGGACCGCGGCCCGCAGCGGACGGAGCCCGACCTTGTGCCGCAGCACCTTCGCGCCGCGCAGGGCGGGCACCAGCACCGCGGCACGCTCGAGGATGTCGCGTGCTGCCTCCGGCGACGGCGTGCGGCTCCACTCCCCCTCGACGGCCGTGCCACCCACGACGATCTCGTGCTCGCGCGGCAGCACGTACGTCGGGTGCTCACCGCTCTCGTCCAACCACCAGCGCTCGAGGCCGATCTGCTCGACCACGACCACCTGTCCGCGGATGGGCACCACGGTGCGGTCCCCCGCCAGCAGGCGCGACCCGATCCCGGAGCAGTTGACGACCACGTCGGCGTGGGACGGGAGCGCCGAGAGGTTCATCCGGGTGAGCGTGCCCCCCAGCTCCTCGACGCGCCGCACCAGCCACCGCAGGTGCACCGGCATGTCGAGCACCGGGGCGCGGAAGGTCCACCCGTCGACGTACCCCGGCGGCAGCGCCGTCTCCCGCGCGATCGGCGGTCCGCCGTCGGCCCACCACGGGTCGGGCACGCGGGTGCGGTGCACCTCGGTGCCCTCCCGCATCCGCACGCCGGCGTCGGGATCGGTGTCGCTGAGGGCGTCGAGGACGGCGTACGACGTGCGCCCCCAGTCCCCGACGCGAGCGCGGGGGAAGGCGAGGTACGGGTACCAGACGGCCCCGGCCACGACCGACGTCGTCTCCAGCGGGAGGTCGCGCGCGACGACGTCGACGCGGTGTCCGGCCTCGAGCAGGCGCACCGCCGCCGTGAGGCCGACGACGCCGGCCCCGACGACGATGACACGGCTCACCGGCGGGCTCCTCCTGCTCTCCGGGCGTCCGGGCTCAGGCGCCCGCGACCGGCGGGGCGGTCGGGTCGGCGCCGGCGCCGCCCTGCTCGCGGGCGACGTACTCCTCGATGTCGTTGACGTCGTCCTTGCTGCGGGTGACGACGGTCAGCAGGTCGCTCATCGTGGCGATCTCCTCGACCTGCTCCTTGATGAACCACTGCATGAACTGCTCGGAGGCGTAGTCGGACTCCTCGCGGGCGATCCGCAGCAGGCCGTTGATCTGCTCGGTGACGCGCTTCTCCTGCGCGAGCGCCAGCGCGACGGGAGCGATGACGTCGTCGAAGGACGACGTGGGCGCCTCGACGCCGGGGATCGTCACCGCGGCGTCGGTGTCGAGGAGGTACTGCACCATCATGAGCGCGTGCTCCCGCTCCTCGAGCGCCTGGCCGTAGAAGAAGGCAGCCATCTGGGGCATCGTCAGGGCGTCGTAGTAGACCGCGCAGGCGAGGTACTGGTTGTGGGCGGCGAGCTCGTTGCCGATCTGGACGTTGAGCTGCTCGGCGAAACGGGCTGCGGGCATGAGGGCGCCTCCTGGTCGATCACGTCGGTTCGCCGGCGCGGAGCGGCGGCGGCCACGATCCTGCCAGAGCGGCGGCGCTGCGGCATCCCAGGACAGGCTGGGCTCAGATCGGGCCCAGATCTGGCGCAGATCTGGCCCAGGTCGGGCTCAGGCCGCCTTCTGCAGCTTCTTCTTGCTGACCTTCTTGCCGTCGACGCGCACGAGGTGACGGTGCTTGACGGTGTAGCCGTCCGGCAGCGTCCCCTCCTTGAGCATGCGGAGGGGGCAGCGGCTGCACTTCGACTTCGACTCGCAGCACTTCAGCTTGGGAAGCTTCTTCTTCCCCTTGGACTTGCCCACGGCGTGGATGCTACGTGACCCGACCGAAGATGAGCGAAGCCTTGCCTCAGTCGAGACCGTTGGCGGCGCGGATCACGTCGACGATGCCGCCCATGATCTCGGTGAGGCCGAAGTCCTTGGGCGTGTAGACCGCAGCCACGCCCAGCTCCTGCAGCCGCTTGCCGTCGGAGTCGGGGATGATCCCGCCCACGATGACCGGGATGTCACCCGCGCCCGCGGCCTTCAGGCCCTCCAGCACGTCGGGCACGAGCTCCATGTGGGAGCCCGACAGGATGGAGAGGCCGACGCAGTGCACGTCCTCGGCGACCGCCGCCGCCACGATCTGCTCGGGCGTGAGGCGGATGCCCTGGTAGATGACCTCGAAGCCGGCGTCGCGGGCCCGCACGGCCACCTGCTCGGCGCCGTTGGAGTGCCCGTCGAGGCCCGGCTTGCCGACGAGCAGCCGCAGGCGACCACCGAGCTCCTCCCCGGTGGCGGCGACCTTCTCGCGCACGGCCGTGAGCTCGGCGCCGGCCTCGGCCACGCCCACGGCGCCGGACACGCCGGTGGGGGCTCGGAACTCGCCGAAGACCTCGCGCAGGGTCGCGGCCCACTCCCCCGTGGTCACTCCCGCCCGCGCGGCCGCCAGGGTCGCGTGCATGAGGTTCGTGTCGTCCTTGGCGTCGGCGGCGAGCTTCTCCAGGGCCGCCGTCACCGCGGCCTCGTCCCGCTGTGCCTTCCACGCCTCGACCGAGGCGATGGCGGACCGCTCGGCCTCGGGGTCGGCGGTCTGGATCGCGCCGTCGAGGTCGGCCGTCAGCGGCGAGGACTCGGTCGTCGTGAACTTGTTGACGCCGACGATGATCTCGTCACCGGCCTCGATGCGCGCCCGTCGGGCCGCGTGGGAGGACACGAGGGCCTGCTTCATGTAGCCCGACTCGACCGCGGCGATCGCGCCGCCCATGGCCTGCACCCGGTCGATCTCGGCCTTGGCGCCCTCGACCAGCTCGGTCACCTTGGCCTCGATGACGTGGCTGCCGTCGAAGATGTCGGCGTACTCCAGGAGGTCGGACTCGTAGGCGAGCACCTGCTGCAGGCGGAGCGACCACTGCTGGTCCCACGGCCGGGGCAGCCCCAGCGCCTCGTTCCACGCCGGGAGCTGGACGGCGCGCGCCCGGGCGTCCTTGCTGAGCGTGACCGCGAGCATCTCCAGCACGATGCGCTGGACGTTGTTCTCGGGCTGCGACTCCGTGAGCCCGAGGCTGTTCACCTGCACGCCGTAGCGGAAGCGGCGCATCTTCGGGTCGGTCACGCCGTAGCGGTCGGCGGTGATCTCGTCCCAGAGGCGCACGAAGGCGCGCATCTTGGACATCTCCTCGACGAACCGCACCCCGGCGTTGACGAAGAACGAGATGCGGCCGACGACCTTCTCGAAGTCCTCCTCGCTGACCTGCCCGGCGGCCTTCACCGCGTCGAGGACGGCGATGGCGGTGCACAGCGAGTAGGCCAGCTCCTGGGTCGGCGTGGCCCCGGCCTCCTGCAGGTGGTAGCTGCAGATGTTGATCGGGTTCCACTTCGGGATCTGGTGGACCGTGTAGGCGATCATGTCGCTGATCAGGCGGAGGGAGTGCTCCGGCGGGAAGACGTACGTCCCCCGCGACAGGTACTCCTTGATGATGTCGTTCTGCGTCGTGCCCGCGAGCTGCTGGGCGACCTCGGCGGGGTCGAGCTCCGGGTTCTGCTCCTCGGCCGCCACCTGGTACATCGCGAGGAGCCACATCGCGGTGGCGTTGATCGTCATCGACGTGTTCATCGACGTCAGCGGGATGCCGTCGAAGAGCTTGCGCATCTCCCCGAGGTGCGGCACGGGCACGCCGACCTTGCCGACCTCTCCGCGCGCGAGCGGGCTCGTCGGGTCGTAGCCGGTCTGGGTCGGCAGGTCGAAGGCGACCGACAGGCCGGTCTGCCCCTTCTCGAGGTTCGAGCGGTAGAGCGCGTTGGAGGCCTCGGCGGTCGAGTGGCCCGCGTAGGTCCGCATCACCCACGGCCGGTCCTTCGCCGGCCGCTCGGGCACGGCGGCGGGGGTCGGCGCGGCGGCGGCGTCGACGGCGCCGTTCGAGGAGTCGCTCATGATCGCAGAGTATGTCGCGAGCGACCGATCGGTAACCACCTCCCGTGGGGCATGGATCACCTCCCCGTCCGGTCAGTTACCCCCCGGTCGACACCGGCTCCGTCACGCGGGGACGGCGAGCCGTTCCACCTCGAGCAGGCGGGCGAGGTGGGAGAGGTGCATGAGGCGCACGACGACGGGACGGGGCGAGGCCAGCACGAGGTGACGACCCTCGTGGTGCGCCCGACGGCTGGCCGCGGCGAGCACCCGCAGCGCCGTCAGGTCGACGTTCGCGACCCCGGCCAGATCGACGACGACGCGCTCGTGCACGGCCATGGCGTCGTGGAGCACCGGGCGCACCTGCGACGTGCTGCGCGCGTCGAAGTCACCGACGAGCTCCAGCCGCGGACCGTCCCCGACGATCTGCAGGCGGTTCCCCGCGCTCGTGCGTCGCCCGATCGTGCCGATCGTCGCGGTGTCAGCCATGTCGATGCCTCGTTCCCCGGACTGCCCGGATCGCGTTCCCACAAGCACAGACGTCCCGAGAGGCGATTCGGTTGCACCGGACCACTGGAGCGACATGGTGTGACGTGGACCACACTATACGCCGCGGGGCACCGCCGTGCGCGCAACCACGGCGTGGCGCGTCCTCGGCCCGCTCGGCTCCATGACCTACCGTCGAGCCATGGTCAACCTGACGCGCATCTACACCCGCACCGGCGACGCCGGTCGCACCCGGCTCGGTGACATGAGCGAGACCAGCAAGACCGACGCGCGCCTCGAGGCCTACGCCGTCGTCGACGAGGCCAACGCCCACATCGGGGTCGCCCTGGCGACGGGCGGGCTCGACGACGACGTCGTGGCGGTGCTGACCCACGTGCAGAACGACCTCTTCGACGTCGGCGCGGACTTCTGCACGCCGGTGGTCGAGGAGCCCGAGTTCCCGCCCCTGCGGATCGAGCCCGACTACGTCGACCGCCTCGAGGGCTGGTGCGACCACTACAACGAGGACCTGCCGAAGCTGCGGTCGTTCATCCTGAACGGCGGCACCGCCGCGGCCGCCCACCTCCACGTGGCCCGCACCGTCGTGCGTCGGGCCGAGCGCGCCGCCTGGGCAGCCTGGGACGAGTACGCCGACTCGATGAACGCCGTCGCCATCACGTACCTCAACCGGCTCTCCGACCTGCTCTTCATCCTGGCCCGGCACGCGAACCGCGAGAACGGCGACGTGCTGTGGGTCCCGGGTGGCGAGCGCGGCTGACGGGGTCATGGCTCGACCCTCGCCCGGCGGGGACGGCGGCGCGACCGACCATGGTCGCGCCGTCGACGACTTCAGTCGCCGCGCACCCGGTCCGCATGGCCGAGGTCCCGACCCGGCGCCGCCAGGTCCCGCACCCGCCGCTTGAGCTCGGTGATCTCGGGGAACCCGCCGTCGGTCTTGCGGTTCCACACCCCGTGGCGCTGACCGTCGACGAGCACGTCGACCCGGAACACCCCACCCGTGGCGGGAGCCAGCGCGACCTCGTCGAGGTCGCCCTCGAAGGTCTGCAACAGCTCGCCGGCGTACCACGTCGCTCGGAGCAGCCAGCGACACTGCGTGCAGTAGGTGATCCGGACCGACGCCACGCCCCGATCCTCGCAGACGGCAGGGGCCTAGGGTCGGGGGAATGGAGAGCCCCCAGGACGACCGCCCGCACCGCATCCCGGACGCCGAGGGCCAGGAGCTGTTCCAGGCCCTGCGGCGGGCACTCGCCTCGGGGCGGCCGCTGGACCTCCTGGTGAGCGTCGGCTCGCTCCTCGACAGCATCGACGAGCGCCACGCCGATCCCGCCCGCGCGCTGGGGCCGACGCTCGCCGACCTGGTGCTGTCGTTCGTCGACACCCCGTACGCCGAGACCACCGCCGCGCTGCTCGTCCTGCGCGAGCTCCACCCCGACCTCCCCCACGGCGACCGCGTCGAGGCCGAGCTCGGCCGCCGGGACGACGCCGTGCCCGCGTGGCTGCGGGTCCTCGGCGACACCCGCGCCGCCGACACCACCTGGACGATCACCGAGGTGGGCGGGGACGCGGTCGACCACCTCGCGGGCGTGCGCCTGCCGGACGGCACCTCCCTGACCACGGCGGTGATCGTCGAGCGCGCGAGCGGCGAGGTCGTGCTCGACGCCGTCGTGCTGCCCCTCGCGGTCGACGACGTCGTCGGGCAGGCCCGCGCCCAGGCGGGCGACGCCATCGACGTCGCGCGGCTCGACGCCGACCCCTGGGTCGCGTCCGTGACGCGGGCGATCGACGGCGGGGCAGCGCAGGACACCCCCGTCATCACGGCGACGTGGCCGCTCTGCCGCCCGGTGGTCGAGTGGGTGGTGCGGCTCAACACCACGCACGACGCCTGAGGCCCCTCGGCCCGCCCGCGCCGATCCCGGCGCCGGCCCGTGTAACGCGGTGTCCGGGCTACTGGACACGTGGTCGACCACCGCACAGGTAGCACGAACACCGCGTTACATGACGAGGGGCGGGCGGCGGAGGGGCGGCGGAGGGCCGGAGGGGTACGGCGGTGGGCGGCGACCGGCCGGCAGGGGTGATGGGGCGGAGGCGGAGGGCGCTAGATGTGCTCGGCCGTCCCCGGCGGGGCGGCCTCGATCCAGGCCTGCAGCCCCATGAGCGACGACGGCGCGAGGGCCAGCTCGACGGTGCCGTCGGGCGTGCGGCACTCCACCACCAGGTGGTCGGCGTAGAGCGTCGCGCACTCGGGGCCGCTCGGGACCCGACGCCCGACGTACTCCAGCTCCGAACGGCGCCACAGGCGCTTCGGCCGCGGGGAGACGGAGAAGATCCGGAACCACTCGAGCGTGTCGCCCTGGTAGCGCCCCAGGCCGAGCACCCAGCCGCGTCCAGGACGGTCCTCGCGGAGCCGCACGCTCAGCTCGAAGGTGGCCCCGTGCCGGGACACAGCACGGCGCCGCACCACGAGTGCGACGCCGTAGAGGACGACCAGGACGACGAGGGCAGCGACGCCGTCGAGCAGCCACTGCCACAGCGGCATGCGATCTCCTCCTCGACGGGTCGGCCCGGCCTCGTCGGAGCGGGACGGGGAAAGACTACTGCCCGGCCCCGCCGAGGGAGGCGGGGGCCGGGCAGCAGCTCACAGCGTCGTACGACGCGGGCGGGACGAGCCTGTCAGGAGGCCGTCTCGACCGCTCGGATGCGGGCCTCGGCCGTGCGGAGGACGTCGAGCGCCTCCGTGTCGTCCTCGCCCGCAGCCTTGGCGCGCTCCACGTCGGCGCGCGCCTTCTCGACATCGATCTCGTGGGACAGCTCGGCGTACTCGGAGAGCACGGACACGCGGTCGTCCGCCACCGACAGGAACCCGTCGGAGACGGCCGCGATCCAGGTCTCGCCCTCGGCCGACTGGATGTCGACCACACCGTGCGACAGCGCGGAGAGCAGCGGCGCGTGACCCGGCAGGATGCCCACGTCACCCGCGACCGTGCGGGCGATGACGCGGACGGCCTCGCCCGACCACACCACGCGCTCGGCGCTGACCAGCTCGACGTGCAGGGAGCCGGCCATCGTCAGAGGCTCTTCTGGATGTCGGCCCACTTGGCCTCGACGTCGTCGAGGCCACCGCACATGAAGAACGCCTGCTCGGCGACGTGGTCGTACTCGCCCTCGGCGATCTTGTTGAACGCCTCGATCGTGTCGGCGATGGAGACCGTCGAGCCCTCGATGCCCGTGAACTGCTTCGCCACGTAGGTGTTCTGCGAGAGGAAGCGCTGGATGCGACGCGCGCGGTGCACGACGACCTTGTCCTCCTCGGAGAGCTCGTCGACACCGAGGATCGCGATGATGTCCTGCAGCTCCTTGTTGCGCTGCAGGATCTGCTTCACGCGGATGGCGCAGTCGTAGTGCTCCTTGCCGATGTACTGCGGGTCGAGGATCCGCGAGGTCGACGTGAGCGGGTCCACGGCCGGGTAGATACCGAGCGACGCGATGTCGCGCGACAGCTCCGTGGTGGCGTCGAGGTGGGCGAACGTCGTCG
The DNA here is from genome assembly GCF_030818655.1 of Nocardioides zeae. Lineage (NCBI taxonomy): Bacteria > Bacillati > Actinomycetota > Actinomycetes > Propionibacteriales > Nocardioidaceae > Nocardioides > Nocardioides zeae. The sequence continues at coordinate 668,979 of NZ_JAUTAN010000001.1, read as the reverse complement.
CCGGCGCCGGGTCGGTGTAGTCGTCGGCGGGCACGTAGATCGCCTGCATCGAGGTGATCGAGTGACCACGCGTCGACGTGATCCGCTCCTGGAGCTGACCCATCTCGTCGGCCAGGTTGGGCTGGTAGCCCACCGCGGAGGGCATGCGGCCGAGCAGCGTCGACACCTCGGAACCGGCCTGCGTGAACCGGAAGATGTTGTCGATGAACAGCAGCACGTCCTGCTTCTGCACGTCGCGGAAGTACTCCGCCATCGTCAGCGCGGACAGGGCGACGCGCAGCCGGGTGCCCGGCGGCTCGTCCATCTGGCCGAAGACGAGCGCGGTCTGACCGAAGACGCCCGCCTCCTCCATCTCGACCATGAGGTCGTTGCCCTCGCGGGTGCGCTCACCCACGCCGGCGAACACCGACACACCACCGTGGTTGCGGGCCACACGCGCGATCATCTCCTGGATGAGCACGGTCTTGCCCACGCCGGCGCCGCCGAACAGGCCGATCTTGCCGCCGGTCACGTAGGGCGTCAGCAGGTCGATGACCTTGATGCCCGTCTCGAACATCTGGGTCTTCGACTCCAGCTGGTCGAACGCGGGCGCCTTGCGGTGGATGCCCCAGCGCTCGTTGACCTCGAGCGTCTCGCCCTCGGGGAGGTTGAGGCAGTCGCCGGTGGTGTTGAACACCTTGCCGAGCGTGACGTCGCCGACGGGCACGGTGATGGACTCACCGGTGTCCGTGACCTGCAGGCCGCGGACGAGGCCGTCGGTCGGCTTCATCGAGATGGCGCGGACCATGCCGTCGCCGATGTGCATCGCGACCTCGAGCGTGATCGTGGTCGACTCGCCGCCGAGGTCGAACGTGACCTTGAGGGCGTTGTAGATCGACGGCATGGCGTCGGACGGGAACTCGATGTCCACGACCGGGCCGATGACGCGGGCGATACGACCGACGGAACCAGCGGCCCCGCCGACCTGGGTCTCTTCAACAGTGGCAGTCATTGTCTTCACTCACTCCCGGCCTGGGCGTCGGCGAGCGCGTTGACGCCACCGACGATCTCGCTGATTTCCTGGGTGATGCCAGCCTGGCGGGCCTGGTTGGCGATCCGCTTGTACTTCTTGATGAGCTCGTCCGCGTTGTCCGTCGCCGACTTCATCGCCTTCTGACGGGCGGCCAGCTCGGAGGCCGCCGCCTGCAGCAGGGCGAAGAAGATCCGGCTCTGCACGTACTTCGGGAGCAGCGCGTCGAGCACCTCGGTGCCGGACGGCTCGAACTCGTACAGCGGGAGCAGCTCGTCCTTCTCGGGCGCCTCGGTGCCCTCGACGACCTCCAGGGGCAGCAGGCGGATCGCCTGCGGCTCCTGCACGAGCATCGACTTGAAGCGCGTGAAGACCACGTGCACCTCGTCGACGCCGGTGATGTCGTCGGCGACCTCGCCCGTCTCCGTCAGGAACGCCGCGATGAGCGCCTGGCCGATGGCCCGGGCGTCGTCGTACGACGGCTGGTCGGAGTAGCCCGTCCACGCCCGCGCGATCGGGCGCTGGCGGAACTTGAAGTACGCCTCGCCCTTGCGGCCGCTGATGAACGCGTCCACCTTCTTGCCCTCGCCCTGCAGGCGCTCGATGAGGCGCTCGGCCTCCTTGAGCACGCTCGAGGAGTAGGCACCGGCCAGACCGCGATCGCTCGTGACGATGAGGACCGCGGCCCGGGTCGGGTTCTCGGGCTCCGTGGTCAGCGGGTGGTCGACGTTCGAGAACGTCGCCACCGCCGACACGGCACGGGTGAGCTCGCGGGCGTACGGCGCGGCGGCCTGCGCCCGCTGCTGCGCCTTGATGATGCGGGACGCAGCGATGAGCTCCATGGCGCGCGTGATCTTCTTCATCGACTCGGTCGATCGGATCCGCGCGCGGTACTCACGCAGCGAAACGGCCATGGGTCAGCCCCGCTTCTGCTTGACGATCTGCTCCTGGCCGAGCTCGTCGTCCTCGAGGGCCTCGTGCGACTCCTTGCCGGCCTTGATCGACTGGCCGTCGGAGGTCTCGAACTGGTCGAGGAACGACTCGTAGGCGTCGTTCAGCGACGACTCGGTCGAGTCCTCGAACTTGAGGCTCTCGCGGATGCCGGCGAGGACGCCGTCGTGCGAGCGGCGCAGGTAGTCCAGGAACTCCTGCTCGAAGCGGAGGACGTCGTCCGTGGGGACCTTGTCCAGGCGACCCGACGTGCCCAGCCAGAGCGAGACGGTCATCTCGTCGACGGGGTACGGCGAGTACTGCGGCTGCTTGAGCAGGGCCATGAGGCGCTGGCCGCGGTCGAGCTGCTGGCGCGAGGCGGCGTCGAGGTCGGACGCGAACATCGCGAAGGCCTCCATGGCGCGGAACTGCGCCAGGTCGACCTTGAGCGAGCCGGTGACGGCCTTCATCGCCTTGGTCATCGCGGCACCACCCACGCGGGAGACCGACACGCCGACGTCGATCGCGGGCCGCTGGTTGGCCGCGAAGAGGTCGGACTGCAGGAAGATCTGGCCGTCGGTGATCGAGATGACGTTGGTCGGGATGAACGCCGAGACGTCGTTGGCCTTCGTCTCGATGATCGGGAGACCCGTCATCGAGCCCGCGCCCAGGTCGTCGCTCAGCTTCGCGCAGCGCTCGAGGAGCCGGCTGTGCAGGTAGAACACGTCACCCGGGTAGGCCTCGCGGCCCGGCGGACGGCGCAGCAGCAGCGACACGGCACGGTAGGCCTCGGCCTGCTTGGTCAGGTCGTCGAACACGATGAGGACGTGCTTGCCCTCGTACATCCAGTGCTGGCCGATGGCCGAGCCCGTGTACGGCGCCAGGTACTTGAAGCCGGCCGAGTCGGACGCCGGGGCGGCGACGATGGTCGTGTACTCCAGCGCGCCGGCCTCCTCGAGGGCGCCACGCACGGAGGCGATGGTCGAGCCCTTCTGGCCGATCGCCACGTAGATGCAGCGGACCTGCTTGGACGGGTCGCCCGAGGCCCAGTTCTGCTTCTGGTTGATGATCGTGTCGATCGCGATCGTGGTCTTGCCGGTCGCGCGGTCACCGATGATCAGCTGGCGCTGGCCACGGCCGATCGGCGTCATGGCGTCGATGGCCTTGATGCCGGTCGACAGCGGCTCGTGCACCGACTTGCGCTGCACCACGGTGGGCGCCTGCAGCTCGAGGGCGCGGCGGCCGCTGGTCTCGAGCTCGCCGAGGCCGTCGATGGGCTTGCCGAGCGGGTCCACCACGCGGCCGAGGTAGCCGTCGCCGACGGGGACCGAGAGGACCTCGCCCGTGCGCTTGACGGCCTGGCCCTCCTCGATCTTGTCGAAGTCGCCGAGGACGACGACACCGATCTCGCGGGCGTCGAGGTTGAGCGCCAGACCCAGCGTGCCGTCCTCGAACTCGAGGAGCTCGTTGGCCATGGCGGACGGCAGACCCGACACGCGGGCGATGCCGTCGGCGGCCTCGGCGACGAGGCCGACCTCGTCACGGCTGGCGGTCTCGGGCGTGTAGTCCGACACGAAACGCTGGAGCGCGTCGCGGATCTCGTCCGGACGGATCGAAAGCTCCGTCATCACTCTTCCTTCTGGTTCTCGGCCCGGGTGGTGGAGGGCGCGGGTGCGGCTGGGATCGGGGCCGGGGTCAGCCGGCGAGGCGGCGGCGTGCGGTGTCGAGGCGCCCGGCGACCGTGCCGTCGATGATGTCGTCGCCGATCTCGACGAGGACACCTCCGACCACGGACGGGTCCACGACGACGTTCAGGTGCACCGGGCGGCCGTACTGTCGCGACAGTACGTCGACCAGTCGAGCCCGGTCGCCCTCGGCGAGCGGCTTCGCGACGGTCACCGAGGCGACCCGCTCACCGTTCACGTCGGCGGCGACCCGCTCGTACGTCGCGAGCGCGGCGCTCACCGTGCGGTAGCTGCCGACCAGGGACTGCTTGGCCAGCACGACGGTCGCGGGGAGCGCCTTGCCGCCGAGCAGGTCGTCGACCAGGCGGGCCTTGTCGTCGACCGAGCGGGCCGGGTCGGAGAGCGCGTCGCGCAGCGACGGCTCGCCCTTGACGACCTGCCCGAGCTCGAAGATCTCGTTCTCGAGCCGGGTGCTGTCGGCCCCGGCGGAGCGGACGACCGCGATCTCCCCGAGACGCTCGATGGCGTCGGCGAGGTCGCGGGCGACCGTCCAGCGGTGCGCGACGGCGGAGGCGACCAGCGGCAGGGTGCCCTCGGCGACCTTGCCCTGCAGGATCTGCCGGAGCAGGCCCTGCTTGGCCTCGGCGGGCACCGACACGTCCGTGACGACCCGGCGCAGGGCCGGCTCGCCGCGGAGGATGCCGGCGACCGCGAAGAGGTCGCCACCGACACGGGCGAGGTCGCCCTCGGCGACGGCCCGCAGCTCGACGGTCAGCGCCGCGAGCGCGTCGGCCGACGTGCCACGGAAGTCGGCCATCAGTTGACCCCGCCGGAGGACTCGAGGTCGGCGAGGAACCGCTCGACGACGCGGCTCTGGCGAGCCTCGTCCTCGAGGCTCTCCCCGACGATGCGACCGGCGAGACCGGTCGCGAGCGTGCCGACCTCGGCACGGAGCGAGGTGACCGCCTGCTGGCGCTCGGCCTCGATCTGCGCCTTGCCCGCCTCGACAATGCGCGCGGACTCGGCCTGGGCCTGCTCGCGCATCTCGGCGATGATCGTCGCGCCCTGCTCGCGGGCCTCCTCACGGATGCGGGCCGCCTCGTGGCGGGCGTCCGCGAGCTGCTGCTCGAGCTCGGCGAGCTTGGCGTCGGCCTCGGCCTGCTTGGTCTCGGCCGCGGCCAGACCGCCCTCGATCGCCGAGGTGCGCTCGGCGAACGTGGCCTCGAAGTTCGGGTAGACGAACTTCTTGACCAGGAGGTAGAGCAGGGCGAAGACGACGATGCCGAGGACCAGCTCAGGGATGTGCGGGATGAGCGGGTTCGGCTCTTCGCCCTCGGAGGCTGCGAGGATGATGGACTTCATGGGCAGTGTCCTTCGTCAGTGCGCGCGAGCGGTGAGGCTCAGGGGTTGAGGACGAACGCGAGCGCGATACCGATGATCGCGAGCGCCTCGGCGAGCGCGAAGCCGAGGATGGCGATCGTCTGGAGGCGGCTCTGCGCCTCGGGCTGGCGCGCCACACCGTTGATGTAGGCGGCGAAGATCAGGCCGATGCCGATACCCGGGCCGATGGCGGCCAGGCCGTACCCGATCATGTTGAGCGAGCCGGTCATTTCCACGGCGGTGCTTCCTTTCGGTTGGGTTTCTCAGCGGTGTTGCTGGAAGGGGAAGGTCAGTGCTCGTCGGCGAGGGCGCCGGCGATGTACATCGCGTTCAGCAGCGTGAACACGTACGCCTGGAGGAACTGGATCAGCAGCTCCAGGAAGAAGATGGCCGTGAACAGCACCCAGGCGAGGATGCCCACCGGCACGTAGCCGAGCACGCCGCTCTGGAAGATCAGCCAGTAACCGCCCATCGCGAACAGGATGAGCAGCAGGTGGCCCGCGAACATGTTGCAGAACAGACGCAGGGCCAGCGTGACCGGGCGGACCAGGATGTTGGAGAAGAACTCCAGCGGGACGATGAGCACCAGGATCGGGCCCTTCACGCCGCTCGGCATGCACTGCAGCTTGAAGTAGCCCAGGAGGCCGTGCTTCTTGATGCCGACGCCGTTGTAGACCAGCCAGCTGATGAGTGCGAGGCCGTAGACTAGTCCCGCACGCGAGAACGTCGGGAACTGGATCACGGGGATCGCCGCGGCCCAGTTGTTGAACAGGAGCAGGAAGAACATCGACACCAGGTAGGGCACGAACTTTTGGAAGTCGTGGCTGCCGATGATGTCGCGGCCGAGCGAGTTGCGGACGAAGCCGTAGCCGGCCTCGCCGACGAACTGCAGCTTGCCGGGGACGAGCGCGCGCTTGCGCGACGCGAAGTAGAGGAACGCGAAGGCCAGGGCGGCGAAGAGGACGATCTGCACCATCGGCTTGGTGACGATCGTGCCCTCACCGAAGATCGGCGGCAGGTCGAAGCTGGAGGGGCCCGGAATGTAGGGCTCCTCCGTCGCGGCCAGAACGTTGACGCTCAACGCGTGTGCTCCTTCGTGAGGTCGGCCATCAGGTCCGGGTGGTCGATCGCAGCGGTCCAGGCCGGACCGCCCGCGTTCAGGTCGTCGGTTTGTCGGTGGGGGCTTCGGGGGAAGCCCGGTTGTAGCGGGCGAACGTCATGTAGATGCCCAGACCCGCGCCGACCAGGATGCCGATCGCAACCAGGAAGCTCGTGCCCAACCATCGATCTGCGAGCCAGCCGAGGAGCCCGTAGAGCAGCACGCCCGAGGTCATGTAGCTGAACGATCGCCAGGGGTCGGCCATCGGCCCGTCGGGTGTTGTCCTCGAACGTTCGGAGGAGGGCTCCTGCGGTGTCATCGCGCCCCGGACGATAGCAGGCAGAGACCGCCATCACGCACCTGGCCTCTCCGACGGGACGGCCGCTCGGTCGGGCAGGTCGTAGAGCGGAATCCGCGCCCGGAGGGTGACCACCACGTGCGCCACGGTCCACACCAGGGCACCGACCACGATCGCTCCGCCCAGCCACGGCGCGCTCAGCGCGTCGTCCGTCAGCCCCGACCGCTGCACCACGATGAGCGCGAGCAGCACGAGGACCACGTTGAGGGTGTAGGTGAGCACGCTCACGAGGAGGACGGGGGCACCCGCGAGGGTGGCGACCAGGTCCACCACCAGGGTGCTGGAACCGAGCACGACCAGCAGCAGCACTCCCCCGACCAGTGCGCCGAGCGCAGCCGAGGACCCGCCCACGAGCGCTCCCACGAGGGTGAGCACGACGACCGAGAGACCCACCGGGACGGTCGTCCGCAGCACGAGGCGAGCGGCGCCGCGAGGGCGCTGCGTGCCGGCGGCGGGGGCGGTCGTCATGAGGGCGGCCGTTCTCGTCGGGGGTGAGGAGGTGGTGCGGGAGACGCGGTCAGACAGCGGCCCGAGCGCTCGTGAAAGTTATCACAAGCCCTCGGTCGCGCCGTCCTCGGGGGGCGTCGCCAGCTCCTCCGGGGGCGCCGCAAGGGCGACCTCGTCGACCGGCTCGGCCGAGCGCACGAGCAGCGTCACGGCCAGGGTGGCCACGAAGCCGACGGCCAGCACCGCCGCCACGAGCGCCCCCGAGTAGAGGCTCATCGTCACCGTGCCGAACCCGACCAGCGCGGCCCACATCCACATGACGAGCACGGCACGCCGGTGGGAGTGCCCGATCTCGAGGAGCCGGTGGTGCAGGTGCTGCTTGTCGGCCTCGAAGGGCGAGACGCGCTTCTTGGCCCGCCGCAGCACGGCGAGCACCAGGTCGGTCAGCGGGATGATGAGGATGGCCACGGGCAGCAGGACGGGCAGCAGGACGGGCAGCAGGCTCGCCGTACCGCCGTCGGCGTCCGCCGTGAGCTCCGTGGCGGGGAACTGGCCCGTCAGGGTGATGGCACTGGCGGACAGCATGAGCCCGATGAGCATCGAGCCGCTGTCCCCCATGAACAGCCGCGCCGGGTGGAAGTTGTGGCCGAGGAAGCCGAGGCAGGCCCCCGCCAGCAGCGCGCTCAGCAGGGCGCCGGTGTTCGCCAGGGTGGCCCCGTTGACGTTGGCGAGCTGGTAGCAGAACCAGAAGAAGGCCAGCGCCCCGATGCCGACCACGCCCGCGGCCAGGCCGTCGAGGCCGTCGACGAAGTTCACCGCGTTGACGGTGACCACGACGATGATCACCGTCAGCAGCGCGCCCTGGAGTTCGTCCATGACGAAGATGCCCCCGCCGGGCAGCGGCACCGAGTAGAACTGCACGTTGCTCAGCACCAGGCCCGACGCCACCAGCACCTGGGCGCCAGCCTTCATGAGCGGGGAGATCTCCCACAGGTCGTCGGCGATCCCCACGAGGCAGATGACCGCGCCGGCCAGCACCACCACCCCGGCGTCGCGGAACAGCGACTCCGAGCCGCGGTAGGACAGGAAGGGCAGCTGGCGGGCAACGGCGTAGGCCGCGACGATGCCGACGAGCATCGCCATCCCGCCGAAGTACGGGATCGGCGTGACGTGCACGTCGCGGCCCCGCACCTTCGCGACGGCGCCCCAGCGCAGCGCGAGCTCGCGCGCCACCACCGTCGCCAGGTAGGTGACGGCGGCGGCGACCAGGACGACGAGGAGGTACTCCCGCAACGCGCGCCCTCTCAGCCGTTGTCGACGAGCGTGGCGCCCTGGGGCTCGAGCACGGCGTTGAGCTCCTCGAGGCTGAGCGCGCCGGTCCGCAGCACCCGGCCCTGCGGGCCGGTCGCGTCGACGATGGTGCTGGCGCTGCCGCCCGGCGAGGTGCCGCCGTCGACGATCACCTCGACCGCGTCGCCGAGCATGCCGTCGGCCTGCTGGGCGGTGGTCGCGGCCGGACGGCCCGTGAGGTTCGCCGAGCTCACGGCCAGCGGTCCGGTGCGCTCGAGGATCTCGCGCGCCAGCTCGTGGTCGGGCATCCGCAGCGCGACGGTCCCCCGCGTGTCGCCGAGGTCCCACTGGAGCGAGGCCTGCTGGTGGAGCACGATCGTGAGCGGGCCGGGCCAGAAGGCGTCCATGAGGGCACGCGCCCAGCCGGGGATCTCCCGCGCCAGGGCGTCGGCCGTCACGGCCGAGCTGATGAGCACCGGCGGCGGCATGTCCCGTCCGCGGCCCTTGGCCGCGAGCAGCTGCGACACCGCGGTGGGGTCGAACGCGTCGGCACCCACGCCGTACACCGTGTCGGTGGGGAGCACGACCACCGCACCGCGGCGTACGGCGAGGGTGGCGGCCTCGACGGCCGACTCACGCTCCTCGGGGGTGGTGGTCGGCAGGACGCGGCTCGGCGTCGTCGCCTTCTCCAGGCTGGGCGTCTCGGGCGTGCGGTCCTCGGGGGTCTGCGGCTCGCTCACGGGGCTCATCGTGCCAGCCTCGCCGTCGTGTAGCGCGCGCGACCTGCCAGGTCGGGGTGGTCGCGCACGTCGCTCCAGCGGCCGTCCGCGACGACGACCGCGGGGGCGCTCTCGCCCTGCTCGTCGGCGTGCTCGAAGCCGAGGTGCCCGCCGGGACGCAGGAGGGCCGCCGCGCGGCCCACCAGGGAGCGGACCGCGTCGAGACCGTCGTCGCCGGAGAAGAGGGCGAGGTGGGGGTCGTGGTCCCGGGCCTCGGGGGCGACGGACTCCCAGGCCTCGAGCGGGATGTAGGGCGGGTTGCTCACCACGACGTCGACCGTGCCGTCGAGGTCGACGAACGCGTCGGCCAGGTCCCCCTGGCGGAGGTCCACGCCCGTGCCGGCCAGGTTCCGCTGAGCCCAGGTGAACGCGTCGGGGTCGAGCTCGACCGCGTGGACGCGTGCGTGGGGAACCTCGTCCGCGAGCGCGCGGGCGATCGCGCCCGAGCCCGTGCACAGGTCGACGACGACGGGCTGCTCCCCCGCCTCCCGCACGCGGTCGACGGCCCACCCGGCGAGCAGCTCCGTCTCGGGCCGGGGCACGAAGACCCCGGGGCCGACCGCCAGCTCGACGTGCCGGAAGGCGGCCGAGCCGGTCAGGTGCTGCAGCGGCTCGCGCGCGGCACGCCGGGCCACCAGCGCGTCGAGCTCGGCGGCCTGCGGCGCCTCCAGGGACCGGACGAGGGCGAGGTTGCCCAGGCGTACGTCGAGGACGTGCGCCAGCAGCAGCTCGACGTCGCGCTCCGGGCTGGCCACCCCCGCGGCGGCGAGCACGGCGCTCGCCCGCCGTCGGACGGCCGCGAGGGGCTCCGCCGCGCCGGTCGTCGGGCCGGTCATCGGGCCGGGCCCGCCTCGACCGACGCCAGCCGCGCCTCGAGGTCGGCGTCGACGGCCGACGCCACGACCGGGCCGAGGTCGCCGTCGAGGACGGCGTCGAGGTTGTAGGCCTTGTAGCCGGTGCGATGGTCGGAGATCCGGTTCTCCGGGTAGTTGTAGGTGCGGATGCGCTCGGAGCGGTCGACGGTGCGCACCTGGGAACGCCGGGCGTCGCTGGCCTCCGCGGCCGCTGCTTCCTGCGCCGCCGCGAGGAGCCGCGCACGGAGGATGCGCAGCGCCTGCTCCTTGTTCTGCAGCTGGCTCTTCTCGTTCTGGCAGCTGACCACGATGCCCGACGGCACGTGCGTGATCCGCACGGCCGAGTCGGTCGTGTTGACGCTCTGCCCGCCGGGTCCGGAGCTGCGGAAGACGTCGATGCGCAGGTCGTTCTCGTCGATGCTGACGTCGACCTGCTCGGCCTCGGGGAGCACCAGCACGCCGGCGGCGCTCGTGTGGACGCGCCCCTGCGACTCCGTCACCGGCACCCGCTGCACCCGGTGCACCCCGCCCTCGAACTTGAGGAGCGCGTACGGCGCCGTCCCCGGCTCCGGCGTTCCCTTCGCCTTCACCGCGACCGTCACGGACTTGTAGCCCCCGAGGTCGGACGGCGTCGCGTCGAGCACCTCGGTGGTCCACCCCTGGCGCTCGGCGTACCGGGCGTACATGCGGAGCAGGTCCCCCGCGAACAGCGCCGACTCCTCGCCACCCTCCCCCGACTTGAGCTCGAGCAGGGCGTCCTTGCCGTCCGCGGGGTCGCGCGGCACGAGCAGCCGCCGCAGTCGCTCGGCGGCCTCCTCGCGGCGTGCGGCGAGCTCCTCGGCCTCGGCGGCGAAGGCCGCGTCGTCGGCGCTCAGCTCCCGGGCGGCGCCGAGGTCGTCGCCCAGCTCCTGCCACTCCCGCCAGGTGCGGACGACGGCGCTGACCTCGGCGTACCGCTGGTTGACGCGCTTCGCGGCCGCCTGGTCGGCGTGCAGCGACGGGTCGGCCAGGGTGCGCTCGAGCTCGGCCTGCTCGGCGGCCAGGGCCTCGACGGCCTCGAACACGGGGGCTCCTCGGTCGGGTTCAGGGGCGGGAAATGCACAGCGCCGGCTGGCTCCCTCGACATGGAGGCCGAGAGGAGCCAGCCGGCGCTGAGACGGGCCTCAGTTCTTCTTGGCCGCGCCAGCCTTCGCGTAGCGCGCCTCGAAGCGGGCCACGCGGCCGCCGGTGTCGAGGATCTTCTGCTTGCCCGTGTAGAACGGGTGGCACTGCGAGCACACGTCGGCGTGGATCGAGCCGGACGTCGACGTGCTGCGGGTCTCGAACTTCGCGCCACAGGTGCAGGTGACCTGGGTGACGACGTAGTCGGGGTGGATGTCCTTCTGCATGATCTGTCCTCTTCTCCTCGGCCGCCGGGTCGTCCTCCCCCGGTGGGAGGCCGTGAACCGGAGCCAGCGATGGATTGTGCCACCGGGGTCAACACGGACACCAATCCGTGTGTTCCCCGGTGGCGACGCTTCTGTGGCCGCCCGGAGGCGGCGCTCAGTGACCGTTCTCGCCGGCGCCCGGCATCGTCTTCTGCACCTGCATGAGGAACTCGATGTTGCTCTGCGACTTCTTGAGCCGCTCGAGCAGGAGCTCCAGCGCCTGCTGGCCGTCGAGACCCGACAGGAGGCGACGCACCTTCCAGATGATGGCGAGCTCGTCCTTGCCGAGGAGCAGCTCCTCGCGACGGGTGCCCGACTGGACGGCGTCGATCGCCGGGAAGATCCGCTTCTCCGCGAACTCGCGGCGCAGCCGGATCTCCATGTTGCCGGTGCCCTTGAACTCCTCGAAGATCACCTCGTCCATCTTCGAGCCGGACTCGATGAGGGCCGTGGCGAGGATGGTGAGCGAGCCGCCGTTCTCGATGTTGCGGGCCGCACCGAAGAACTTCTTCGGCGGGTAGAGCGCGGCCGAGTCCACACCACCGGAGAGGATGCGTCCGCTCGGCGGGGCGGCGAGGTTGTAAGCGCGGCCCAGGCGGGTGATGCCGTCGAGGAGGACGACGACGTCGTGGCCCAGCTCGACGAGGCGCTTCGCCCGCTCGATCGCCAGCTCCGCGACCGTCGTGTGGTCGCCGGCCGGGCGGTCGAACGTCGAGGAGATGACCTCGCCCTTGACGGAGCGCTCGAAGTCGGTGACCTCCTCGGGACGCTCGTCGACGAGCACGACCATGAGGTGGCACTCGGGGTTGTTGCGCGTGATCGAGTTGGCGATCGACTGCATCACCATCGTCTTGCCGGCCTTGGCCGGGGAGACGATGAGGCCGCGCTGGCCCTTGCCGATCGGCGCGGCGATGTCGATGACGCGACCGATGAGGTTGTGCTGGTCGGTCTCGAGACGCAGGCGCTCCGAGGCGTAGAGCGGCGTCAGCTTGGCGAACTCGGGCCGGTTGCGCGCCTTCTCGGGGTCGTCGCCGTTGACCGAGTCCACCCGCACCATCGGGTTGAACTTCTCCTTGCGCTCGCCCTCGCGGGGCTGGCGCACCTGGCCGACGATGGCGTCGCCACGGCGCAGGCCCATCTTCCGCACCATGGGGAGCGACAGGTAGACGTCCTCGGGCGCCGGCAGGTAGCCGCTGGTGCGGACGAACGCGTAGCTGTCGAGGACGTCGAGGATGCCCGCCGCGGGCACGAGGACGTCGTCCTCGAGGATCGTGGTGTCGGGCTCCCGACCGCCCCGGCCGCTGCGGTCGCGGTTGTTGCCGCCCCCGCCGTCACGGTCGCGGCCCCGACGACGCCGGCTGCGCCGACCGCCCTCGTCGTCGCGGTTCGACTGCGGGCCCTGGTTGCCGCCACGGTCCTGGTTGCGGTCCTGGTTGCGCTGGCCCTGGTTGCCGCCCTGGCGGTCCTGGTTCCCGCCCTGGTTCCGGTTGCCCTGGTTGCGGTCCTGGTTCCCGCCCTGGTTCCCGCCCTGGTTGCGGTCCTGGTTCCGGTCCCGGTCCTGGTTGCGGTCCTGGTTGCGGTCCTGGTTGCCCTGGCCGTCACGGTTGCCCCGGCCCTCGCGCTGGTCGCCGCGCTGCTCCCGCGGGGCGTCGCCCTGCGAGCGGCCGGCGTCGTCCGCCGAGCCGGTGGTCTCGGTGCTGTCCGCCTGCTGGCGGTCGCGGCGGCGCGCGGGCCGCTCGGCGCGCTCGGCGCTCGGGGCGGACTCGTCCGTCGCCGGACCGGCGCCGTTCCCGCCGCTCGCGGCGGGCTGGGCGTCGCCGTCGGCCTGGCGTGCCCGCCGGGTGCGGGCGGGGCGCTCCGCGGCCGCGTCGGCCGGGGCGCTCTGCTCGGGCGCGGCTGCCGGGGCCTCGGCGGACGCGGTGGTCTTGCGGGCGCGGCGCGCCGGGGCCGTGCCGGACGCGGACGCACCGCCGCCCGACTGGGCCGCCTTGATCGCGTCGACGAGCTGGGCCTTCTTCATGCCGCTCGCACCCGCGATCCCCAGGCCACCCGCCATCGACTTGAGGTCGGCGAGCAGCAGGGAGTTGAGCCCGCCGCGCTTCTTCGGGGTCTGCTCGGCTGCGGCGGAATCGATCGTCTCAGTCACGTGAGGTCCTTCCCACGTTTGTGCGCTGGGCGGAGAACGCGCGGTCCGCACCGCCAGCTGGGGTCATGGCCTCCACGCCGCAGGGCCGACCCGTCACGGCTCGCGGGCGAGCTGCGTCGGGCAGGAGTGGATCCGCGTCGGGGACGTGGAGGAGGTTGCACCGCGCGGGATGATCCCGGCGAGCGCCGCGCCGCACGATCGGAGCAGACCGATCGATGACGCGCTGGTTACCGTACCACCACACCCCGCGGATCCACCGCGAGGTGGTGGGCGCGCCACCCGTCGGGGCAGCGCGCGAGCAGCGCCTCCGCGCTCGTGAGAGCGCGCCGCGCGTCCGCGGGCGACTCGACGTGGTCGTCGGGGTCCGCGTCGCCGACGAACGCCAGCACCGTGGGGCCGGCGCCCGAGATGACCGCCGCGACGCCGTCGGCGCGCAGGGCCCGCACCAGCTCGGCGCTGCGGGGCATCGCCGAGGCGCGGTAGTCCTGGTGGAGGTAGTCCCGCGTCGCGGCCGGCAGCAGCTCGGGACGCTGGGCGAGCGCGAGCACGAGGAGCGCCACCCGCGCCGCGTTCGCGGCGGCGTCGGCGTGCGGCACCGTCGCGGGCAGCAGGCTGCGGGCGACCTCGGTCGAGACGGGCTCGTCCGGGACGAAGACCACGGCGGAGACCCCCGCGGCGACCGGCGAGGGCACCGCGAAGAACGTGCCGCCCTCCGAGCCCGAGACCGTGAACCCGCCGAAGACCGCAGGGGCCACGTTGTCGGGGTGTCCCTCGAGCCGGGCGGCGAGGGTGAAGAGATCCGTGTCGTCGAGCCGCTGGGCACCGTCGGCGACGAGGGCGCGCGCGAGCGCCAGCCCACCGACGATCGCGGCCGAGGACGACCCGAGCCCCCGACTGTGGGGCAGCACGTTCTCGCAGCGCAGGCGCAGGCTGGGCTGGGCGAGCCCCATCTGCTCGAAGGCGCAGCGCATCGCGCGGACCACCAGGTGGGACTCGTCGAGCGGTACGTCGCCGGCACCCTCGCCGACGACCTCGACCTCCACCCGGGCCGGCGTCCCGTCGGCCGGTGCGATCACCTCACCGGTGAGCACGTCGCGGAGGGCGAGCGCCAGCCCCAGGGTGTCGTAGCCCGGACCGAGGTTCGCCGAGGTCGCCGGCACGGAGACCGAGACCGGTCCCTGCACGAAGGCGGCACCCGGGTCCGTGCGGTCCAGCGGGGCGTCGAGGGCCCCCACGTCAGGCGAGCCCGGCTGCGCGCGCCACGTCGGCCACGTCGGCGTCGACGACGGAGTCCACGACGTCGCCGAGGCCCTCCAGCGCCGTCACGGTGTCCTTGAGCCCGTGGCCCGTCACGGTCACCGCGACGGTGAGGCCGGCGTAGGACTCCCCCCGGTCGAGGTCGTCGAGGAGGCCGGCGACACCGGTCGCGGAGGCCGGCTCGACGAAGACGCCGTCGCGCCGCGCCAGCTCGCGCTGGGCGCTGAGGATCTGCTCGTCGGTCACGGCGCGGAACCGACCACCCGACTCCTCGGCGGCGGCCACGGCCAGCTTCCACGAGGCGGGGTTGCCGATCCGGATCGCCGTCGCCTTCGTCTCCGGGTCGGACACCGGCGCGCCGTGCACCAGCGGGGCCGCGCCCGCGGCCTGGAACCCGCGCATCACCGGACGGCGCGACGCGTGGCCGGCCGCGGCGTACTGGGTGTAGCCGAGCCAGTACGCCGAGATGTTGCCCGCGTTGCCGACCGGCAGCACGTGCACGTCGGGCGCGTCGCCCAGGAAGTCGACGATCTCGAAGGCCGCGGTCTTCTGCCCCTCGAGCCGCGCGGGGTTGACGGAGTTCACGAGGGCCACCGGGTAGGAGTCCGCGAGCTGCCGCGCGAGGGTCAGGCAGTCGTCGAAGTTGCCCCGCACCATCAGCACCTGCGCGCCGTGCATGATCGCCTGCGCCATCTTGCCGGCCGCGATCTTGCCCTCGGGCACGAGCACGAGCGGCGTGAGCCCGCAGTGGGCGGCGTAGGCCGCCATGGCGGCCGACGTGTTGCCGGTCGACGCGCACACGACGGCGCGGGCGCCCTCGTGCTTCGCCAGCGAGATCGCCGCGGTCATGCCGCGGTCCTTGAAGGACCCGGTCGGGTTGTTGCCCTCGACCTTGAGCCAGACCTCCGCGCCGGTGAGGCCGGACAGCCAGCCGGAGCGCACGAGCGGCGTCCCGCCCTCGCGCAGCGTCACCGCCGGCAGTCCCGCGGGCAGGTCGAGCAGCTCGCGGTACTCGTCGATCACTCCACGCCACTGCGGGCGTGCGGCCGTCGTGCTCATTCGGTCTCCCCCTCCACGCGCATCACCGAGGTGACCTCGCGGACGATGTCCATCTGCTGCAGGTGTGCCACCGTGGCGGCGAGCTGGGCGTCCGTGGCCCGGTGCGACACGACGACGAGCTGGGCGTCGGCCCCGCGGCCCTCCTGGCGGACCGTCTGGATCGAGACGCCGTGCTCCGCGAAGGCGGTCGCGACGAGCGCCAGCACGCCCGCGCGGTCCTCGACGTCGATGGCGACGTGGTAGCGCGTCAGGGTCTCGCCCATCGGCAGGACGGGACGGGCCGTGTACGCCGACTCCCCCGCCCCCCGCGTCCCCGCACGGTGGTGGCGGGCGATGGTGACGAGGTCGCCCAGCACCGCCGAGGCCGTCGGCGCACCGCCGGCACCCGGGCCGTAGAACATGAGCCGGCCGGCGGCCTGCGACTCCACGAAGACCGCGTTGTAGGCCTCGCGGACCGACGCCAGCGGGTGGCTGCGCGGGATCATCGCGGGGTGCACCCGGGCGGAGACCGCCTGTCCCTCGGGTCCGTCCCGCAGCTCGCAGATGGCGAGCAGCTTGACGACGGCGCCCATGTCGGCCGCCGAGCGCACGTCTGCGGCGGTCACGTCGCTGATGCCCTCGCGGTGCACGTCGGCTGCGGTGACGCGGGTGTGGAACGCCAGCGACGCCAGGATCGCGGCCTTCGCCGCGGCGTCGAAGCCCTCGACGTCCGCAGTGGGGTCGGCCTCGGCGTACCCCAGCTCCTGGGCCTCGCCGAGCGCGTCGGCGAAGCCGGCGCCCGAGCTGTCCATCTTGTCGAGGATGTAGTTCGTCGTGCCGTTGACGATGCCGAGCACGCGGGTGACGGTGTCGCCGACGAGCGACTCGCGCAGCGGGCGGATGATCGGGATGGCGCCCGCCACGGCCGCCTCGTAGTAGAGGTCCCGACCGGCCTTCTCGGCGGCCTCGAAGAGCGTCGCGCCGTCCTCGGCCAGCAGCGCCTTGTTGGCGGTCACCACGGAGGCGCCGCTCTCGAGCGCCGCCAGGATCAGGGAGCGCGCCGGCTCGATGCCGCCGATGACCTCGACCACGAGGTCGACACCGCTGGTGACGAGCGCGGTGGCGTCGGTCGTGAGGAGGTGGCCCGGGACGTCGACCTCACGCGGTGCGTCGAGCCGCCGCACGGCGACCCCGACCAGCTCGAGGGGGACACCGGCGCGCATCGCGAGGTCGTCGGCCTGCTCCGTCAGCAGGCGCACGACCTGCGAGCCGACCGACCCGCAGCCGAGCACGGCGACGCGGAGGGCGTCCTTGGTCTGCATCGTTCTCAACCTTTCCACCGCCGGCCGGACGGCCTGCGGCGCCGTGACGGGTCGCTCGGAGGGGGCCCCGCGACCGCATCGGCCATGGCCGCGAGCGCACGGGGAGCCCCCGCACCGTATCCGGAGCGAGCCGCCGGCACGGGATCGGCCTCGTGCCGGCTCACTCCTCGGACCCGCCGACGTCGGTGGCCAGGAGGTCGTCGAACGTCTCGCGGCGCACGACGACCCGGCTCGACCCGTCGCGCACCGCGATCACGGGCGGGCGCAGCGCGTGGTTGTAGTTCGACGCCATCGACCGGCAGTAGGCACCCGTCGCCGGCACGGCCAGCAGGTCGCCCGGCGCCACGTCGCCCGGGAGGAACTCGTCCTTCACGACGATGTCGCCGGCCTCGCAGTGGTGACCCACGACGCGGGCGAGCTCGGGCGCGGCCTCCGAGCTGCGCGACGCGAGGGTGCAGGAGTAGTCCGCGTCGTACAGGGCCGTGCGGATGTTGTCGCTCATGCCGCCGTCGACGGAGACGTAGGTGCGGCTCGCGCCGCCGTCGAGCGCGACCTCCTTGACGGTGCCCACCTCGTAGAGCGTGAACGTCGACGGGCCGACGATCGCGCGCCCGGGCTCGATCGAGAGGTGCGGCACCGCGATGCCCAGGCCCCGGCACTCGTGCTCGACGATGGCGCGCATCTCGGCCGCGAGCACCGCGGGCGTCGAGGGGTCGTCCTGCGTCGTGTAGGCGATGCCGAAGCCGCCACCGAGGTCGGTCTCGGGCATCGTGTGGCCCAGCTCGGACGCCACGCGGGCGTGCAGCGCCAGCACCCGCTTCGCGGCGACCTCGAAGCCGGCGGAGTCGAAGATCTGGCTGCCGATGTGGCTGTGCAGCCCGCGCAGCTCGAGCCCCTCGGCGGCCAGCACCCGCCGCGCCGCCTCCAGCGCGTCGCCGGCCGTGATGGAGAAGCCGAACTTCTGGTCCTCGTGGGCCGTGGCGATGTACTCGTGCGTGTGGGCCTCGACCCCGGCCGTCACCCGGATCATGACCGGCGCCCGGCGCCCGGCGCCGGCGGTCAGCTCCGTCAGCCGCTCGATCTCGTGGAACGAGTCGACGATGATCCGGCCGACGCCGACCTCGAGCGCCCGCCGCAGCGCCCGCACCGACTTGTTGTTGCCGTGGAAGCCGATCCGCGCCGGGTCGACCCCCGCCCGCAGCGCGACGGCCAGCTCGCCCTCCGAGCAGACGTCGAGGCAGAGCCCCTCCTCGGCCACCCAGCGTGCGACCGCGGTGCACAGGAAGGCCTTGCCCGCGTAGTAGACGTCCCACCCGGCGAACCCGTCGCGGAACGCGCGGGCGCGGCCGCGGAAGTCGTCCTCGTCGAGCACGTACGCCGGGGTGCCGTGCTCCTCCGCGATGCGGGACACCGGCACCCCGGCCACGGTCAGCTCGCCGGACGCGTCCTTGGCGACGTTCGTCGACCACAGGTGCTCGACGAGGGCGTTGGGGTCGGCGGGCTCGCGGAGCCAGGCCGGGCCGCGCAGGGCGCCCTCGGCGTGGGCCCAGCCGGCCTCGTGGGCGCGGACCACCTCGTCACATCCTCTCGGGGGCGGAGACGCCGAGCAGGCCCAGGCCGTTCGCGACGACCTGGCGCACGGCGTGGGCGAGCACGAGGCGCGCCTCGTTCGTCGGCGATACCGGCTCGTCGCCCTGCGGCAGCATCCGGCAGTCCTTGGTGTCGTACCACTTGTTGAACACCGACGCGGTGTCCTCCAGGTAGCGCGCGATGCGGTGGGGCTCGCGCAGCTCGGCCGCGGTCGCGACGACGCGCGGGAACTCGGCGAGGGCCCGCAGCAGCTCGCCCTCGCGCTCGTGGGAGAGGAGCGAGGCGTCGAACTCGTCGCCCAACGCGCCGGGCAGGCGCATCCCCAGGTCCGTGGCGTTCGCGATCATGCGGCAGGTGCGGGCGTGCGCGTACTGCACGTAGTAGACCGGGTTGTCGGCCGAGGCCCGCGTGATCTCCGCGATGTCGAGCGTCAGCGGCGAGTCGGCCGGGTAGCGCGCGAGCGAGTAGCGCAGCGCGTCGACGCCGATCTCGTCGGCGAGCTCGTTGAGCGTGACGATCGTGCCCTTGCGCTTGGACAGCTTCACCTCGACGCCGTCGCGCAGGATCTTCACGAGCTGGCCGATGAGCACGTCGAGGGTCTCGTCGGGGTCGTCCCCCACGCAGGCGGCCATGGCACGCAGGCGGTTCACGTATCCGTGGTGGTCGGCGCCCAGCAGGTAGAGGCAGCGGTCGAAGCCCCGCGCGCGCTTGTTCAGGTAGTACGCCGTGTCGGAGGCGAAGTAGGTCAGCTCGCCGTCCGACTTGATGAGCACGCGGTCCTTGTCGTCGCCGAAGTCGGTGGTGCGCATGAAGAGCGCGCCCTCCGACTCGTAGACGTGGCCGAGGTCCTTGAGGCGGGCGAGCGTCTCCGGCACCGAGCCCGACTCGTGCAGGGAGAGCTCCGAGAACCACACGTCGAAGTGGGTCTGGAACGCCGCGAGCTGCTCCTGCTGCTCCCGCAGCTGGATCGCGTAGCCCTCGGCGCGGACGGCGGCGCGGCGCTCGTCGGCGGGCAGGTCGAAGATCCCGGGCCGGGCCGCCTCGACGGCCGCGGCGAGCTCGGCGACGTACGCCCCGGCGTACCCGTCCTCGGGCGCCGGCTGCCCCAGCGCGGCCGCGATGATCGAGTCGGCGAAGTGGTTCATCTGGACGCCGCGGTCGTTGATGTAGAACTCGCGCGTGACCTGGGCGCCCGCAGCGTCGAGGACGCGGCCGATCGCGTCGCCGAGCACGGCCCAGCGGGTGTGGCCCAGGTGCAGCGGACCGGTGGGGTTGGCGGAGATGAACTCGACGTCGACCTTGAGCCCGTCGAGCGTGTGCGAGCGGCCGTACGTCGCGCCCGCGGCCACGATGTCGGCCGCGACCTGGCCCTGGGCGCCGGCGTCCACCGTGATGTTGAGGAAACCCGGCCCGGCGATCTCGATCCCGGCGACGCCCGCGGCCCGCTCGAGCCGCTCGCTCAGGAGGCTCGCCAGGGCGCGCGGGTTGGTGCCCGCCTTCTTCGCGAGCTGGAGCGCGACGTTGGTCGCGTAGTCGCCGTGGCCCTTCTGGCGGGGTCGCTCGATCGTCACCGTCGTGGGGAGATCGGCGTCGGCCAGGGCGAGGGAACCGTCGGCGACGAGCGCCACCAGGGCGTCGCGGACGGTCGTGGAGAGCTGCTCGGGGGTCACCGACCCAGCGTATCGGCGCGGGGCGCCGGGCCTGGCATCGATATCGGGGGCCCACCTGATTCGCCGCCACCCTGGCGGGGTTGTAAGGTCGTCCCAGCCTCATGACCGGTCGCGACCGGTCGGGCGGGCCTCCGTAGCTCAGGGGATAGAGCACTGGTTTCCGGTACCAGGAGTCGCAGGTTCGAATCCTGCCGGGGGTGCAGCACCGAAGGGCCCGGACCGCACGCGGTCCGGGCCCTTCGCCGTGTCGGCCCTTCCCCCTACCCTGTGCGCGTGACGATCCTCGGCACCCCCCTCTCCCCCGGCGCCACCCGCGCCCTCCTCCTCGGCTCCGGCGAGCTCGGCAAGGAGGTGGCGATCGAGCTCCAGCGCCTCGGTGTGGAGACGATCGCCGTCGACCGGTACGCCGACGCCCCGGCCATGCAGGTCGCGCACCGCAGCCACGTGATCGACATGCTCGACGGCGCCGAGGTGCGCCGCGTGGTCGAGCTGGAGCGGCCCGACTGGGTGATCCCGGAGATCGAGGCCATCCACACGCCGACGCTGCTCGACCTGGAGGCCGAGGGCGTCACCGTGGTGCCCACGGCCCGCGCGGCCCGCCTGACGATGGACCGCGAGGGCATCCGCCGGCTCGCCGCCGAGGACCTGGGGCTGCCCACCTCGCCGTACCGGTTCGCGGACACGTTCGAGGACTTCACCGCGGCGGTCGAGGCCGTCGGGACCCCGTGCGTGGTGAAGCCCGTGATGTCGTCGTCGGGCAAGGGCCAGTCGGTCGTCCGCACGCCGGCCGACGTCGAGACCTCCTGGCGCTACGCGCAGGAGGGCGGCCGCGCGGGCGCGGGCCGGGTGATCGTGGAGGGCTTCGTCGACTTCGACGTCGAGATCACGCTGCTCACCGTCAAGCACGCCGCGACGGACGGCGGACCGGACGTCATCTCCTTCTGTGCACCCATCGGGCACGTGCAGGTCGACGGCGACTACCGCGAGTCCTGGCAGCCGCAGGTCCTCGACGACGCCGTGCTCGCCCGGGCGCAGGAGGTCGCGGCCGCCGTCGTCCGCGAGCTGTGCGGCGAGCGCGGTCGCGGGCTCTTCGGTGTCGAGCTGTTCGTGGCCGGCGGCGAGGTCGTCTTCTCCGAGCTCTCCCCGCGTCCGCACGACACCGGCCTCGTCACCCTGGTCTCGCAGGACCTCTCCGAGTTCGCGCTGCACGTGCGCGCCGTGCTGGGCCTCCCGATCCCGAACGTCCGCGACCGCGGCCCCGCCGCGTCGTGCGCCGTGCTGCTGGAGGGCGAGCTGACCGCGCCCCGGTACGCCGGGATCGAGGCCGCCCTGGCCGAGCCCGACACGGCCGTGCGGGTGTTCGGCAAGCCGGCCGTGGCGGGGCGCCGCCGGATGGCCGTCACCCTCGCCCTCGGGGACGACGTCGAGGCCGCCCGCGCCACCGCCCGGCGGGCCGCGTCGCGGATCACCGTGACGGACTGAGACGGCTCACCGGGGGCGGCTCACCAACCCCACGTGCCGGGGGCGCCCTTGAAGGGGCCGACCACCCGCGAGGTGATCCAGCCGCCGTAGAAGCCGCCCGGCTGGGGCACGACCTCCTCACCGTCGACCGTGCAGCGGTCGACGGCGCCGGGCATGACCGCGAGGGTGCCCACGAGGTCCGTGAAGCGCGGGGTGGGCAGCGGGTAGGTCCAGGCCGCACGGGGAGCCCTGCGGGCGCCGCCGACGAGGTCGGCGTAGGCCGCCCGGCCCTTCCACTCGCAGGTGCTGGTGCCCTCGACCGGGTGGACCGCGCCCTCGACGAAGGCGTCGCGCGGCAGGTAGTACGTCGGCGGGTGACTCGTCTCCAGGACGCGCCAGGCAGCGTCGGTCGACGCGATCCGCTCGCCACCCAGCCACACCTCGACCCGCTCGGTCGAACGCACGAGGGCGGGCGGGCGCGGGTAGTCCCAGACGGACTCCTGACCGGGACCGGGCTGCTCGGGACGAGGACGCATGGCCGCCAGGCTAGGTCGGCCCCCGAGCGGAGCCCCGCACCGCGCGATCCCGGCCTCGCGCCGGCGTGATCTCGGACACGATGAACGGTCCAATTGGACAGGTCCGGCCGGTACGGGCGGGTAGGGCGACCGGCTTGCGACCCGGTCCCTGCAATTGTTGCCGCCAGGGACTAGCCTGGGTGGCCGAAACCCACCCCGTCGCGTACTCCCGGAAGAGGCGAACCTAGCCGTGCCGCAGTCCCCTGGCAGCCCATCCACATCGACCGTCGACTTCGGAGCCAACGAGTGGCTCGTCGACGAGATGCGTGAGCAGTTCGAGCGTGACCCGGACAGCGTGACCCCGGAGTGGAAGGCCTACTTCACGACGGGCGCGACGAACGGCTCGAACGGCAACGGCTCGGCCCCCGCCGCCGCCCCCGCGAAGGCGCCGGCACCCGCCGCCGCGAAGGCTCCGGCCAAGGCCCCTGCGAAGGCTCCGGCGAAGGCCCCCGAGAAGGCCCCCGAGAAGGCCCCCGCCGCGACTGCCGAGAAGGCGCCGGCCGCGGCTCCCGCGAAGGCCCCCGAGAAGGCCGCCCCCACGCCGCAGTCCAACCCCCGCCCCGCGAGCCAGGCCTCCGAGCCGGGCCAGGGCGGCACCAAGCCGGTCGCGAAGGAGAACCCCGTGGCTGCCGCTGCGGCTGCGTCCGACACCCCGACCTACACGGTGCTCCGCGGCGCCCCGGCGCGCACGGTGCAGAACATGGACGCCTCCCTCGAGGTGCCGACGGCGACGTCCGTGCGGGCCGTCCCCGTGAAGCTGCTCTGGGACAACCGCACCGTCATCAACAGCCACCTCGCCCGCGCCCGCGGCGGGAAGGTGTCCTTCACGCACCTCATCGGGTACGCGCTGGTGCAGGCCCTGAAGAGCATGCCGGAGATGAACGTCGGCTACGAGGTCGTCGACGGCAAGCCCAACCTGGTCACGCCCGCCCACATCAACCTCGGGCTCGCGATCGACATCCAGAAGGGCGACCAGCGCCAGCTCCTCGTGCCGTCGATCAAGGCGGCCGAGTCGATGGACTTCGCCGCCTTCTGGACGGCCTACGAGGAGATCGTCCGCAAGGCGCGCGACTCCAAGCTGACGATCGCCGACTTCCAGGGCACGACGATCTCGCTCACCAACCCGGGCGGCATCGGCACCGTCCACTCCGTGCCGCGGCTCATGAAGGGCCAGGGCGCCATCATCGGCGTCGGCGCGATGGAGTACCCGGCGGAGTGGCAGGGCGCCTCCGCAGAGGCCATCGCCCGCAACGGCATCAGCAAGGTCATGACGCTGACGTCGACCTACGACCACCGCGTCATCCAGGGCGCGCAGTCGGGCGAGTTCCTCAAGCGCGTGCACCAGCTGCTGCTCGGCGCCGACGACTTCTACGACGACATCTTCCGGGCGCTGCGGATCCCCTACGAGCCGATCCGCTGGAGCAACGACATCGCGACGTCGCACGACGACGAGATCTCGAAGCAGGCGCGCATCCTCGAGCTGATCCACGCCTACCGCGTGCGCGGCCACCTCATGGCCGACACCGACCCGCTGGAGTACAAGCAGCGCAGCCACCCCGACCTGCGGGTGGAGACCCACGGCCTCACGCTGTGGGACCTCGACCGCGAGTTCGCCACCGGGTCGTTCGGTGGCGAGGGCCGCCGCTTCATGAAGCTGCGGGACATCCTCGGCATCCTGCGCGACAGCTACTGCCGCACGACCGGCATCGAGTACATGCACATCCAGGACCCCGAGCAGCGCCGGTGGATCCAGGAGCGCGTGGAGCAGCCCCACAAGAAGACGCCGCGCGACGAGCAGCTGCGGATCCTGCTGAAGCTCAACCAGGCCGAGGCCTTCGAGACCTTCCTGCAGACGAAGTTCGTCGGCCAGAAGCGCTTCAGCCTCGAGGGCGGCGAGACGACCGTCCCCGTGCTCGACGAGATCTGCGAGGCCGCCGCCGAGGCGTCGCTGGACGAGGTCGCGATCGGCATGGCCCACCGCGGCCGCCTCAACGTGCTCGCCAACATCGTCGGCAAGAAGTACAGCCAGATCTTCCGCGAGTTCGAGGGCAACATCGACCCGCGCACGGTCCAGGGCTCCGGCGACGTCAAGTACCACCTGGGCGCCGAGGGCGAGTTCGTCGCCGACAACGGCGACAAGGTCAAGGTCTCCGTCGCCGCCAACCCCTCGCACCTCGAGGCGGTGGACCCGGTGCTCGAGGGCATCGCGCGGGCCAAGCAGGACGTCCTGGACCGCGGCGACGCGTTCCCGGTGCTCCCGCTGCTGGTGCACGGCGACGCGGCCTTCGCCGGCCAGGGCGTCGTCGCGGAGACGCTCAACCTGTCCCAGCTCCGTGGCTACCGCACGGGCGGCACGATCCACGTGATCGTCAACAACCAGGTCGGCTTCACCACCTCGCCCGGCTCGTCGCGCTCGACGCTCTACGCGACCGACGTCGCCCGCATGGTGCAGGCGCCGATCTTCCACGTGAACGGCGACGACCCGGAGGCGTGCATCCGCGTCGCCCGGCTCGCGTTCGAGTACCGCCAGGCGTTCAACAAGGACGTCGTCATCGACCTCGTCTGCTACCGCCGCCGCGGCCACAACGAGGGCGACGACCCGAGCTTCACGCAGCCGCTCATGTACGACCTCATCGAGCAGAAGCGCTCGGTGCGCAAGCTCTACACCGAGTCCCTCATCGGTCGTGGCGACATCACGATCGAGGAGGCCGAGCAGGTCCTGCGCAACTACCAGGAGCAGCTCGAGCGCGTCTTCACCGAGGTCCGCGAGGCGACGAGCCAGCCGTCCGAGTGGACGACCGTGCCGGACTACCCGGAGAAGCCCGCCGGCGAGACGCAGACCGCGATCTCGCTCGAGGAGATGAAGCGCGTCGCGGACGCCTACACGACGCCACCGGAGGGCTTCACGGTCCACCCGAAGGTGCTGCCGCAGCTGCAGCGTCGCGCTGCGGCGATCGCGAACGGCCCCATCGACTGGGCGACCGGCGAGATCCTCGCCTTCGGCGCCCTGCTCATGGACGGCCGCCCGGTGCGCCTGGCCGGTCAGGACTCGCGCCGCGGCACGTTCGTGCAGCGCTTCGCGACGATGATCGACCGCACCAACGCCGACGAGTGGACGCCGCTGTCCAACCTCACCGAGGACCAGGCGAAGTTCCACGTCTACGACTCGCTGCTCAGCGAGTACGCCGCCCTCGGCTTCGAGTACGGCTACTCCGTCGCGCGTCCCGAGGCGCTGGTGCTGTGGGAGGCGCAGTTCGGCGACTTCGTCAACGGCGCCCAGACCGTCATCGACGAGTTCATCTCCTCCAGCGAGACGAAGTGGCGCCAGCGCTCGGGCGTCGTGCTGCTGCTGCCGCACGGCTACGAGGGCCAGGGCCCCGACCACTCGTCGGCCCGCATCGAGCGCTTCCTGCAGATGTGCGCCGAGAGCGCGTTCGTCGTCGCGCAGCCCTCGACCCCGGCGTCGTACTTCCACCTGCTCCGGCAGCACTCGCTGAGCGAGCGCCACCGGCCCCTCGTGGTCTTCACGCCGAAGTCGATGCTGCGCCGCAAGGAGGCCGCCTCGCAGCCCGACGACTTCACCTCGGGCACGTTCCAGCCGCTCATCGGCGACGCCGAGGCCGACGCCGAGAAGGTGACGACCCTGCTGCTCTGCTCGGGTCGCGTGACGTGGGACCTCGCGGTCGAGCGGACCAAGCGGGACAACGGCTCGTCGTTCGCCATCGCCCGCGTCGAGCAGCTCTACCCGACGCCCGACACGGCCATCGCCGAGGAGATCGCGAAGTACCCGAACCTCGAGCAGGTCCGCTGGGTGCAGGACGAGCCCGAGAACATGGGCCCGTGGCCGCACCTGCAGCTCAACTCGTGGCCCCTCATCGAGAAGTTCACCGTCGAGCCGGTCACGCGCAAGCAGTCGGCGTCGCCGTCGGTCGGCACGGCGAAGCGCCACGCCGAGGAGCAGAAGGAGCTCCTCGCCCGCGCGTTCGCCTGACGCGCTGACGCACGACGGGCCGGTCACCCTGCGGGGTGGCCGGCCCGTCGTCGTACCGGAGCGGTGCGGGGGTCGTCGGCGGGACGGGGCGGAGGGAGAATGGGCGGCATGTACTTCACCGACCGCGGCATCGAGGAGCTGGAGAAGCGACGGGGCGACGAGGAGGTCACGCTGGCCTGGCTCGCCGAGCAGCTGCAGGCCTTCGTCGACACCCACCCGGAGTTCGAGACGGCTGTCGAGCGACTCGCCACGTGGCTGGCGCGGCTGGACGACCCCGAGGACTGACCGGGGTCAGGAGGCGTCGTCGGCCCCGGACTTGGTGCCCACGATCTCGTCGACCGGATCGGTGATGATTTCCCCCGACTCGTCGTAGCCCAGCACGCTGAACCGGCCCGACTCGAGGTCGTTGTCCGCGTCGATGGACGCGTCGACGGCCACCCCGCGGTAGGTCACCTCGTGACCACCCTCGAGCAGCGCTGCGCAGCGCCGGAAGGTGACGCACACCGTGCCGCCCCCGCTGCCGGCGACGGCCCGCAGGTTCTCCGCGATGGTCGCGCCGTCCGTCGCCTCCCCCCGCACCGCCGCGAGCGCCGCGAGCACGACGGCGTCGTAGGTCTCGGCCGCGAGCGTCGAGATCGTCAGGTCGGGCTCGTCGGTGGCCGCGGTCCAGTCACCGAGGCGCTGGACGAACCCGTCGCCGGGGCGCGCGCCGTTGACGAGCGCGGAGACGGTGCCGAAGAACGCGGGATAGCCGTCGACCGCCAGCTGGAAGCTGCCGCCGACGGTGACGACGTTCGCGTCGGTCTTCGCCGGCGCGTAGGCGTCCATGAAGGGCGAGGTGGGCTCGGTGAGGACGACGACGGTCTCGGCCCCGCTCGCGACGACCGCCGCCGCGTCGTCGGAGAAGTCGGCGTCGGTGGTGAGCTCGGTGTCGTCGCAGCCCCACACGCAGGTGGATCCGGCCGCCTCCGCGGCGTCGAGGAGCCGGTCGCGGTCCTCGATCTGGTCGGCTGCGCCCTGCTGCGCGACGAAGGCGATGGTGTCGGCGCTGTTCTCCTGGGCCAACCGCGCGAACGCGTCGTCGTAGGCCGTGGTGTCGCCGATGGTGCGGAAGAAGTACGGCGAGATCCCCGAGAGCTCGCTGTCGGTGGCGCCGACCCCGACGAGCGGCACCTCGGCGTCGCGGAACTCGGGCACGACCGCCTCCGCGACCTCCGACCGCGTCGGGCCGACCACGACCGACATGTCCTGGTCGATCAACGCGGCCGCGCCCTCCTCCCCGGACTCGAGGTCGAGCCGGTCGCCCGCCTCCTCGACGGCCTGGCAGACGGGCTGGCCGAGCACGCCGCCGGCGGCGTTGATGTCGCTGACGGCGAGTCCGAGGCCGGCGGTCGTCGGCCCCCGGTACGTCGAGTCGTCGGACCGCAGCGGCAGCAGGCCGCCGACGCGGAGGGCGTCCGTGGCCGTGCCGGCATCGCCGCACGGCGTGACCGTGTAGTCGGCGTCGACGACCCCGGGCTGGTCGTCGTCGGCGAACGGGACGTCCGCGAGCGGCACCGTGCCGTCGCCGCCCTCCGGGTCGTCGCCGCCGAGCACCAGCACCCCCACGACGGCGCCCGCCACGAGCACGACGCCCGCGAGCCCGGCGGCCAGCAGCCACCGGCCCCGGCCCGTGCCCGACGTGGTCCGGCGCTCTCCGCGGGCCGGCGTGGACGCGGGCCCGGGTTCCGCACGCCGCCGGCCGTGGGTCGGCAGGTCACCGGACGCGACGCGGCCGGCGGGGGCCGGCGCGGACGGTGGGGCCTCGGCGACCGCGCGGCGCCCGGGAGCGGGACCCGGCCCGCCCGTGCCGCGGGACACGCGGTCGAGCATCGGCAGCAGCGCCCGTGCGGAGGCGGGGCGCTGGCCGGGATCCTTGGCCATGAGCTGACGCAGGAGGTCGTTGATGCCCCGCTCCTGCGGCCCGTGCTCGGGCAGCTGCGGCACGGGCGCGTTCATGTGGGCGAGCGCGACCTCCATCTCGCTGGCCGCCTCGTAGGGCGTGCGGCCGGTGAGCATGACCCACAACAGGCACCCCAGCGCGTAGAGGTCGCTGCGCACGGAGGCGGGGACCCCGCGGTGGCGCTCCGGGGCGAGGTAGGCCCAGGTGCCGACGACCCCGCCGGTGCGCGTGTGGCCCGCGTCCTCGGTCTGCGCGATGCCGAAGTCGCAGAGGTAGGCCCGGACGCCGCCCTCGCCCAGGCGGCGCAGCAGCACGTTGGAGGCCTTGATGTCCCGGTGCAGCACCCCCGCCTCGTGGGCGGCCAGGAGCCCGCTCGTCACCTGCCGGAGGAGGTCCAGGGCCATCGCGGGCGGCACGGCGCCGTACTGGCGGAGCCACGCCGCCAGGTCGCCGTCGGGGACGAGCTGCATGGCGAGGAAGAGCGAGGAGTCGCGCTCCCCCGCGTCGTGGATGGTGACGACGAACGGGGACTCGAGGCGGGCGAGGGTGCGTGCCTCGCTGAGGAAGCGGGCGCGGTACTCGGCATCCGACGAGAACTGCTCGGACAGCACCTTGAGGGCGACCTCCCGCTGGAGGTCGCGATGGACCGCGCGGTAGACGACCCCCATGCCACCACGGCCGATGCGCTCGCCGACGTCGTAGCTCCCGAACTCGGCCCCCGGCTGCGGCAGCACGGCTCCCCCCTCGTCTGTCGGATCAGGCGGGCGTCGCGGCCCGGCGGGGGCCCGATACCCCGAGCGAGCCTGTCACGAACCTCGTCCGGTCGCGACGACCGGGTTCCGGTCCCGCCGGGTCGGGTTCAGCGCTGGCGGCCCAGCACCTGGTTCTCGCCGCGCACCGCGTCGCCGTTCTCCTCGAAGCTGATCGTGCTGAACAGCGCCTCGGTCAGGTCGTTGTCCTCGTTGAACGGCCCTCGCACGGCGACACCCCGGTAGACGATCTCCTGGTCGGCCTCCAGCAGGGCCGCGCACCGGCGGAAGGTGGCGCACTGCGTGCCGCCCTCGCTGCCGGAGACGGGCCCCATGTTGTCGGCGATCGTGTCGCCGTCGGTCGCACCGCCGCGGATGGCGGCCAACGCCGCCAGCACCACCGCGTCGTACGACTCCGCGGAGAGGAACGGGGTGGGGACGGTGCCGCCCGAGTCGAGGGCGTACCAGTCGGCGACACGCGCCTGGAAGTCCTCCGAGGACTGCACGGCGGGGAACACGGAGAAGGTCCGCGCGAGGATGTCGGCGGGCACGTCGACGAAGTCGGTGTCGCTGACGGCCGAGAGGTAGACGGGGCCGTCGAAGTCGGTCGCCGCGAGCGCGGTCAGCAGCGCCGAGCCGTCGAGGTAGCCGTTGACGACCACCGCGGTGGCCCCCGACGTCGCGACCTGCTCCGCGATGGCGCTGAAGTCGGTGGTGGTCTCCGGGACGTCCTCCCCGGCGTCCGGGCAGGCGAGGAGGCACGTCATCCCGACCGCCTCCATCGCGGACTCGATCGCGGCGCTCGACCGGAGCGAGAACGGCTCGGCGGCGGTCACGAACGCGACGTCGTCGCCGCTGCCGATCCGGTCGAGCATCGTGCGCACCAGCGCGTCCGCCATGGTGTCCATGTCGCCGATCGTGCGGAACGCGTAGCGCGAGACCCCCGAGCGGTCGTTGACCCACGACGACGGGGAGATGTTGACGACCTCCTCGTCGTCGAGCACCGGCGGCAGCGTATCCGACAGCTCCGACTGGATCGGGCCCACCACCACGTCGGTGTCGACGCCGTCCGCCAGCAGCGACGCGACGGTGTCGTCGTCGCCGCTGTCGACGACGTCCTGGCAGACGTCCTGCCCGAGGACGCCGCCCGCGTCGTTGATGTCGCTGACGGCGAGGCCGAGGCCCCCCAGCACGGGAGGAGCCTGCTGGGCCAGGACGCCGGTCTCCGGCAGCACGCCGGTGATCCGCAGCCCCTCCGTCGAGCCGTCGCACGGCGTCGTCGTGAGCGTCGCACCGTCCACGACGCCGGCGACGGTGTCGTCGGCGAAGGGGATGTCGTCGGTGCCGCCGCCCCCGTCACCACCGCGCGAGAGCAGCGCCCACGCACCCAGGCCGAGGCCCGCGACGAGGACGAGCGCGAGCGCACCGGCGAGCAGGCCACGCCGGCTCCCCGACGGCGCTCCGCCGGCACGGACAGGGCCGCCGTGGCCGCCGGGGGCACCGGGGCCGCCAGGAGCGCCGGGGCGTCCGACACCCCCGGCGGGGAGGACCCCCCGCGATCCGGTCGGCCCGCCGTGGGACGCGGTGCGGGTGCGGTCGCCGCCGGGCAACGGCGCGCCACCGGGGCGGACGGCGGCCGCGACCCGGTCGATCTCGTGCAGCACCTCGCCGGCCGAGGAGATCCGTCGCGCGGGGTCCTTGTCGAGGAGCCGGGCGAGCAGGTGGTTGAGCGCGCGCACCTCGTTCGACCCGCCGGCGAGCTGGGGCACCGGGGCGTTCATGTGCGCCAGGGCCACCTCCATCTCGGTGCTGCCCTGGTAGGGCGTGCGCCCCGTGA
Organism: Nocardioides zeae; assembly: GCF_030818655.1. Taxonomy (NCBI): domain Bacteria; kingdom Bacillati; phylum Actinomycetota; class Actinomycetes; order Propionibacteriales; family Nocardioidaceae; genus Nocardioides; species Nocardioides zeae. The sequence goes on along the minus strand of NZ_JAUTAN010000001.1, from coordinate 638,143 downwards.
GCATCGCCCACAGCAGGCACCCGAGCGCGTAGAGGTCGCTGCTCACGGAGGCGGGGACGCCGCGGTGGCGCTCGGGGGCGAGGTAGGCCCAGGTGCCGACGACGGCACCGGTGCGGGTGTGCGACTCGTCGGCGGTCTGGGCGATGCCGAAGTCGCAGAGGTACGCACGGGTGGCGCCGCCCGGGAGCCGCCGCAGCAGCACGTTCGAGGCCTTGATGTCGCGGTGCAGCACGCCGGCCTCGTGCGCGGTCGCCAGGCCGGTGGTGACCTGGCGCAGCAGGTCGAGCGCCATCACGGGCGGCATCGCACCGAAGCGGCGCGACCAGGACGACAGGTCGCCCTCGGTGACCAGCTGCATCGCCAGGTAGAGCGATCCGTCGTGCTCGCCGGCGTCGTAGATGGCGACGATGTGGTGGGACTCCAGGCGGGCGAGCGTGCGCGCCTCGCTCAGGAACCGCCGACGGTAGTCCTCGTCCCCGGAGAACTGCGGGGCCAGCACCTTCAGGGCCACCTCGCGGTCGAGGTCGCGGTGGACGGCCCGGTAGACGACACCCATGCCGCCGTGACCGATGCTCTCGCCGACCTCGTAGCTACCGACCACGCTCCCGGGCTGCAGCACGGGCACCTCCTCCATGACACCGGGACGACCGACGGCCCCGGCGGGGGTTACCCCGCCGGGGCCGTCGGTAACCGTACGACGTCAGGCGCCCCGGTCCTGCTCGCGGACCGGGTCGAGCTCGGCCGTCGCGCGGCGGGCCGCGTCACGGAGCTCGAACGCCTCGGTGGCGCCCTCGCCCACCGCGCTCGCGACGTCCCGCACGGCGCCGGTCACGATGGCGGCGACGCGGCCCACCGTGGTGGCGGCGATCTCCACCGAGGTCTGCACGACGTCCTTCGCGATCTCGGCCTTGCTGAGGCGGTCGCCTCCCGTGCGCTCGTCGGTCATGGGACGAGTGTCAGGCAGCGTCCGGCACGACGGCAACCGGGGCCGGCTTGCGGCGACCCAGGAGCCGCTGCAGGAGCGGGACGCCCGGCACCTCGGAGACGTCGTCGGGCAGCGCGTAGCGGCAGATCTTCTTGGCGACGCTGAGCAGCTGGCTGTGCAGCGGCCCGGTGTTGTACTGCAGCCCGTAGCGCTCGCAGATCTCCCGCACCTCGTCGGCGATCTCCGGGTAGCGGCGTGCCGGCAAGTCGGGGAACAGGTGGTGCTCGATCTGGTGCGACAGGTTGCCGCTCATCACGTGGAAGAGGGGGCTGCCGGTGATGTTGGCCGAGCCGAGCAGCTGGCGCAGGTACCACTGGCCGCGCGACTCGTCCTCCGACTCCTCCATCGAGAACGAGGCGACCCCCGCCGGGAAGTGCCCGCAAAAGATGATGTTGAAGGCCCAGATGTTGCGCACCAAATTGGCGGTCGCGTTACCCGCGAAGGTGAGCGGGAAGAGCGGGCCGGTGAGCGCCGGGAACAGCACGTAGTCCTTGAGCGCCTGGCGCTTCACCTTGCGCATGATCCCGCGGTGCAGGGCGGCGTTCTCGGAGATCTTCCGCTTGCCGGCGACGATGTTCTCCACCTCGAGGTCGTGGAGCGCGACGCCCCACTCGAAGAACACCATGAGGAGGAACGCGTAGACCGGGTTGCCCAGGTAGTACGGGTGCCACTTCTGGTCGGGGTCCATCCGGAGGACGCCGTACCCGATGTCGCGGTCCTTGCCGACGATGTTGGTGAACGTGTGGTGGATGTAGTTGTGCGAGTACTTCCACTGCTCCGACGGGCACACGTTGTCCCACTCGAACATGCGCGAGTTGAGGCCGGGGTCGCCCATCCAGTCGTACTGGCCGTGCATGACGTTGTGCCCGATCTCCATGTTGTCGATGATCTTGGAGATGCTGAGCGACGCCACGGCGAGCGGCCACGCGGGCGGCAGGTAGAAGAGCGCGCGGCCCGCGACCTCGAAGGCGCGCTGCGCCTTCACGACCTTGCGGATGTACGCCGCGTCCTCCTCCCCCAGGCTGGCGATGATGCGCTGGCGGATGGCGTCCATCTCCTCGCCGAACGCCTCGAGCTGCGTCGGGGTGAGCGGGAGGTTGGGGCTGATCGGCTCCTCGCCCGGCTCGGGGGTCGGAGCGGGACGGAGTGCCTCGGTGGGTGCGGCGGTCATGGGGTGCTCCCTTCGTGGGATGACGACGGGTGGTCGGTGGGGTTCAGAGGTCGACGACGCAGTCGCCGACGGGGGCCGAGACGCAGATGCGGACCTCCTCGTCGGGGAGCGAGGACTCCTCGCCGGTGAGCACGTTGCGCACCGTGCCCTCGCTCTTGCGTGCCGTGCAGGAGAAGCAGATGCCCATGCGGCAGCCGAACTCGGGCGTCAGGCCCGCCGCCTCGGCCTGCTCCAGGATCGAGGCGCCCGAGTTGGGGGCCTGCTCCCCGGACCGGGCGAAGACGACGTCGCCCTCGGCAGTGCCGGCCGTGACGACCGGGGGCTTGAACCGCTCGGTGCGCAGCCGGGGCGAGCCGTCGTAGGCCGTCTCGACCCGCTCCATGAGGCCGGCGGGGCCGCAGACCCACGTGTCGACCTCGCGGAAGTTCGGCACCTCGCGGGCGAGGTCGATCGCACTGAAGAGGGGGTCGCCCGCCGACTCGTGCCGCAGCACGACCCGCACGCCGTTGTCGGCGGCGGCGATCCGGGCGAGCTCGTCGGCGAAGATCTGGTCCTCGGGGCCCCGTGCGTAGTGCAGGAAGGTGACCTTGCGGCCGGCGTGGCCGTCGTACCCGTCCCGCAGCAGCGTGCGCACCATCGACATCGCCGGCGTGATCCCGGACCCGCCGGTGATGAAGAGCAGGTGGTTGTTGGTCGGCGTCGCGGGGCTCTCGTCGAGGCAGAACTCGCCCTGCGCCTGCGAGAGGTGCACGAGGAACCCCGGCTGCGCCTGCTCGACGAGGAACTTCGAGACGAGGCCCTCGCCGTGCGCCCGCACGGTGAGGGTGAAGCGCTCGCCCGGCGCGGACGCGGCCGAGGAGATGGTGAAGCAGCGGGTGGTGCGCCGGGCGCCGGGCACCTCGATGCCGACCTGGACGTACTGACCGGCACGGTGGCCGCGCCAGGTCGACGTCGGCTGCAGGGTGATGGTGGCGACGGGGTGCTCGCCGCTCGTCTCGCGGTGGACGTCGACCACGCGGGCGCGCACCTCGCGGGCCGCCCACATGGGGTTGACGAGCTCGAGGTAGCGGTCGACGCCGTGCGGCGACGCGAGCGCGGCGACGGCACGGGACCGCAGGAGGGCGCTGGTCAGGCTCATGGCGTGGCTCCAGAGGTCGGTGGGGCGTCCACCACTGAGTGAACGCTTGTGCACCGACAAGGATGCCGAGGTCGCCAGCGCCGGGTCAAGGACCGGTGGCCGAGGACACACGTGGCCGGGGCCACGCCCACGGCCGCGCCGCGCCCGGTCACCCGTCCGTGGGACGATGGGCCCCGTGTCCAGCCCCTCCGCGCGCCCCGGCGCCGCCGCCGACGGGCTCAGCCGCGTCGAGCGCAAGGAGCTGACGCGGCAGTCGATCCTGGCCGCCGCGCTCCGCTTGGCCGAGACGGGCGGCCTCTCGGCCGTGTCCCTGCGCCAGGTCGCGAAGGACGTCGGAATCGTGCCGACGGCCTTCTACCGGCACTTCGACTCCATCGAGGAGCTCGGCCTCGCGCTGGTCGACGAGGCCTTCGTCTCCCTGCGGGCGATGCTGCGCGACGTACGCTCGGCGGACCCCACGTTCAAGGACATCATCGACAGCTCGGTGCGGGTGCTGACCGAGCACGTGCGGGCCCAGCGGGGGCACTTCCTGTTCATCGCCCGCGAGCGCTTCGCCGGTCCTGCCGCCGTGCGGGCGGCCATCCGCCACGAGATCGAGCTGTGCGAGCGCGAGCTCGCCACCGACCTGGCCCGCCTCCCCGGGCCCGACGCCTGGGCGAGCGAGGACCTCTACGTGCTGGCCAACCTCATCGTCGGCGCCGTGGTCTCCACCGCGGAGGAGCTGCTCGTCGCCGAGGGGCGGCGCTCGGCCGAGGACGCCGTCGCCGACCGCGCGCGCACCCAGCTGCGCATGATGCTCGTCGGCGCGCTCAACTGGCGCTCGCGTCCCTGAGCCGCCGGGCCGGCCGGGACGGGGCCGGGACGGGGCCGGGACGGGGCCGGGGACGAGCGACCGGTCAGGGACCGGGACGCACCACGACCTCGGCCAGCGTCGCGTCACGCGGCAGGTCGACGCAGCCGATGATCGCGTCCGCCACGGTCCCCGCGGCGATCCACGCCCCGGGGTCGTAGTCGGCGCCCTCCTGGGCGTGCACCTGGGCCTGCATCGGCGTCGCGGTGCGTCCAGGGAAGACGGTGGACACGCGTACACCGTGGGGGCCCTCCTCGCCGCGCAGCGCGTCCGCCACGGCGCGCAGCGCGAACTTCGACGCGGCGTACGCCCCCCACTGCGGGTGCGCCGTGAGGCCCGCGCCCGAGTTGACGAAGACGACGGTCCCCCGGCGCGCCCGGAGGGCCGGCAACAGCGTGCGCGTGAGCAGCGCCGGCGCCGTCACGTTGACGTGGAGCGTGCGCTCCCACACCGCGCGGTCGGTCGTCGCGACCGACCCGAGCTCGACGAAGCCGGCGACGTGCAGGAGCGAGTCCACCCCGTCGAGCACGTCCAGCCCGTCGGGCCGCCAGGCCTCCACGGCGGCGGGGTCCGCGAGGTCCAGCGCGACCACGTCGGCGCCGGGGTAGGTCGCCGCGAGGTCGTCGACCCGCGCCTCGTCGCGGGCGAGCAGCACGAGGTGGTCGCCACGGGCCTGCAGCCGCTCGGCGACGGCAGCACCGATGCCCGAGCCGGCGCCGGTGACGACGTGGGTGCGGCGCGGAGCGCGAGCGGTCATCGGGTCATCACCACCTTGCCGAAGACGTCCCCCTCCGCCAGCGTGGCGAAGGCGTCCCGGGCGTCGACCATGGGGACCACCCGGTCGATGAGGGGCCGCACGCCGGTGGCGTCGAGGAAGGAGATGAGAGAGGCCAGCTCGTCGCGCGTGCCCATCGTGGAGCCGATGACCTGCAGCTGGCGGTAGAAGATGCGGGTGAGCTCGGCGTCGTCGGGCTGCGGGCCCGAGGTCGTGCCCGAGATGACGATCTTGCCCCCGGGGCGCAGCGACCGCACGGAGTGCGACCAGGTCGCCCGCCCCACGGTCTCCATGACGGCGTCCACCTTCACGGGCAGCCGCGTGCCGCTCTCGAACACCTCGTGCGCGCCGATCTCCAGCGCCCGCTCCCGCTTCCGCTCGTCGCGGCTGGTCGCCAGCACCCGGAGGCCGGCCGCGCGGGCAAGCATGATGAGGGCCGTCGCGACCCCGCCGCCGACGCCCTGCACGAGCACCACGTCACCGGGCTTGCACGCGCCCTGCGTGAAGAGCATCCGGTAGGCCGTCAGCCACGCCGCCGGCAGGCACGCCGCCTCCTCGAACGAGAGCGACGGTGGTTTCGGGACCACGTTGCGCCGCGGCACGACCACCGTGTCGGCGAAGGTGCCCTGGTGACGCTCCGACAGCAGCGTGCGGCGCGGGTCGAGCGTCTCGTCGCCCGTCCACGACGGGTCGCACAGGACCGCGTGGACGACGACCTCGTTGCCGTCCTCGTCGTGGCCCGCGGCGTCGCAGCCGAGGATCATCGGCAGGTGCTCCGCCTTCAGGCCCACCCCGCGCAACGACCAGAGGTCGTGGTGGTTGAGGGCGGCCGCCTTGACGGTCACGGTCGTCCAGCCGTCGGGCGCGACGGGGTCGGGGCGCTCCCCCACCACCAGCCCGCTCAGCGGGTCGTCGGTGGAGAACCCCGTGGCGTACACAGCGAACATGGCGCCAACCTAGCCGGGCGGACGAGCGGTCGGTCCAGTGCCCGACCGGGTAGGACCGACCGTCCCCCCGATCGGTCGGGGCCGTCGTGACGGTGGCCTGGACGCGCGTAGTCCCTGACGTTCCGCACGCGACACGCCGCCCTTGGCGAGCGACACGGTGCGAAACGTCAGGGACTACGAGCGTGGGACCAGGCGGTACGGCGCGGGGCGACCCCGCGCCGTACCCGGGGTCAGCGGCGGGCCACGCCGTCCTTGCGGGCCGCCTCGGCGACGGCGGCGGCGACGGCCGGGCCGACGCGGGGGTCGAACGGCGAGGGGATGATGAGGTCCTCGCGCAGGTCGTCGCCGACCAGGCCGGCGAGCGCGTGGGCCGCCGCCAGCTTCATGCCCTCGGTGATCGCGGTGGCGTGGGCGTCGAACGTGCCGCGGAAGATGCCGGGGAACGCGAGCACGTTGTTGATCTGGTTGGGGAAGTCGGAGCGTCCGGTCGCGACGACCCGCGCGTGGCGGTGCGCCACCTCGGGGTGCACCTCGGGGTTGGGGTTCGCGAGCGCGAAGATGATCGCCTCGTCCGCCATCGTGGCGACGACCTCCTCCGGCACCGTGCCGCCCGACACGCCGATGAAGACGTCCGCGCCGGCGAGCGCGTCCTCGAGGCTGCCGCCCCGGACCGTCCGGCCCGCCGTCAGGCCCGCGAGGGTGCGCTTGATGGGCGTCAGGTCGTCGCGGTCCTCCGAGACGATGCCGTTGCGGTCGGTCACGGCCAGGTCGGTGATCCCCGCCTCGAGCAGGATCTTGGTGACGGCGACCCCGGCCGCGCCGGCGCCGGAGATGACGACGCGGGTGCCGGCGTACGTGCGGCCGGTGAGCTCGAGCGCGTTCTCGAGCGCGGCGAGCGCGACGACCGCCGTGCCGTGCTGGTCGTCGTGGAAGACGGGGATGTCGAGGAGCTCCTTGAGCCGGTCCTCGATCTCGAAGCAGCGGGGCGCCGAGATGTCCTCGAGGTTGATGCCGCCGAAGCTCGGCGCGAGCCGCACGACCGTCTCGATGATCTCCTCGGTGTCGGTCGTGGCCAGGCAGATCGGCACGCCGTCGACGCCGCCGAACTCCTTGAACAGCACGGCCTTGCCCTCCATCACGGGCATCGCGGCCGCGGGCCCGATGTCGCCGAGGCCGAGCACCGCCGTGCCGTCGGTGACGACCGCGACCGTGTTGGGCACCCACGTGTAGAGCTGGGTGAGCTCCGGGTCGGCGTGGATGGCCTCGCAGACGCGGGCGACGCCCGGCGTGTAGGCCTTCGACAGCTCCTCGCGGCTGTCGACCGCCGCCGTCGCCGCTACCGCGAGCTTCCCGCCCACGTGGGCGTCGAAGACGGGGTCCCCCTGGAAGGGGTGGTCGGTGATCGGCTGGGGTGCGACGTGTGCGGTCATGGCCTACTTCTCGGTGGGGCTGCTGGGACGGGCGCAGTGTTCCACACCACTCTCGCCCGTCGAGGTGGTTGATCTCACACCCGGCGTGGCCGAGGCCAGAGCCGGGCGCGGACGACCCCGACGACCGCGTCCGCGGCGACGACCCCGCGGTGCCGCGAGTCGACCCCCACCTCCGGGGCGTCGCTCAGCAGCCACCAGCCGGCGGCACCGGTGCGCGTCGAGCGGGCTTCCGTGGCGCGCTTGACGACGACGGTGCCGTCCACGAACCGGGCCACCACCACGTCGCCGGGGCGGACGGCCGCGTCGTACCGGACGAGGAGCCGGTCGCCGGGACGCAGGCCGGGGCGCATGGAGTCGCCCGACACGCGGGCCAGGCCCCAGGGCAGGAGGGAGCGGCGAGCCGCGTGTCCGGAGCCCGGGTCGGACTGCCGCCGTCGTGCCATGCGGAGTAGTGTCGCAACCACGCCGCGGCCCTGCCGCGACCGGACCCGCGGGACCGCCGCCGAGGCGGTCCCTCCACGACCGAGAGGATGCTCCGCTGATGCGTCTGTTCGCTCCCACCGTCGACGTCGAGGCCCACTGCGACCTGCCCTGCGGCGTCTACGACCCCGCCCAGGCCCGCATCGAGGCCGAGTCGATCAAGGCCGTCATCGCCAAGGTCGCCGACTCCGACGACCCCGACTTCCGCACCCGCGCCGTGCTCATCAAGGAGCAGCGCTCCGAGCTCGTCAAGCACCACCTCTGGGTGCTGTGGACGGACTACTTCAAGCCCCCGCACTTCGAGAAGTACCCCCAGCTCCACACCCTCGTGAACGAGGCCACGAAGCTCGCGGGCGCGGCCGGCACCAAGGGCAGCCTCGACGCCGAGGTCGCCGACCAGCTCCTCGCCAAGATCGACGAGATCGCCGAGATCTTCTGGGAGACCAAGAAGGCCTGACGCCTCCCGGCTCCGACGACGCCGTCCGTGCCGCCCCTCGGGGTGGACCGGGCGGCGTCGTTGCATGCGGGGCCGGGCGGGTACCGGACGAGCGGACACCCCCGGACGGAAGGACCAGCATGAGCGAGACCGACGGCGAGACCTACCACGACTACTCGGTGGACGACGAGGACCAGCCGCAGAGCACCGGGGACAGCCTCGTCGACGACGACCGCGGGCTGGTCGAGCCGTTGGACGAGGGCTACTCGCCGCCCGAGAAGTGGTCGGCCGGGCAGCGCTTCGGCAACACCCCGCTCGAGGAGAGCCTCGGCGAGTCGCTCGAGCAGCGCGTCGCGCAGGAGGAGCCCGAGCCCGACCCCTACGCCGAGGCCGAGCGCGAGGCCGCGGAGGGGCGGCTCGACGACCTCGTGAAGGAGCGCGAGGTCGGCGACGAGCGGTCGGGACGACTGGTCGCACCCGACGAGGGCGTCCGCACCGACACCGAGAAGGACCTCGTCGCCGAGGACGTCGGGATCGACGGGGCGGCCGCCGGGGCGGAGGAGGCGGCGGTGCACGTCGTCGACGAGGACGAGCTCCCGAGCTGAGGCCGGACGTGGACTGGACGCTCGCGACCCACCTCCTCTACCTGCTCGTCACCCTCCCGCTGACCTTCCTCGTCGCCCGGTCGCTCGCCCGGCACGGCACGGCGTTCCTCGCCGACGCGTTCGAGCACCGGGAGGGCCTGGCGCGCTCGGTGAACCACCTCCTGCTCCTCGGCTTCGGCCTCGTCAACACCGGCTTCGTGCTCCTCCTGCTGCGGGCCGGTGGCCCGGTGCGGGACGCCACCGGCGCCGTCGAGGTGCTGAGCGTGAAGCTCGGCGTGGTGCTGCTCGTGCTCGGCCTCCTGCACCTGGCCAACGTCGCCGCGCTCGGCGGCACCCGACGCCGTCGGGTCGAGCTCGCCGAGCGCGAGGCCGCCGTGGCCGCCGTGGCCGCCGTGGCCGCCTCGCCGGCCACCCCCTCCGGGTAGCCCTCCGGGTAGTCCCTGACGTTCCGCACCGTGGCGCGCACGTTCCGCGGCGTGTCGGGGCCGGAACGTCAGGGACTACGGCCCGGGACCCCCTCTTTGAACACGTTCAAAACTGCCGCACGATCGAGCCGTCCGCATTTTTGAACACGTTCAAACCGGAGGAACCATGGACTGGACCGTCGCCACCTACGTCGGCTACCTCGCCGTCGCCGTGCCGCTCACGATGTGGGTCGCCCACGTCCTCTCGACCAACGGCACGATCTTCCTGGCCGACGTCTTCGAGGGTCGGCACGACCTCGCCGGGGCCGTGAACCGTCTGCTGGTGGTGGGCTTCTACCTGCTCAACGTCGGCTTCGTGCTGCTCTTCCTCCGCGTCGGCGACCCCGTACCCGACGCGAGCGCGATGCTCGAGAGCCTGAGCGTCAAGCTCGGCGTGGTGCTGCTCGTGCTGGGCGCCGTGCACTTCACCAACGTGCTGGTCTTCAACTCGATCCGCCGCCGGCACCGCTTCGAGCAGGCCACCATGCCGCCCGTCCCGCCCAGCCGCGTCGTGCCCGGCGCGTTCGGGCCCTACCCCGGCGCCCACCCCGCTCCCGGCAGCTGAGGGAACGCGCCGTACCGACAGCCGCCGACGGCGCCGACAGCGTCGACGGGAGGAGGTGACTACCCTGGCGGCTGTGCCGACGCCTGCTCCCCGCTCCGCCAAGGCCGAGGCGACCCGCGCCGCGATCGTCGGGGCGGCGATGCGGCTCTTCCGCGAGGGCGGGTACGACGCGACCACCATGCGCGCGGTCGCCGACGCCGCCGGGGTGTCCCTGGGCAGCGCCTACTACTACTTCGCGTCGAAGGAGCACCTGGTCCAGGGGTTCTACGACCAGCTCTCGGGTGCGCACCACGACCTGGTGGGCGACGTGCTGGCCACCGAGACCGGGTTCGCCGAGCGGCTCACGGGCGTGCTGGAGGGGTGGATCGACCTCGCGGAGCCCTACCGCGACTTCGCCGCCACCTTCTTCCGGAACGCGGCGGACCCGCGCAGCCCCCTCTCGCCCTTCTCCCCCGAGTCGGCGGCCGCGCGTGCGACGTCGGTCGACATCCACCGTCAGGTGCTCGCCGGCTCGGACCTCCGCCTAGCCCCCGCCCTCCGCGAGGAGATGCCGGAGCTGCTGTGGCTGCTCCAGATGGGCGTCGTGCTCTTCTGGGTGTACGACGCGTCCGAGGGCCAGGCGCGCACCCGGGCCCTCGTGCACGGCGTCGTGCCGCTCGTCGACCGACTGTGCCGGCTGACGCGGTTGCCCGTCGTGCGGGGCGTCGCCAACGACGTCGTCGCGCTCGTGCGGTCGCTGCGGGCGTGAGGCGTTCGCGGGACAACGGCGGCCGTCGCGGCCACCATGGTGCCGTGACCCGCCCTCCTGCCCGTGGCCTCGTGGTGGCCGCGCTGCTGCCGGCCGTGCTGGTCCTCGCCGGGTGCGGGGACGTCGGCGGGCCGGGCGACGCCGACCCGGTGCGTGCCGGTGCCGAGTCGGAGACCTCCCTCGAGGGGTGGGTGGGCGACGGCGGCGACGACCTGACGCAGGCGGAGATCGACGAGCTCGTGCGCGAGGCGTGGCAGGAGGGCGGGGACGTCCCGCCCCTCGACGACAGCGACCTCTGCGACCCGCCGGGCCCCGACGGGGCCGAGGAGGTCGAGGACACCGAGGAGCTCGACATGACCCTCCCCATCGGGACACCACTCGACGAGGCCCTCGCCGCCGACGGGACGACCGCAGTGCTGGTCCGCGCCGACCGCACCGACGACGCCGCCTGGACGCGCGTCACGGAGCTGGTGCTCGCCGGCACCGACTTCGGCGACGGCGAGCCGGGTCCGTGCGGCGAGCCGCCCGAGCTCTACCAGCCGGCCATCCTGACCTCCGACGACCCGGCCTGGGCGGGCCTGACTGCCGAGGCCGCGATCGCGGACCTGCCCCCGACCTACGGCTACCTCCTGCTGGCCGACGGACGATCGATGCGCGAGGCCGCCGCCGGCGGAGAGGTCACCGTGCTCTGGGTCGACCTCGGGCCTGCGGCGGAGGGCGAGCCGGACCTCCCCCGCAGCTTCCGCAGCACCGTCGACGTGGTCGCCGAGGTCGAGGCCAACCTCGCCATCGCCAACATGGGCTTCTTCGAGTACGCCGACAGCGCCGACCCGGACGGCGTCTTCCGCGGCTTCTGAGCCGCGGCCGCACCTCACCCGCCCGCCCCGGGAACCGCCGGAGGCCGGCGCGCGTCGTACCTCCATGCGCCCCTCCATCGCCGCCCTCCTGTCCCTCCCGGTCGCCCTGCTGGCCCTCGCGGGATGCGCGAGCGAACCCGACGTCAGCGAGGTGCGGATCGTCTCCACGCCCTGGAACGGGTGGGACCCGGACCACGACCCCACGGCGACGACGTGGACGCTGCTCCCCGCCGAGGGCGAGGAGGCCGACGTCGGCTGCGGGGTGACGCTCACCGTCGTCGACGTCGGCGGCGACCACGCGGTGCTCCGCAGCTCCGAGGACCTGGCACCGACGAACGACACGGGCGGCATCCGCCTCCGCGACACGCAGGACGAGTGGGAGGTCGAGCGGGGCGAGGTCGTCGAGGCGGCCACCGCGACCACGGACGGCGGCTGCCGGTTCGAGCTGTCGGTGGGATGACCCCGCGCTGTCCCACCGAGGGCGCCCTACGCTGACCACGTGCAGCAACGGACCGCGTTCGGGCGACGTGCCGTCCTCGCGGCACGCGGCGTGCGGACGGCGCGACCCCTGGTCTGGCTCGTCGGGGTGCTGCGGTCCTTCGTCCTGTCGTTCGTCGCCATGGCCGTCACGCTGCAGCTCGTGCCGGGCGAGCAGGTGCCCGAGAACGGCAGCGTCACGGTGGCGCTGCTGGTCGGCACCGTGCTCCTCGTCGGCGCCCTGATGCGCCCCCTGCTCACGCGGCTCACGGTGCTCACCGGGGTCGTGGGGCTGCTGCTGTCCGGCTTCCTGGCCCAGGCGCTCATCCTCGCGGTCGCGCTGTCGCTCGTGCCGGCCATCGAGCCGATCGACTTCCTCGACGTCGTGCTCATCGCCTGGGGCCTCGCGGTCGTGGCCGCCCTGCTGGACTGGGTGGTCGACG